>NZ_CP098604.1:920194-1226926 GCF_024499015.1 Xanthomonas hortorum pv. pelargonii | reverse complement strand
GCCAGGGTCGTGCGACGTTCTCGATGGAATTCGACCATTACGAAGAGGCGCCGACCAACATCGCCGACGCCGTCACCAAGAAGGGCTGAGTTCGCTCAGTCGCTTCAAACAAAAATTTCCAATTAGAGGTTAGTGAGTCATGGCAAAAGCTAAATTTGAGCGCAAGAAGCCGCACGTGAACGTCGGCACCATCGGTCACGTCGACCATGGCAAGACCACGTTGACCGCTGCGCTGACCAAGATCGGTGCCGAGCGTTTCGGTGGCGAGTTCAAGGCGTACGACGCGATCGACGCAGCGCCGGAAGAGAAGGCACGCGGCATCACGATCTCGACCGCACACGTCGAGTACGAATCCGAGAACCGTCACTACGCGCACGTCGATTGCCCCGGCCACGCCGACTACGTCAAGAACATGATCACCGGTGCAGCGCAGATGGATGGCGCGATCCTGGTGTGTTCGGCTGCCGATGGCCCGATGCCGCAGACCCGTGAGCACATCCTGCTCTCGCGTCAGGTCGGTGTGCCGCACATCGTCGTGTTCCTGAACAAGGCCGACATGGTCGACGACGCCGAGCTGCTCGAGCTGGTCGAGATGGAAGTGCGTGAACTCCTGAGCAAGTACGAGTTCCCGGGCGACGACACCCCGATCATCCACGGTTCGGCCCGTCTGGCGCTGGAAGGCGATCAGAGCGAAATCGGCGTGCCGGCGATCCTGCGCCTGGTCGAAGCCCTCGACACCTTCATCCCGGAGCCGACGCGCGACGTCGACCGTCCGTTCCTGATGCCGGTCGAAGACGTGTTCTCGATCTCGGGTCGTGGCACCGTGGTGACCGGTCGTATCGAGCGCGGCATCATCAAGGTCGGCGACGAAATCGAAATCGTCGGTATCCGCGACACGCAGAAGACCACCGTCACCGGCGTTGAAATGTTCCGCAAGCTGCTGGATCAGGGTCAGGCGGGCGACAACGCCGGTCTGCTGCTGCGCGGCACCAAGCGTGACGACGTGGAGCGCGGCCAGGTGCTGTGCAAGCCGGGTTCGATCAAGCCGCACACCGAGTTCGAAGCCGAAGTCTATGTGCTGTCGAAGGATGAGGGTGGTCGTCATACCCCGTTCTTCAAGGGCTACCGTCCGCAGTTCTACTTCCGCACCACCGACATCACTGGCGCGTGCCAGTTGCCGGAAGGCGTGGAGATGGTGATGCCGGGCGACAACGTGAAGATGGTCGTGACCCTGATCAACCCGGTCGCGATGGACGAAGGTCTGCGCTTCGCCATTCGTGAAGGCGGCCGTACCGTCGGCGCCGGCGTGGTTGCCAAGATCATCAAGTAAGTGCCTGCGGTCTGGCGACGTCTCGTCGCCGGATCAGCAAGTAAGCAACGCAAAGGGTCGGCGCAAGCCGGCCCTTTTTGTTGGGCGGAAATCTGCGCGTACAGAGTCATTTGCGGGGCGGGGTGCTTGCGTCAATAAAAACACCTCGCTATAATACGCGGCTCGGTGTCCCTGGGTAGGGCGCGGAGTTACAGCGAAAAGAACGGCAGGAAGCCGCTCGTGTTCGCCAGACCGGGAAGGTCGCGTTGCATGGAGCACTCAACAACTCACGTGTTGTTGACGGTGCTCTCGTTGCGCACTATACTTTTCCGTCTGGGCAGACCGGTTTACCGGCCTGCCTCAGTTTTTGGGCGGAGGAAATGCCCTCGCTGGCAGGACGCACGGCGATTTCATCTACGCAGGAATATCGGGGCAGGTATCCCAGAGGCCTTGCCCGTCGCTCTTTTAACGAAGGAAGCTTCCGTCATGTCGGAACAAAAGATCCGGATTCGGTTGAAGGCGTTCGATCATCGATTGATCGACCGTTCGGCCAGCGAGATCGTCGAAACGGCTAAGCGGACCGGCGCGCAAGTGCGTGGCCCGATCCCGTTGCCGACCAAGATCGAACGTTACACCATCCTCGTATCCCCGCATGCCGACAAGGATGCGCGTGACCAATACGAAACCCGCACGCACAAGCGTGTGCTCGATATCGTCGACCCGAACGACAAGACCGTGGACGCGCTGATGAAGCTCGAACTCGCGGCTGGCGTCGACGTCCAGATCAAGCTGACCTGAGGACTACGACCATGACGAAGAAATATTCGTTGGGCTTCGTAGGCCGCAAGGCTGGTATGAGCCGCGTCTTTACTGAAGACGGCCGCTCGGTACCGGTCACGCTGATCGAAGCAACTCCAAACCGCATCGCGCAGATCAAGACCGTTGAGGCTGACGGCTACAGCGCAGTGCAGATTACCGTTGGTGCCCGTCGCGCCGCACTGGTCAACAAGCCGGCTGCTGGTCACTTCGCCAAGGCGAAGGTGGAAGCGGGTCGCGGCCTGTGGGAATTCCGCGTTGAAGATGCGCAGCTCGGCGATTTCGCCGTCGGCGGCGAGATCAAGGCGGACATCTTCGAGGTCGGCCAGAAGGTCGACGTCCAGGGCGTCACCAAGGGTAAGGGTTTCCAGGGCACCATCAAGCGCTACAACTTCCGTATGGGCGATGCAACTCACGGTAACTCGCTGTCGCATCGCGCGCCGGGTTCGTTGGGTCAGCGCCAGACCCCGGGTCGTGTTTTCCCGGGTAAGAAGATGTCGGGCCACATGGGCGCCGTGCAGCAAAGCACGCAGAACCTGGAAGTGGTCAAGGTCGACGTCGAGCGTGGTCTGATTGCTATCCGCGGCGCCGTGCCTGGCGCAGCTGGTGGCGACGTGATCGTCCGTCCGGCGAGCAAGGCATAAGGAGAGATGACGATGGAACTCGTTATCACGGGTAGTAACAACAAGGTCTCGGTCTCCGATGCCGTGTTCGGTCGCGAATTCAGCGAAGATCTGGTTCACCAGGTCGTCGTCGCTTATCGCAATGCCGGTCGCGCTGGTACCAAGGCTCAGAAGACACGTTCGGAAGTTGCGGGCACGACCAAGAAGTCGAAGAAGCAGAAGGGCGGCGGTGCGCGTCATGGCGCGCTGACGGCTCCGATCTTCGTCGGTGGCGGCGTGACCTTCGCGGCCAAGCCGCGCAGCTTCGAACAGAAAGTCAACCGCAAGATGTACCGTGCGGCCATCTGCGCGATCTTCTCTGAGCTTAATCGCCAGGGTCGCCTGATGATCGTCGAAGCGTTCGACGTCGAAGCAACCAAGACCCAGGGTCTGATCGAGAAGCTGAAGGGACTGGACGTGGGCAAGCGCCCGCTGATCGTCACCGAGGAAGCCTCCGAGCACCTGTACCTGTCCGCTCGCAATCTGCCGTATGTGCAGGTGCGTGATGTGCAGGGTCTGGATCCGGTCGCTCTGGTCGGGGCCGATACGGTCGTGATCACCGCCGATGCGGTCAAGAAGATCGAGGAGTGGCTGGCATGAGCAGCAACGAAAAAATCTTCAGCGTGCTGCGTGCTCCGCGAGTCTCTGAAAAGACCGCGCGCCTGCAGGAAATCTCCAACCAGTATGTCTTCGAAGTTTCGAACGAAGCCACCAAAGCCGATGTAAAGGCCGCGGTTGAGCAGCTGTTCGACGTCAAGGTCAAAGCTGTCAACGTGGTCAACGTCAAGGGCAAGAGCAAGTCCTTCCGTAACCGTGCTGGTAGCCGCGGCAATTGGCGCAAGGCGTACGTCCGCCTGGTTGATGGTCAGTCCATCGACGTAACGGCTAAGGCCTGAGGTCCATCCCATGCCATTGATGAAGTTCAAACCCACCTCTCCCGGCCGTCGTTCCGCCGTGCGTGTGGTTACTCCCGATCTGCACAAGGGCGCACCGCACGCGGCGCTGCTCGAGTCGCAGAGCAAGTCCGGTGGTCGTAACCACCATGGCCGCATCACCGTGCGTCACGTCGGTCGTGGCCACAAGCAGCAGTACCGCATCATCGACTTCAAGCGCAACAAGGAAGGCATTCCGGCGCGTGTGGAGCGGATCGAATACGATCCGAACCGTACCGCTCATATCGCCCTGCTGTGCTATGTCGACGGCGAGCGTCGCTACATCATTGCCCCCAAGGGCTTGAAGGCTGGCGATCAGGTCATTGCCGGTGCCAACGCACCGATCAAGACCGGCAACACGCTGCCGCTGCGCAACATCCCGGTCGGTACGACGGTGCACGGTATCGAGCTGAAGCCGGGTAAGGGCGCTCAGATCGCACGTGCTGCCGGTGCTGCCGTCCAGCTGGTCGCTCGCGAAGGCATCTATGCCACGCTGCGTCTGCGCTCGGGTGAAATGCGCAAGGTGCCGGTCGAGTGCCGCGCCACCATCGGTGAAGTCGGTAACGACGAGCACAACCTCGAGAAGCTGGGCAAGGCTGGCGCCAAGCGCTGGCGCGGTGTTCGTCCGACAGTTCGCGGTGCGGCCATGAACCCGGTCGACCATCCGCACGGTGGTGGTGAAGCGAAGGCTGGTCAGGGTAATCCGCATCCGGTCACCCCGTGGGGTGTTCCGACCAAGGGTTACAAGACGCGCAAGAACAAGCGCACCCAGCAATTCATCGTCCGCGATCGTAGGGGCTAATCGACCATGGCACGTTCACTTAAGAAGGGCCCGTTCGTCGATCACCACCTTGCAAAGAAGGTGGAGTCCGCTGCGGGTAGCAAGAAGCCGATCAAGACCTGGTCGCGCCGTTCGATGATCCTGCCCGAAATGGTAGGCATCACCATCGCCGTGCATAACGGTAAGAACCACATTCCGGTGCTCGTCAACGAGAATATGGTCGGCCACAAGCTCGGCGAATTTGCCGTCACCCGGACCTTCAAGGGTCACGGTGGCGACAAGAAGTCGAGCAGGTAAGGAGAGATGACGATGGAAGCGAAAGCAATCCTGCGCACCGCGCGCATCTCCCCGCAGAAGGCCCGCCTGGTCGCTGATCAGGTGCGTGGACTGTCCGCCGAACGTGCGGTCAATCTGCTGAAGTTCTCGGACAAGAAGGCTGCACACCTGATCAAAAAGGTAGTGGAGTCGGCTATTGCAAATGCCGAGAACAATCAGGGCGCGGATGTCGACGAGCTGAAGGTCAAGACCATCATGGTTGATGAAGGTCCCTCCCTGAAGCGTTTCATGGCGCGGGCGAAAGGCCGCGGTACCCGCATCCTCAAGCGCACCAGTCACATCACTGTGATTGTTGGCGCCGCCAAGTAAGCGGAAAGGAAAAGACCATGGGTCATAAAGTTCATCCGACTGGAATCCGTCTTGGCATCGCCAAGGACTGGAATTCCAAGTGGTACGCAAACAAGGCCGATTTTGCCGGTTATCTGGCAGCCGACCTGAAAGTGCGTGAAATGCTGCGCAAGAAGCTCGCGCAGGCAGGTATCAGCAAGATCTTGATCGAGCGCCCTGCCAAAACCGCCCGCGTGACGATCCACACTGCCCGTCCGGGCGTGGTGATCGGCAAGCGTGGTGAGGACATCGAAAAGCTGCGTAAGGAAGTGAGCGCGATGATGGGTGTTCCTGCCCACATCAACGTCACCGAAGTGCGCAAGCCGGAGCTGGATGCGCAGCTGGTCGCCGAGTCGATCGCGCAGCAGCTAGAGCGTCGCATCATGTTCCGCCGTGCAATGAAGCGCTCGGTCGGTAACGCGATGCGCCTGGGTGCCCTGGGCATCAAGGTCAACGTGGCTGGCCGCCTCAACGGTGCAGAAATCGCCCGTTCGGAGTGGTACCGCGAAGGCCGCGTGCCGCTGCACACGCTACGTGCCGACATTGATTATGGTTTTGCCGAGGCGTCCACGACGTACGGCATCATCGGTATCAAGGTCTGGATCTATAAGGGTGAGGTCTTTGACTTCTCCCAGGTTGGCCAGGAGAAGCAGGACGACAGCCCGCGCAACGATCGTAACGATCGCGGCGACCGTGGTGACCGTCCTTCGCGCCCGGCTCGTGAAGCGAGGTAACGGCAATGTTGCAACCCAAGCGAACCAAATATCGCAAGATGCACAAGGGCCGTAACGACGGCCTGGCATGGAGCGGAAACGCCGTCAGCTTCGGCGAGTACGGCCTCAAGGCAACCGCGCACGGTCAGCTGACCGCGCGTCAGATTGAAGCAGCACGTCGTACGATCAGCCGCCACGTCAAAAAGGGCGGCAAGATGTGGATTCGTGTGTTCCCCGACAAGCCGATCACCAAGAAGCCGATCGAAGTCCGCATGGGCTCCGGTAAGGGCAACGTGGAGTACTGGGTCGCGCAGATTCAGCCGGGTCGCATGATCTATGAAATCGAAGGTATTCCCGAAGATGTCGCACGTGAGGCATTCCGCCTTGCCGCCGCGAAGCTGTCGGTGACTACCACTTTCGTGACCCGGACGGTGCGCTGATGGACATCAAACAACTCCGCGAGAAGTCGGCTGACGAACTGAAGGCCCACCTGACCGATTTGCGTAAGGAGCAGTTCTCGCTCCGTATGCAGCAGGTCACCGGCCAGCTGCCGAAGACCCACGATACCCGCCGGGTACGCCGCGAGATTGCTCGCGTCAAGTACCTGCTCGGCAGCACCAAGTAAGGACGGCCGCGATGAGCGATAACAACGAAAAGCAAGCGCTGCGCACGGTCGAAGGCCGTGTCGTCAGCAACAAGATGGACAAGACGGTCACCGTGTTGGTGGAGCGCCAGGTCAAGCATGCTCTGTACGGCAAGTACATCAAGCGCTCGACCAAGCTGCACGCACACGACGCCGACAATGCCTGTAATGAAGGCGACGTCGTGCGTGTGACCGAGATTGCTCCAATGTCCAAGACCAAGAACTGGCGGGTGGTTGAAATCGTCACCCGTTCGGCCGGCTAAGGGAGATCTGAATCATGATCCAGATGCAGAGCTACCTCGATGTGGCCGACAATTCGGGTGCCAAGGAAGTGATGTGCATCAAGGTGCTGGGCGGCTCGAAGCGCCGCTACGCACACATTGGTGACATCATCAAGGTGACCGTCAAGGACGCCATTCCGCGTGGCAAGGTCAAGAAAGGCGAAGTCTACGACGCCGTCGTGGTGCGTACCCGCAAGGGTGTGCGCCGTCCCGACGGTTCGCTGATTCGCTTCGATGGCAACGCCGCTGTGCTGTTGAACAATAAGCAGGAGCCGATCGGGACCCGCATCTTCGGGCCGGTGACGCGCGAGCTGCGTTCCGAGAAGTTCATGAAGATCGTCTCGCTCGCTCCCGAAGTGCTGTGAGCGGAGGACATATACATGGCTAACCGTATCAAGAAGGGCGACCAGGTCGTCATCAATACCGGCAAGGACAAGGGTAAGCAGGGTGAAGTTGTGCGTGTGGATGGCGATCGCGTGATCGTCTCCAATGCCAACATCATCAAGCGCCACACCAAGCCGAACCCGCAGGCGGGTGTCGCCGGCGGCGTGGTCGAGCGTGAAGCGTCGATCCATATCTCCAACGTCAATATCGTCAACCCGGCAACGGGCAAGGGCGAGCGCGTTGGCTTCAAGGTGCTGGAGGATGGACGCAAATTGCGTGTGTTCCGCTCCAGCGGTGAGGCGCTCGACGCCTGAGGAATGCGATCATGAACACTCGTCTCGAAAAGTTTTACAAGGAAAACGTGGTGCCGGCCCTGATGAAGGAGTTCGGCTACACCAATCCGATGCAGGTGCCGAGGCTGGTCAAGGTCACGCTCAATATGGGCGTGGGCGAGGCGGCCACCAACAAGAAGATTCTGGAAAATGCAGTCGGCGACATGTCCAAGATCTCCGGTCAAAAGCCGGTGGTCACCAAGTCGCGCGTTTCGGTCGCATCGTTCAAGATCCGTGACGGTTGGCCGATCGGCTGCAAGACCACGTTGCGTCGCGCCAAGATGTACGAGTTCCTGGATCGTCTGATCAACATCTCGCTGCCGCGCGTGCGCGACTTCCGTGGTGTTTCCGGTCGTTCCTTTGACGGTCGTGGCAATTTCAACATGGGTGTGAAGGAACAGATCATCTTCCCGGAAATCGATTTCGACGCTGTCGACGCGATCCGCGGTATGGATATCGCCATCACCACCACCGCCAAGACGGATGCGGAAGCGAAGGCGCTGCTGGCAGCGTTCAAGTTCCCGTTCCGTAACTGACCGTAGAGGACATCCGAAATGGCAAAGACCTCCATGATCCACCGCGACATCAAGCGTGCAAAGTTGGCGAAGAAATTTGCCGGCAAGCGTGATGCGCTGAAGAAGATCCTCTCCAGTCAGGATGCGTCCTACGAAGAGAAGATCGATGCCTCGACCAAGTTGCAGAAGCTGCCGCGCGATTCGTCGCCGAGCCGCCACCGCAACCGTTGCGAACTTTCCGGTCGTCCGCGCGGTGTCTACCGCAAGTTCGGTCTGGGTCGCAACATGCTGCGCAAGGCCACGATGAACGGCGACGTTCCGGGCCTGCGTAAGGCAAGCTGGTAACAGCTTTCCGGCCGTTCGCGGCCGGTTTGAACAGGATTGTTCTGTTCAACAAGGGAGTCCGACGCAAGTCGGGCTCTTTTGTCGTATACTTCCGCTTCTATCTTGCCTGTACAGGCTTGGCACGTCGTAAAGGGTCCTGGCCCATCCCCAGGAAAACACAAGATTTTCGCGAAAGCGGATATCGGTGCACTCAAAGGTACTCATATGAGCATGACTGATCCCATCGCCGACCTGCTGGTACGCATCAAGAATGCGGCCGCGGTTGGTAAGCAGACGGTGAAATTGCCGTCGTCCAAGATCAAGGTTGCGATCGCCCAAGTCCTGAAGGACGAGGGTTACATCACCGACCTGCGCGTGACAGCGACCGAGAACAACAAGTCGGAGCTGGAAATCGTGCTGAAGTATTTCGAAGGCCGTCCGGTCATCGAGACCTTGAAGCGTTTCTCGCGCTCGGGTCTGCGCCAGTACCGCGGCAAGACCGAGCTGCCCAAGGTCCTGGGTGGACTGGGCGTCGCCATCATCTCCACGTCGAAAGGCATCATGACCGATGCGCAGGCTCGCGAAGCCGGCGTTGGTGGTGAAGTCCTGTGCTTCGTGGCCTAAGGGAAGGAATCGAACATGTCCCGTGTAGCCAAGAAGCCTGTGTCCCTTCCGAAGGGTGTTGAGCTCAACGTCCAGCCCGAGCTGGTCAGCGTCAAGGGCCCGAAAGGCACCCTGACCCTGCCGAAGCCGGTTGGCGTCGAAATCGCCATCGACGGCGATGTTGCAACCCTGTCGGCCAATGATCCGTCGCAGCTGGCCATCACCGGCACCGTGCGCGCCATCCTGGCCAACATGGTCAAGGGTGTGTCCGACGGCTTCGAGCGCAAGCTTGAGCTGGTCGGCGTCGGTTACCGCGCCGCCATGCAGGGCAAGGATCTGAGCCTGGCGCTCGGTTTCTCGCACCCGCTGGTGTTCGTGGCGCCGGAAGGCATCACGCTGTCGACCCCGACCCAGACCGAAATTCTGGTCCAGGGTGCCGACAAGCAGCGCGTCGGCGAAGTCGCCGCCAAAATTCGCGGTTTCCGTCCGCCGGAGCCCTACAAGGGCAAGGGTGTGAAGTACGCCGGTGAAGTCATCATTCGCAAGGAAGCCAAGAAGGCGTAAGGCAGGTCCCTCTGCTAGGAGCCCGGCCATCCATGGCCGGACTTTTCAATGCAAAAGCCTGTTTTCCTTCAGCTTCCGTAGGATAAATATCATGAGCATCAACAAGAACATCGCCCGTCTGCGTCGCGCCAAGTCCACCCGTTCGCACATTCGTGAGCTGGGCGTCGCCCGCTTGTCGGTGCTGCGCACCGGCCAGCATCTGTATGCGCAGGTCTTCACTGCCGACGGCTCCAAAGTGATCGCTGCTGCGAACACGCTGCAGGCCGACGTCAAGGAAGGTCTGAAGAACGGCAAGAACAGCGATGCGGCCGTCAAGGTCGGCAAGCTGATCGCCGAGCGCGCCAAGGCTGCGGGTATCGAGAAGGTCGCATTCGATCGCTCGGGCTACCGCTACCACGGCCGTATCAAGGCGCTGGCTGACGCAGCTCGCGAAGGCGGCTTGAAGTTCTAAGCACTGCTGCGACTGTGGCCATCGTCCACAGTCGCGTTACCGCCGGCAGGGGAGATGCCGGACTGTCCCGTTCTTTTGCAACGGTGCCGGGAACACAGTTCCATTCCACAACCATAAGCGGCCCCGAGCCGTACATACTCAATCAATCAAGGAATCAAGATGGCAGAAGAACGTGCACCGCGGGGTCGTGATCGCGACCGTAACCGCGAAGAGAAAGTCGACGATGGCATGATCGAGAAGCTGGTCGCGGTCAATCGCGTCAGCAAGACGGTCAAGGGCGGTCGCCAGTTCACCTTCACCGCGTTGACCGTGGTCGGCGATGGTCTGGGCAAGGTTGGTTTCGGTTACGGCAAGGCGCGCGAAGTGCCGGTCGCCATTCAGAAGTCGATGGAGCAGGCGCGCAAGAATCTGGCGACTGTCGATCTGAACAACGGCACCTTGTGGCATGCCGTCAAGTCCGGTCATGGCGCGGCTCGCGTTTACATGCAGCCTGCTTCGGAAGGTACCGGCGTCATCGCGGGCGGCGCCATGCGCGCTGTGCTTGAGGCGGTTGGCGTGAAGAACGTGCTGGCCAAGGCGGTCGGTTCGCGTAATCCGATCAACTTGGTGCGTGCAACGCTGAAGGGTCTGTCGGAAGTGCAGTCGCCGGCGCGTGTTGCGGCCAAGCGCGGCAAGAAGGTGGAGGAGCTCAACCATGGCTAAGGACACTGGCAAGACTGTGAAGGTGCGCCTGGTGCGCGGCCTGCGTGGTACCCAGTCGCGTCACCGCCTGTCGGTGCATGCGTTGGGCCTGAATAAGATCAACGATGTGCGTGAACTCAAGGACAGCCCGCAGGTGCGTGGCCTGATCAATACGGTTCACTACCTCGTCAAGGTTGAGGACTAATCCCATGACTATGCATCTCAATGACCTCAAGCCCGCTGACGGCGCCCGTACCGAGCGCACGCGCGTCGGTCGCGGCATCGGCTCCGGCCTTGGCAAGACCTGCGGCCGCGGCCACAAGGGCTCGTTCGCTCGCAAGGGTGGCGGCAAGATCAAGGCGGGTTTCGAAGGCGGCCAGACCCCGATGCAGCGTCGTCTGCCGAAGATCGGTTTCCGCTCCAAGATGGCGCGTGACAGCGCTGAAGTGTTGTCCTACCAGCTGGATAAGCTGGAAGCCGGTGAGATCGACTTTGCAGCGTTGCGTGCGGCCAATCTGGTCCCGAGCCGCGCCAAGAAGGCGAAGATCGTGCTGAAGGGCGAGCTAAGCAAGAAGTTCGTGCTGAAGGGTGTCGCTGCGACTGCAGGCGCCAAGGCAGCAATCGAAGCTGCCGGCGGCAGCGTAGAGGAGTAATCGGCAGATGGCGCAGGCTGGCATTGGTAACCTCGGTGGCGGGCTTGGCAAGTTCACGGAACTTCGCCAGCGGCTGTTGTTCGTCCTCGGGGCATTGATCGTCTATCGCATCGGCTGCTATGTGCCGGTGCCTGGCGTGAATCCCGATGCCATGCTTTCGTTGATGCAGGCGCAGGGTGGCGGCATCGTGGACATGTTCAACATGTTCTCGGGCGGCGCCCTGCACCGTTTCAGTATTTTTGCGTTGAACGTGATGCCGTATATTTCGGCATCGATCGTGATCCAGTTGGCCACGCACATCTTTCCCGCCCTCAAGGCGATGCAGAAAGAAGGCGAATCCGGCCGACGCAAGATCACCCAGTATTCGCGCATCGGTGCGGTGCTTCTGGCAGTAGTGCAGGGCGGCAGTATCGCGCTGGCACTGCAGAATCAGACCGCGCCGGGTGGCGCTCCGGTGGTTTACGCGCCGGGCATGGGCTTTGTGCTGACTGCAGTGATTGCACTGACCGCCGGCACCATCTTCTTGATGTGGGTTGGCGAGCAGGTCACTGAGCGCGGCATCGGTAACGGTGTGTCGCTGATCATCTTCGCCGGTATCGTGGCAGGGCTTCCGTCGGGCGCAATCCAGACTGTCGAAGCGTTCCGCGAAGGCAATCTGAGCTTTATCTCGCTGTTGCTGATCGTCATCACCATCCTGGCGTTTACGCTGTTTGTGGTGTTTGTCGAACGCGGACAGCGGCGTATCACGGTCAATTACGCGCGTCGCCAAGGCGGCCGCAATGCCTACATGAATCAGACCTCGTTCCTGCCGTTGAAGCTCAACATGGCAGGCGTGATTCCGCCGATCTTCGCATCCAGCATCCTGGCATTCCCGGCGACGTTGTCGATGTGGTCCGGTCAGGCAGCATCGGGCAGTGGTGTGGGTTCGTGGTTGCAGAAGATCGCCAACGCGCTTGGGCCTGGTGAGCCAGTGCATATGCTGGTGTTCGCTGCACTGATCATCGGCTTCGCGTTCTTCTATACCGCGCTGGTGTTCAACTCGCAGGAAACTGCCGATAACCTCAAGAAGTCCGGTGCATTGATTCCAGGTATTCGTCCGGGCAAGGCCACTGCGGATTATGTGGACGGCGTGCTGACGCGTTTGACTGCGGCTGGTTCGTTGTACCTGGTGATCGTCTGCCTGCTGCCGGAAATCATGCGCACGCAGCTCGGTACCTCGTTCCACTTCGGTGGCACCTCGCTGTTGATTGCGGTGGTGGTGGTGATGGACTTCATTGCGCAGATCCAGGCGCATCTGATGTCGCACCAGTATGAGAGTTTGCTGAAGAAAGCCAACCTCAAGGGCGGCTCGCGCGGCGGTCTGGCGCGCGGTTAAAGTGGTACACTAGAACTTCATTACGTGAAGACGGCCTGGTTCCCGGGCGACGATCTTCCGATCAGAAGGGCGGCTCGCGCGACGTCTCGCGCGCGGGTGTGACGAGGTGGTCCTGTGCGGGAGTAGTACAGGCGATTCGGAGAAGTTTTCTGGATCAACATCGTCCGGCGCCGGAGCGAGGGCACACTCCCCACGCCGGGTCCATGGAACTTTCTGGTTCCACGGGCTTCAAAGCAATCCGAGGCCTTGCTACAATTCCGAGTTCACTTTTGATCCATCCTGCCGGATGGCGCCTGGGCGCTGTCGGGCCATCACTCAGTTGGAGAATCGCGTCATGGCGCGTATTGCAGGCGTCAACCTGCCAGCCCAGAAGCACGTCTGGGTCGGGTTGCAAAGCATCTACGGCATCGGCCGTACCCGTTCGAAGAAGCTCTGCGAATCCGCAGGCGTTACCTCGACCACGAAGATTCGTGATCTGTCCGAACCCGAAATCGAGCGTTTGCGCGCCGAAGTTGGCAAGTATGTCGTCGAAGGCGACCTGCGCCGTGAAATCGGTATCGCGATCAAGCGACTGATGGATCTCGGCTGCTACCGCGGTCTGCGTCATCGTCGTGGTCTCCCGCTGCGTGGTCAGCGTACCCGTACCAACGCCCGCACCCGTAAGGGTCCGCGCAAGGCGATCAGGAAGTAAGGGATAGATCATGGCAAAGCCAGCAGAAAAGAAAACGAAGAAGAAGATCAAGCGCGTCATCACTGATGGCGTCGCCCACGTCCACGCTTCGTTCAACAACACCATCATCACCATCACCGATCGCCAGGGCAATGCACTGTCGTGGGCTACGTCCGGCGGCGCCGGGTTCCGTGGTTCGCGTAAGTCGACCCCGTTCGCTGCTCAGGTTGCCGCCGAAAAGGCTGGCCGCGCTGCGCTCGATTACGGCGTGAAGTCGCTGGAAGTGCGTATCAAGGGTCCGGGTCCGGGCCGTGAGTCGGCCGTGCGTTCGTTGAACAACGTGGGCTACAAGATCACCAACATCATCGACGTGACGCCAATCCCGCACAACGGGTGCCGTCCGCCGAAGAAGCGTCGCGTCTAAGGGAGCGATAAGAAATGGCTCGTTATATCGGTCCTACCTGTAAGCTCGCCCGCCGCGAAGGCGTCGACCTTTCCCTCAAGAGCCCCGCGCGTGCGCTGGACTCCAAGTGCAAGCTTGAGCAAAAGCCCGGCCAACATGGCGCGGCTCGCAAAGGCAAGCTCTCCGACTACGCTACCCAGCTGCGTGAAAAGCAGAAGGTCAAGCGCATCTACGGTTTGCTGGAACGTCAGTTCCGCAACTACTACAAGAAGGCCTCGACCAAGAAGGGCAACACCGGCGAGAACCTGCTGCAGTTGTTGGAAACCCGTCTGGACAACGTCTGCTATCGCATGGGCTTTGCCGTCACCCGTCCGGCCGCGCGCCAGCTGGTGTCGCACCGTGGCGTGCTGGTCAATGGCAAGTCTGTGAATCTGGCTTCGTACCAGATCAAGGCTGGCGATGCGATCACGCTGTCGGAAAAGGCACAGAAGCAGCTCCGCGTGCAGGAAGCCCTGACCGTGGCTGAGCAGCACGACATGACGCCGTCGTGGGTCGAAGTCGATTCGAAGAAGTTCAGCGGCGTGTTCAAGGCTGTTCCGGATCGTGCCGACCTGCCTTCGGATATCAACGAAGCGCTGATCGTCGAGTTGTATTCGAAGTAATTCACATCGGAGAGCCTCCGGCACCGCCGGAGGCTCGCAGGAGACCCCGCAACATGACGGTTACCGCCAACCAGGTTCTGCGCCCCCGTGGTCCGCAGATCGAACGTCTTACCGACAATCGCGCAAAGGTCGTGATCGAGCCCTTGGAGCGCGGTTACGGGCACACGCTGGGCAATGCCCTGCGTCGTGTGCTGTTGTCGTCGATCCCGGGTTTTGCGATCACCGAGGTCGAGATCGATGGCGTGCTGCACGAGTACACCACGGTCGAAGGGCTGCAGGAAGACGTGCTTGACGTCCTGCTCAACCTGAAAGACGTGGCGATTCGTATGCACAGTGGCGATAGCGCCACGCTGTCGCTGTCCAAGCAGGGTCCGGGTACGGTCACTGCGGCCGACATCAGGACCGATCACAACGTCGAGATCGTCAACGGCGACCATGTGATCTGCCACCTGACCAAAGACACGGCGCTGAATATGCGCCTGAAGATCGAGCGTGGCTTCGGCTACCAGCCGGCTGCCGCACGTCGTCGTCCGGACGAAGAGACCCGTACCATCGGTCGTCTGATGCTGGATGCGTCGTTCTCGCCGGTGCGTCGCGTTGCCTATGCCGTGGAAGCTGCGCGTGTGGAACAGCGCACTGACCTCGACAAGTTGGTGATCGATATCGAAACCAATGGCACGATCGATGCCGAGGAAGCCGTGCGCACCGCCGCCGACATCCTTAGCGATCAGCTGTCGGTGTTCGGTGATTTCACCCACCGCGATCGCGGTGCGGCCAAGCCGGCTGCCAGCGGCGTGGATCCGGTGCTGCTGCGCCCGATCGACGACCTCGAGCTGACCGTGCGTTCGGCCAACTGCCTGAAGGCCGAAAGCATCTACTACATCGGCGATCTGATCCAGAAGACCGAAGTAGAGCTGCTCAAGACCCCGAATCTGGGCAAGAAGTCGCTCACCGAAATCAAGGAAGTGCTGGCACAGCGCGGCCTTGCACTGGGCATGAAGCTGGAGAACTGGCCGCCGGCCGGTGTCGCTCAGCACGGCATGCTTGGTTAATGTGTCAAGGCATGGGCGTCTTCGGGCGCCCATGTTTGTTTTTTCCACATCGACGGGCCAAAGCCCGCGGTGACATCCGGTCAAAGGACGGCCGGCTCGGACCAGCCGCAGTCCATTCAACAGCGCCAGGATGGCGACAACGTCTCTCAAGCAGTCTCAATATTTTTAGGAAATCACACTCATGCGTCACCAGAAATCCGGTCGTAAGTTCAACCGTACCAGCGCGCACCGCGAAGCCATGTTCCGCAATATGGCCGCTTCGCTGTTCAAGCACGAGCTGATCAAGACCACCTTGCCGAAGGCCAAGGAACTACGTCGCGTCGCCGAGCCGCTGATCACCATCGGTAAGGTCGATGGCGTTGCCAATCGTCGTCTGGCGTTCGCGCGCCTGCGCGACAAGGAAGCAGTGGGCAAGCTGTTCGTCGAGCTGGGCCCGCGTTACGCGACCCGTCCCGGCGGCTACCTGCGTATCCTGAAGGCCGGCTTCCGTGCCGGTGACAATGCGCCGATGGCGTATGTCGAACTGGTCGACCGTCCGGTCGTCGCCGAGGAAGTGGCCGAGTAATCGGATCGCTGCTCGCAAAGATTCTTGAAAAAGCCCGGCTAGCGCCGGGCTTTTTCATTTGTGCGTCGAACGTGATTGCGTTGGTGGCAGGGATGCGTAGGGCTGCGCAATGGCGGCGGCATGCAGTCGCCAGCTGCCGGGTCGGTGCTGCTTTGCTGCTGGATGCGATCACGGGCAGGTGTTGTCTTGATGCTGTCAGGCAGATACGCGCTGTGTGCTTGGCGCCCTCCGAGCCGGCAGACGCAGGCTTGCGTGGTCATGGCGGCGGCGATGGCAGATAATCGATGACTCGATCCTAGGCAAGCGGTAACGATGAATCCATTTCGTTGGGGTTTCCGGGCGCAATTTCTGCTGGGCTTTCTTGCATGCGCAGGATTGCTTGCCTATGCGATCTACGTGCAGCTGCATCTTGGGCTTGAACCATGCCCGCTGTGCATTTTCCAGCGCATCGCATTTGCGGCACTGGCGGTGTTTTTCCTGCTGGGTGCGTTGCATGGGCCACGCGCCGCGGGCACGCGCAAGCTCTATGGTGTGCTGAGTTTCATCGCTGCCGGCGTGGGCATGGGTATCGCGGCGCGGCATGTCTGGGTGCAGGTCCGGCCCAAGGACATGATGTCTTCGTGCGGGCCGCCGCTGAGCTTTCTGAGCGAGACGATGGGGCCATTCGAAGTGTTCCGCACCGTGCTGACCGGCACCGGCGATTGCGGCAATATCGATTGGCGCTTTCTGGGCCTGAGCATGCCGATGTGGAGCATGCTGTGGTTCGTGGGCTTGGCGCTTTGGGCGCTGTATGCCGGGTTCAAGCAGCGTGGTCCGCGTAAATTGTTCTGATCGTTCCGTTCCGGCAATGGCCGGCGCCCGAGATTTCTGGAGTTCACGATGTCAGCTTCCCTTCATCCGTCCGTTGACGAGGCAGGCCACTGGTCGCCGCAGAGTTGGCGCCAGCGTCCGGCGCTGCAGATGCCGACCTACCCGGACGCAGCTGCGTTGGAGCACACCTTGGACGAGTTGCGGCAGCTGCCGCCGCTGGTGACCTCGTGGGAAATCTTTGCGCTCAAGCGCCAGCTGGCCGAGGCCCAGGAAGGCAAGCGTTTTCTTCTGCAAGGTGGCGATTGCGCGGAGAATTTCAGCGACTGCGAATCGGGCACGATCTCCAACCGCTTGAAAGTGCTGCTGCAAATGAGCCTGGTGCTGGTGCACGGCCTGCACTTGCCGGTGGTGCGCGTAGGGCGCTTTGCCGGGCAGTATGCCAAGCCGCGTTCGGCCGACACCGAAACTCGCGACGGGGCGACCTTGCCGAGTTATCGCGGCGATGTGATCAATGCGCCGGCGTTCACCGAAGCGGCGCGCATACCGGATCCGCGCCGCATGATCACCGCGCATTCGCGCTCGGCGATGACGATGAATTTCGTGCGGGCCTTGATCGACGGTGGCTTTGCCGACCTGCACCACCCCGAATACTGGAATCTGGATTGGGTGGGCTATTCGCCGCTGGCGGCGGACTACCAGAAGATGGTGTCCTCGATCGGCGATGCAGTGCGCTTCATGGAAACCTTGTCCGGGGCGGAGGTGTACAACCTCAATCGCATCGATTTCTACACCTCGCACGAGGCGCTGTTGCTGCCGTACGAGGAAGGCCTGACCCGTCAGGTGCCGCGTCAGTGGGGCTGGTTCAACCTGAGTACGCATTACCCGTGGATCGGCATGCGCACCGCTGCGCTGGATGGCGCGCATGTTGAGTATCTGCGTGGCGTGCGCAATCCGATCGCGATCAAGGTCGGGCCGTCGGTGCAGCCGGACCAGTTGCTGCGTCTGATCGACGTGCTCAATCCGGAAGACGAACCCGGCCGCTTGAGTTTCATCCACCGCATGGGCGCGGCCCAGATCGCCGAAAAGTTGCCGCCGCTGCTGGATGCGGTCAAGCGCGATGGACGGCGGGTGTTGTGGGTGTGCGATGCGATGCACGGCAATACCGAAAGCACCGGAAATGGCTATAAAACAAGGCGTTTCGACAATATCCGCAGCGAGGTGGAGTTGTCGTTCGATCTGCACGCGGCGGCCGGGACGCGGCTGGGCGGTGTGCATCTGGAGCTGACCGGCGAAGACGTCACCGAATGCACCGGCGGCGCGCGCGAGTTGACTGAGCGCGATCTGGAGCGCGCCTATCGTTCCAGCGTGGATCCGCGCTTGAACTATGAGCAGTCGCTGGAAATTGCGATGGCGATCGTGCGCAAGCAACAACAGGTGGTGGCGCAACCGCTGGGCGCGTGATTTCAATGTGCGTATGACGTGATGCTCATGCTGCTTGCGGCATGATGCTGCAGCCATCCCTCTTACCCCCCCACAGGAGGAACGGTTTGACTGCCGATTGGAACGTCATCCGCGAATACGCAATCCCACTTGGTGCCTCGCTATTGGCAGGCATCGTCGTCTGGTCGTTGATGCTGTGGCTGTTTCGCCGCATGCAAGGCCGCGACTATCGCCGCGCACGCATCATTCGCGTGGTCACCCTGCCGGCTGCCTTCATCCTGCCGTTGCTGTTTCTGGGCATCGCCACCGAGGCGACGCCGCTATCGGGCAAAGGCCTGGCAGCGGTGCAGCATCTGTTGCATGTCGGCATCGTCGGTTGCGTGACCTGGTTATTGGTACGCGCGGTCGCCGCCGGTGAGATGGCAATTCTGCGCAGCAACCCGATCGAGGTGTCCGACAACCTCACCGCACGGCGTATCCAGACCCAGACCCGTGTGCTGAGCCGGGTGGTGATGGGCGCGGTGATCCTGCTCGGTATCTCGGTGGTGTTGCTGACGTTTCCGCAAGTGCGCCAGATCGGCAAGACGCTGCTGGCCTCGGCCGGCATCATCGGGCTGGTCGCCGGTATCGCGGCCAAGCCGGTGTTCGGCAACCTGATCGCCGGTCTGCAGATCGCGTTGACCCAGCCGATCCGGCTGGACGATGTGGTGATTGTGGAAGGCGAGTGGGGTCGCATCGAGGAGATCGGCAGCTCCTATGTGGTGGTGCGGATCTGGGACGAGCGGCGCATGGTGGTGCCGTTGACCTGGTGGATCGAGCACCCGTTCCAGAACTGGACACGCAGCAGCGCCGATCTGCTCGGTACCGCGTTCCTGTGGCTGGATTACCGCACCCCGATCGCGGCGGTGCGCGCGGAGCTTGAGCGCATCTGCAAAAGCGAGCCGCTCTGGGATGGGCGCGTGTGCGTGACCCAGGTGACCGAAACCAGCGAGAGCACGATCCAGGTGCGTCTGCTGGTGAGCGCACGTAATTCGGGCGACGCGTTCGATCTGCGCTGCATCGCGCGCGAGCGCATGATCGACTTCCTCACCCGTGAGCACGCTTACGCGCTGCCCAGGATCCGCGCCGAGATCGCGGCGCAGGAAAAACCGCCGGTGCATGCAGCCGAGCCGATCGCCCAGGAGAGCGTGCGCTCGCCCGGTGCCGAAGACGGCGAGCCTGCGACTACGGTTTAGGCACCGGCAACGCCGCTGCCGGTGCGCTCGGCGCATAGCTGGGCGCAAAGCGCGCCTTGCTGCGTTGCTCGTAGGCGTAGGCCAGTTCGATCAAGCGCGGCTCGCTCCAGGCGCTGCCCATGAACAGCAGGCCGAGCGGCAGGCCCTGGGTCTGCCCCATCGGCACGCTCAGGCTGGGATAACCGGCCACCGCGGCGGCACCGTAACCGGCGCCGGGAAAGGTATCGCCCTTGACCAGATCGGTGACCCAGGCGGCGCCGGTGGTCGGTACGATCAGCGCGTCCAGGCGATGGGCCTTCAGTGCGGCGTCGATGCCTTCCGGCCCGGCCAGCCGTTTGGCGGTGGCGCGCGCAGTGAGATACGCGGGGTCTTCCAGGCCGGGTGCCGCCTGCGACTGCTCGAACAGCTCTTGCGCGAAGTAGGGCATCTCGCGCTGCGCATGCGTGCGATTGAAGGCGATCAGCTGTTCCAGGCTCGACACCGGTGCGGCGTGGCTGCGCAGATAGGCATTCAACCCCGCTTTGAATTCGACCAACAACACCGTCTGCTCAGCGGCATCCCACTTGCCATCGGTGGCCAGGCTGGTTTCGATGACCGTGGCACCCGCTGCACGCAGGCTCTGCACGGCGCGATCCAACGCTGCGGCAATGGCGGGATCTTCGCGCAGCGGGTTGCGCAACAGGCCCAGTCGCGCGCCACGCAAGCCATCGGGTTTGAGGTGCGCGAGATAGTCCGGTGTTGAAGACGGCGCATCGCGTGTGGCCGGATCCTGCGGATCGGGTGCGGCGATCGCCTGCAGCAACGCGGCAGCATCGGCAACGCTGCGCGTCATCGGGCCGGCGGTGTCCTGGCTGGCCGAGATCGGGATGATGCCGTCGCGGCTGACCAGGCCCACGGTTGGTTTGAGTCCGACCAATCCATTTACCGAGGCCGGGCAGGTGATGCTGCCATCGGTTTCGGTGCCGATGCCGACGGTGGCCAGGCTGGCGGCGATCGCCGCGCCCGTGCCGGCACTGGAGCCGCAGGGATTGCGATCCAGCGCGTAAGGATTCCGAGTCAGGCCGCCACGTGCGCTCCAACCGGAACTGGACTTGGTGGAGCGGAAGTTGGCCCACTCACTCAAATTGGTCTTGCCGAGAATCACCGCGCCGGCCGTGCGCAGGCGCTGCACCAGAAACGCATCGCGGCTGGGCTTGAAATCGGCCAGGGCCAGCGAGCCTGCGCTGTTGACCATCGGCACAGCATCGATGTTGTCCTTGAGCAACACAGGAATGCCATGTAACGGGCCGCGCACGCGACCGGCGCGGCGTTCGGCGTCCAATGCGCGGGCGTCCGCTTCGGCCTGCGGATTGAGTTCGATCACCGAGTTGAGTTTGGGGCCGGCACGATCGAGCGTGGCGATGCGCTGCAGGTACGCGCGCGTGAGTTCCAGGCTGTTGGTCTTGCCGGAAGCCATATGCGCCTGCAGGCCGGCGATGTCGGCATCGGTCAGATCCAGTTGCTCGGCGGTCGGTACGTTCGCATCGACCTGTGTCAGGCCATCAACGAGCGCAGGGCCATCGGCATGCGCACAGCCGCACAGCGCAAGCAATAGCGCAAAGGACAAGGTGGTGGATCGCATTGATGGTCTTCCCCGGGGGACTGTTCGCAGGCTAACGGCGCTGCGTCGGGGTGACAACGTGTAGGACGAAGTGCCCGCAGACGGGCAGGGTGCGTCAGCGACGCCGGCGCTTGAGCAGATCGCGTGCCAGCACGCCGACCACGATCAGATTGATTGCCAGTACGCCCCAGGCGGTCCAGCCGGGATGGCGGACGATGGCGTAGATATCGAATGGCAGATAGATGGCCGCCGACAGGCAGCCCAGCACCGAGGCCCATGCCTTGGCACGCCACAACCCCCAGGCTTCCACCACATGCAGCAGGCCGTAGGCCGGCATGGCGGCAGCGGCCAGATGGACAGCGTCGGGACTGATGGTCTTGAGCAACGACGGCAGTGCGCCGTGGTCGGGATCCAGACTAAAACGGCGGATCAGGGTACTGACCGCATTTTGCAGCGGGAGCGGGCCCAGAATTTCCAGGCCCGTCGCCGCCAACAGCGCAAGCGTCCCTTTGACCGCCTCTAGCAAGGCGATCACATGCAGCCCCGGATGCGCACGCGGATCCGGGCTGTAGGGTTTGTTGCTCACGACCGTGGGCTAACCAGCAACTCAGCCCGAACGGCCGGAGCGCTTACGATCACTTTCGGTCAGGCCCTTCTTGCGCAGACGGATTTCCTTCGGGGTGACTTCAACCAGCTCGTCGTCCTCGATGAAGTCCAGTGCCTGCTCCAGCGTGTACTTGATCGCCGGGGTCAGCTTGATCGCATCGTCCTTGCCCGAGGCGCGCATGTTGGTCAGCGGCTTGGTCTTGATCGCATTGACGGTCAGATCGTTGTCCTTGGAGTGGATACCGACCAGCTGCCCTTCGTACACGTTGTCGCCTTCGGCAGCGAACAGGCGGCCACGCTCTTCCAACGGCCCCAGCGCATAGGCCGGGGTGGCGCCTGCAGCGTTGGCAATCATCACGCCGTTCTGGCGCTTGGCGATCGCGCCCTGTTCCTTCGGACCGTAATGGTCGAACACGTGGAACAGCAGGCCCGAGCCCTGGGTCAGGGTGCGGAACTCGTTCTGGAAGCCGATCAGACCACGCGCCGGGATCATGTAATCCAGACGCACACGGCCCTTGCCGTCCGACTCCATGTTCTTCAGCTGGCCCTTGCGGCTGCCCAGCTTTTCCATCACGCCGCCCTGGTGCTGCTCTTCGATATCGACCACAAGCTGTTCGATCGGCTCCATCTGCTTGCCGTCGATCTCCTTGATGATCACTTCCGGACGCGACACGGCCAGTTCGTAGCCTTCACGACGCATGTTTTCGATCAGCACCGACAGATGCAGTTCGCCACGGCCGGAGACCAGGAACTTGTCGGCGTCGGAACCTTCCTCGACCTTCAGCGCCACGTTGTGCACCTTCTCGCGGTCCAGACGGTCGCGCAGCTGGCGGCTGGTCAGGAACTTGCCGCCGGACAGGTCCTTGTTGCCTGCGAACGGCGAGTTGTTGACCTGGAAGGTCATCGAGATGGTCGGCTCGTCCACGGTGAGCGGCGGCAGGCCTTCCGGCGCGTCGAGCGCACACACGGTGTCGGAAATAGTCAGCTCGGACACGCCGGAGATGGCCACGATGTCGCCGGCCTCGGCGGTGTCCTGCTCGATGCGCTCAAGGCCCAGGAAGCCCAGCACCTGCAGCACCTTGCCCTGACGCTTCTTGCCTTCGCGGTCGATCACGCTGACCGGCATGTTCTTCTTCAACACACCGCGCTGGATGCGGCCGATGCCGATCACGCCGACGAAGTTGTTGTAATCGAGCTGGCTGATGCGCATCTGGAACGGGCCGTCCGGATCCACGTCCGGTGCCGACACGTGCTGCATGATCGCTTCGTACAGCGGGGTCATGTCGCCGTCGCGCACGCTCGAATCCAGGCTGGCGTAGCCGTTCAATGCAGAGGTGTAGACGATCGGGAAATCCAGCTGCTCGTCGGTTGCGCCGAGCTTGTCGAACAGGTCGAACACCTGGTCGATCACCCAGTCCGGGCGCGCGCCGGGACGGTCGATCTTGTTGACCACCACGATCGGCTTGAAGCCCATCGCAAAGGCCTTCTGGGTCACGAAGCGCGTCTGCGGCATCGGGCCGTCCATCGCGTCGACCAGGATCAGCACCGAGTCCACCATCGACAGCACGCGCTCGACTTCGCCACCGAAGTCGGCGTGTCCTGGGGTGTCGACGATGTTGATGCGGTTGCCGTTCCAGGTGATGGCCGTGTTCTTGGCCAGGATCGTGATGCCACGCTCCTTTTCCTGATCGTTGCTGTCCATCACACGCTCAGCCAACACGGTGCGTTCGGACAGGGTGCCGGACTGCTTCAGCAGGCAGTCGACGAGGGTGGTCTTGCCGTGGTCGACGTGCGCGACGATGGCGATATTGCGGAGTTTTTCGATGGACATGCGGAAAGGGCCCCTGTCTGGCGCCAGTCTTGAGAAGGTAAGCCCGACATTATAGCGGTTTCGTTGCCGTGCCGTTGCGCCCGGCCGTCAGATGGTTCAAAACGCCCATTCAGCTTGCTGTGCACCCCCCGACAATGGTCATACGTCTGCACGGCCGGCTGCACGCCCGGGTGTATTCTAATGGGCTGTCATACACCCTGAAACCTGCAAGGATTTCCATGTCCCTGATTGCCCATTTCGACACTACCCGCGGCCCGATCGTGGTTGAGCTGTTCGCCGACAAGGCCCCGCTGACCGTTGCCAACTTCGTCAACCTGGTCCAGCGCGGGTTCTATGACGGCTTGAGCTTCCACCGCGTCATCGCCGACTTCATGATCCAGGGCGGCTGCCCGGAAGGCTCCGGCCGCGGCGGCCCGGGCTACCGTTTCGAAGATGAGGCCAACAACGGCGTCGGTCACGACCGCGGCGTGCTGTCCATGGCCAATGCCGGCCCCAACACCAACGGCAGCCAGTTCTTCATCACCCATGTCGCCACCAACTGGCTGGACGGCAAGCACACCGTGTTCGGCAAGGTCACCCAGGGCCTGGACGTGGTCGATGCGGTCGCCCAGGGCGATGTGATCAACAAGGTGACGATCGAAGGCGACACCGACGCCGTGCTGGCCGCCAAGGCCGACCGCGTCGCGGAGTGGAACAAGATCCTCGCCGCCTGATGTCTTTCCCCGAACGGCCGCCAAGTGCGGCCGTTCGCTTGTCATTGCGCGCCGCCAGGCCTTGCGCCACGCCAGCGTGCACCTTCACCCACGTTTTTTAGCAGAGGAAACTCCCCATGAAAGCACCTGTTCGTGTTGCCGTGACCGGCGCTGCCGGCCAGATCGGCTATGCCCTGCTGTTCCGCATCGCCTCCGGCGAAATGCTGGGCAAGGATCAGCCGGTGATCCTGCAATTGCTGGAACTGTCCAATGAAAAGGCCCAGGCTGCGCTCAAGGGCGTGATCATGGAACTGGAAGACTGCGCATTCCCGCTGCTGGCCGGCGTGGTCGGCACCGACGACGCCGAAGTGGCGTTCAAGGACATCGACGTTGCGCTGCTGGTTGGCGCGCGTCCGCGCGGCCCGGGCATGGAGCGCAAGGACCTGCTGCTGGAAAACGCCAAGATCTTCACCGCGCAGGGTGCGGCCCTGAACAAGGTCGCCAAGCGTGACGTCAAGGTGCTGGTGGTCGGCAACCCGGCCAACACCAATGCCTACATCGCGATGAAGTCGGCGCCGGATCTGAACCCGAAGAACTTCACCGCCATGCTGCGTCTGGACCACAACCGCGCGCTGAGCCAGCTGTCGCAAAAGCTCGGCAAGCCGGTCGGCGGTATCGAGAAGCTGGTGGTGTGGGGCAACCACAGCCCGACCATGTACCCGGACTACCGTTTCGCCACCTCCGATGGCGCCTCCATCGGCGATGCGATCAACGACCAGGAATGGAACGCGTCCACCTTCATCCCGACCGTGGGCAAGCGCGGCGCGGCGATCATCGAAGCACGCGGTCTGTCTTCGGCTGCGTCGGCCGCCAATGCCGCCATCGATCACGTGCGTGATTGGGTGCTGGGCAGTGACGGCAAGTGGATGACCATGGGCGTGCCGTCCGACGGCTCCTACGGCATTCCCGAAGGCGTGATCTTCGGCTTCCCGGTGATCACCGCCAATGGCGAGTACACCCTGGTCAAGGATCTGCCGATCGACGACTTCAGCCAGAAGTACATCGACAAGACCCTGGCCGAGCTGGAAGAAGAGCGCAGCGGCGTGTCGCATCTGCTGGGCTGAGTTTTGCTTCAGGTTGTAACGAAAACGCCGGGCAGTGCCCGGCGTTTTTTATGCGTCGCGTAAGTGATGCGTTGCGTTGTGGCGCCAAAAATCAATCACGCACGTCGATGGTGGACTCTCCGTGCGGTAGGTGCTGCCGCCGCACTCTGATCAACTCGCGCGATGCGATCGGCTTACGCCAGACCTTCGGCCTTCAATGCGGCCTGCACATCGGCATCGGCCAGCATGCGCTGCACGAACGCATCCAGTGCATTCAAGCCACTCAAATCCACGCCGACCTTCTGCGCCCACAACAAGGTCACGAACAGATACGCATCGGCACCGGTATGGGTGTCGCTGGCCAGCCAGGTACGATCCTGCAGATGCGTGTTGGCACGTTCGTACAAGGTGCGCAACTTGCTGCGTGCGTCGTCGTGGCTGCGCGCAAGCAGCGCGTCGTCCTGCAGATACGCAGTGCTGCCGAAGATCGGCTTGAACGTCGGATGCACATCGGCATTGGCGAAGGCGATCCAGCGATTGATCTCGGCGCGGCTGCGCGCAGTGCCGTCGCCAGACAGACCGGTAAGCGGTGCGATGTCGGCGATGTAATTGAGGATGGCCGCGTTCTGATTCAACGCCCAATCGTCGACTACCAACAACGGGACGGCACCGGCTGGATTGAGGCGCAGGTACTCGGGAGACTTCATCGTGGCGGCATCGACCACGGTCAGCTCGAACGGCAGGCCCGACCAGCGCAACACGATGTGATCTGCCAGCGAGCACGCGCCGGGCTTGGTGTACAGCTTCATGGAGATTCCATGCAAGAATGAAGACGCAAGCTTAGCGGCAACGCCTGCGCACGTGCGTGGAGAGCGTCAGGACGCAGTGCGTGGGCGCAGCTTCTGCACACGATAAAACGTGTGGTCGCCGATGGTGGCAACCTGATACGCATTGCGCCAGCTAGGGCTTGCAATCGCGCTGGCGGCAAAGTGGCTCGCGCCTGGCACGATCTCCTTGCGTTGGCCTACCGGTAGCGCCCAATTGCGCTCTGCGGCCAGTGCCACATCCAATGCCTTGTTCCAGGCATCGTCATTCTTGAGCTGAGTTCCCGGTGACACGATGGTTGGCGCGAACTGCTTGCGCGCGGTGACCACCTGGCACATCGAATCGCCCCACAAACCACTATCCAGACGACGCAATGCGACTTCTGCAACGGCCTGTTGGCCACGCAAGGTCTGGTCGCGCGCTTCCAGGTACACGGTGGTACTCAAACACAACGAATCTGCAGCCGGCTGCGGCAATAATTGCGACAGCCAAAGTATCCAAGCCAGTTTCATATCACTCCTTGCTCCGTATGGGCCGATCCGCAGGCCATCCAAAGTGGATGCACCAGTACGAAGGGCTTGGCGTCATGGGGAGGCGACCTGCCAAGGGTCGCCAAGTCTCCGGCGAAAGACACATCTGCCGAAGGTGCCCACCAAATGCGATGGGTCAAAAAGTTGGCGCAAGGTAGGCGGCGATCACATAATCCCTGCTGAATGGGCGGGGTTGACGCGCGTGATTGCTTGCTGCGTCTGGTGCTTCGCTTGATGAGAGCTTTGCGATGCAACATTGAGATGCGTCGCATCGATGTAGCGACTGCAGATATTGAGACTTAGATCTGCGCGATACGCATGCAGTGTTTGGCAATTATTGAGACTTAGATCTGCGCGATACGCATGCAGTGTTTGGCAATTGCACAGTGTGATTGCCTTGCGCTGCATGCACGGAAGTTGCGTATGCCGCACCAAATATGTTCTGCGCTACACGCCATCATCACTCACTAATATGCATAGGCGCCGATTTCAGGCGCATTGACTATGTATCGAGATGCGCATGCGGGTAAGTGCTTAACGCAATGGTCCGCACATGGCTTGCGTTGATAGCTTCGCGCAGGCGTATCAGTGTCAGCAGCGTACGACGATGTTTTGTCAGCTGCTCTAAGTCGCTACAGTTTTGACCGCATCGTGCGTAATGAATGAAGCGCCTCAATTCAGTGTGGCACAGAGATTTTGTGCATGTACTGCATGCAGTGCGATTGCTGGTGCGCATCGCAATCAGCGAAGAACGTCAGGCGCAATCGCTGAAGCTCTTGCTGCGGTATCGGGACGATTACACGTGGCGCGAAGGCAGTGCTGCGACAGACCGGCGTTTTCCAGACATCACAAAGGTGCTGCCGGCCCAGGCGATCAACACGCACAGCACACCGCAAATCATCGGACCCAATGCCATTGCCCACGCCAGATGCGCGTTGTGACCAGAGCGATAGTCGGATGCGCCAAGTAGCAATCCGATCAATGCACTGCCTGCTGCCAATGCAAGTTGGGCGGTGGCGGTGAGTGCGGCGAATCCGCGCGCCTGCTGTGCTGGACCGTGGCACGAGGCGAGTTCTGCATGCCGTGCCCAGACCCATTGCCCGGCACTGCCCGCCGCCAGACCCATGCCGAAGGCCAGGCTGGCATCCAGCACGGTGTGGCGAGAGACAGCCATGGCGAACACCAGCCCAAGTGCGGCCAACGCCGCTCCGCTGACGCCTAGTCGACGCATTGCCACAGTCGGCCAGCGTGCAGCCAAGGGCTGCACGAAGACGCTGCCAAGCGCGTAGGCAATCAACACAGCGCTACCCCATCCCGCCGAGCCCATACGCGACTGCGCCAAATACGGCGCCAATTTGGTAAATGTCGGCAGCGCCAACGCCAGTGCTGCGATGACGGCCAACGGCAGTAACTGATCGCGCTGCCATCGTGGTGCACATGGCGGTGTTGCAGCGCCTGCAAGCACGTGTACGTGGCGCTGCAGCGTCTGCCGTAACCACCACGCCGATAGCAGTGCGATGCTGCCGGACAGCGCGACGATCATCAGTGCAGTCGATGCGGCGGTGTTAGTGCCGTCTTTCAGTAGCAGGCCGATCGCTGCGCTGACCAGCAACGCAGCCAGTCCACTCCCGATCAGACGCAGCCCACTGACGCCGCGTGCGCCATGCCAAGGCCAGTGCCCCATTCCCAACAAGGTGTTCTGAGCCACGTCGCCGATCGCATATGCGGCGCGGAACGGCAGGCTGAGTAGCAGTACGCTGATCAAGCGGATATCGGGCGGAAATGCCGGCGTGACAAAGACCAACGACAAGGCGACAGCTGCCAGCGCAATGCCGCGCCATTGCGACCGCCCAGCCCACGCCAGGCTGGCGCCGGCACTCCAGCGCTTCGCTGCGAACACGCCCATCACTGCGCTCACGACCAGGCCGCCGGCGACCGAGACGCCAGCCGCAATCGCGCCCAGTCCGACGTATTCGGTCAACGCAAAAATCAGCAGTAATTCTGCGGTGTACCAGAGCAGGCTCTTGCCGAAATGCGCCGCAGCGTAGGCCAGCAACGCTGCGGGCGGGAGGGTAGGCGGCGGCGATGCAGTCCGGGTCGATGGCATGCCGGGTTTATAGCCGAGCCGCGCGACAGAAAAAGAATGTACCGAGCATGCTCCGACCAGCGGCGTACCCGGTGGTGTCGCGCCATTGATGGCAGCGTCAACGCCGGCACTGATCTGTCTGTGTCTAAGAGCGGCTAACAAAAGGACTGCGCTCACTGCCAGGCGGGCGCGGTAGGTGCTCGGAATCGGCATGTATCACTCGTATCACTGCGGTTCTGGGCGCGCCATCCACGCCCACCTGACGACTGCTCGCTACGTTTTGTTAGCCGCTCTAAGACGCCCGTGCCCGCGTGCACTTGCGCAAGCGTCTGCCGAGCAGACCGGCTGTTGCCTTAAAGACCGCCGATATCAGCATCGAAGTGAAACCAATGCGGCTCTCTTGCAGACGCACAAACCCGCTCTGGCGTCGTAATGAAGAACGGCTGCGGCTTCTACGACATTGCGTGCAAGCTCGTTACAAGGTTGCCGCCAACCGGCACGCCTGATTGATCGCACGCTTGGCATCCAGTTCGGCGGCAACATCCGCACCTCCGATCAGATGCGGTTGCTGTCCGTTTGCCTGCAGCGCGGCAAGCAGCTCGCGACGCGGTTCCTGCCCGGCGCAGACCACCACCGTGCCGACATCGAGCAGTTGCTCGGTGCCTTCCACGCGGATCCGCAGACCGGCATCGTCAACGCCCAGATACTCCACGCCGCCGAGCATCTTGACGCCCTTGGCCTTGAGCGTGGCGCGGTGGATCCAGCCGGTGGTCTTGCCCAGACGCGCGCCGGGTTTGCCGGGGCTGCGCTGCAGCAGCCAGACCTGACGGGCAGGGCGCTCGGGTTGCGGTTTGGCCAACGCGCCGCGTGTTTCGAAGCTCGGATCCACGCCCCATTCGGCCATCCAGCGCGCCGGATCCAGCGATGGCGAGACGCCTTCGTGCACCAGAAATTCGCCGACATCGAAACCGATCCCGCCGGCGCCGATGATGGCGACCTTGTCGGCCGCGACATGGCGGCCCAGCACCACGTCCAGGTAGTTGACCACCATCGGGTGATCGGCACCGGGAAAGTCCACCTTGCGCGGCTCGATACCGGTGGCCAACACGATTTCGTCGAAGTCTTTCAGGTCAGCCGCCTGCGCGCGTGTCTGCAGCCGCAGCTGCACGCCGGTGGCTTCGATAAGGTGGCCGAAATAGCGCAGCGTCTCGTTGAATTCTTCCTTGCCCGGAATGCGTTTTGCGACATTGAATTGCCCGCCGATTTCATCGCCTGCATCGAACAAGGTCACGTTGTGGCCGCGCTCGGCCGCCACCGTTGCGCATGCCAATCCAGCAGGGCCTGCACCGACTACCGCGATGCGTTTGGGCGTGGTGGTCGGTGTGTAGATCAGCTCGGTTTCGTGCACTGCGCGTGGGTTGACCAGGCAGCTGGCCAGCTTGTTGTCGAACACATGATCCAGGCAGGCCTGGTTGCAGGCGATGCACGTATTGATCGTGTGCGATTGGCCGGTGCTGGCCTTGTTGGCCCATTGCGGGTCGGCCAACAGTGGACGCGCCAGCGACACCATGTCGGCTGCGCCGTCGGCCAGGATGCGCTCGGCCACTTCCGGCATGTTGATGCGGTTGGTTGCCACCACCGGAATGCGCAGGTGCGGCTTGAGCTTGGCGGTCACCCCGGCAAACGCCGCGCGAGGTACCGAGGTGGCGATGGTCGGGATGCGCGCCTCGTGCCAGCCGATTCCGGAATTGATGATGGTGGCGCCGGCCGCTTCGATCGCCTGCGCCTGCGCCAGGATTTCCTGCCACTGGTTGCCGTCATCGACCAGATCCACCAGCGATAGCCGATAGATGATGATGAAGTCCGGCCCGCAGGCCTCGCGGATGCGCCGAACGATCTCCACCGCAAAGCGCATGCGCTTGGTCGCATCGCCGCCCCAGGCATCGCTGCGCTGGTTAGTGCGCGCGGCGGTGAATTCGTTGATCAGATAGCCTTCCGATCCCATCACCTCTACGCCGTCGTAACCGGCCTCGCGCGCCAGCTGCGCCGCGCGCGCATAGGCGGCGATCTGCCGATCCACCGCACGCGCCGACAACGCGCGCGGAGTGAACGGGTTGATCGGCGCCTTGAGCCTGGACGGCGCCACCGACAACGGGTGATAGGCGTAGCGCCCGGCGTGCAGCAGCTGCAGGCAGATCTTGGCGCCGTGTGCGTGCACCGCACGGGTCACCTGACGATGCGGACGCACTTCCCACGGCCATGACAGCTTGCCGCCGAACGGTTTGAGCCAGCCCACCACATTCGGCGAAAACCCACCGGTGACGATCAGCCCGACGCCGCCGGCCGCGCGCTCGGCGAAATACGCCGCCAATTTGGGGAAATCGCGCGCACGGTCTTCAAGGCCGGTGTGCATCGAGCCCATCAGGACGCGATTGCGCAATTGCGTGAAACCCAGATCGAGCGGGGCGAACAGATGCGGGTAGGGCGAGTCAGGCAGGCCGGTGGCGGGCGACATGATATGGATACGCTGGCGTACGGAGTGCGCACGATGCAGGCAAACGGGCGTGTCGGCAAGTCTTGACGCACGCGGCCCGTGCTGGCGGCAGTCCGCTGGAGAGGGCCGGACCCGCAAGCCCGCGCAAACGCAGCGGGCAAACTCAACCAGTGACGCCGATCACCAGCCCGCCAGCACCAACTTGCCGATCGTGCTGCCGCTTTCCAGCCGCCGATGCGCCTCGCGCAACTGCTGCGCATTGATCGGCGACAGCGTCTCGGTCTGCGTGGTGTGCAGTTCGCCGGCATCGATCAGGCTGGCGGCACGATTGAGGATGCGGTGCTGCTCGACCATGTCTTCTGTTGCATAACGGGCGCGCGTGAACATCAGTTCCCAGTGGATGCCGATGCACTTGGATTTGTAGGGGTCGCCAATCGACAGCGGGCCGCGCGGCTCCACGATCAAGCCCACGTGTCCCTGGGGTGCCAGGATCTCGCCCAACTGCTGCCAGTAGCGGTCGGTGTCGGCCAGATTGAGCGCCGCATCCACACTCTGCAGGCCTAGCGCCTGCAATTGCGGGTGCAACGGTTGGTGGTGATCGATCACATGCTGCGCGCCCATTTGGCGTACCCATTCAATCGTCTCCGGCCGCGATGCAGTGGCGATGACCGTGAAGCCGGCATGCCGCGCCAGCTGGATCGCAATGGAGCCCACGCCACCGGCACCCCCGATGATCAATAAGTGCTTGCCGCGATTGCGTGCGCCGTCGAAGGCGAACGGCATGCGCTGGAACAACAACTCCCACGCGGTCAGCGTGGTCAGCGGCAACGCAGCCGCCTCGGCGAAGCTGAGCGAGGTCGGCTTGCAGCCGGCGATGCGCGCATCGACCAACTGGTACTGCGCGTTGCTGCCCGGCCTTCCGATATCTCCTGCGTAATAGACCTCGTCGCCCACCACGAATGCAGTGACCTCCGGGCCGACCGCTTCGACCACGCCGGCGGCGTCGTAGCCCAGAATTTTCGGCGCATCCAGTGTTTGCGGCTTGGGCGCACGCACCTTGGTGTCGACCGGATTCACCGAGATCGCCTCCACACGCACTAATAAGTCATACCCGGACGGCGCCGCAGGCCTTGGAAGCTCCATGTCAAGCAGCGACTCGGGATCGTCGATTGGAAGATGGCGAGTGATGGCGATGGCTTTCATCGAGGCGCTCCTTTGGGGAGTTCAGGGTGCGTTGTGATGCCGTTGGCTCGCAACTACCAAGCCCACAATTCAGCTCGGACTAGGGCTCGCATTCACCAATGTGGTCGCGGAGTCATGCCGCCTGTCCGCCGGGGGGCAGACCGCAAGCGTATTCAACTGGCTTAATTGGGCTGCCGTTCATGCGGGGCAATTGTGCTAACTGAGCGCCCGGTCCTTTCCTTCATGAAGCTGTATACGTAGTATTGAGTGGGATCGCCGTCTCTGTTGATTGCTTTCACATGTTATATGTCCGTTAACGCGATCTTCACTGAAGCCGGCTTAATCTGCGCCCCGATGGCTCTGGATGTGACGAGCATCTTTACCAAGAACAATGCCTCTATCGGTTTATCTCCCAAAGAAGGAGCTGTATACATGAACAAGAAAATTCTCACTGCCGCGTTGCTTGGCGGCCTGGCGTTTGCCCAGGCTGCTTCCGCGCAGGAATTCGATGACCGTTGGTACCTGACCGGTAGCGCTGGCTTCAACTTCCAGGACAGCGATCGTCTGACCAATGATGCTCCGTTCGTGACCCTGGGTCTGGGCAAGTTTGTCAGCCCGAACTGGTCGATCGACGGCGAGCTGAACTATCAGAACCCGAATTTCGATGCCAACCAGGACCAGAACTGGAGCCAGTACGGCATCTCGTTCGACCTGCGTCGCCACTTCATCGCTGAAGGCCGCGGCTGGAACCCCTACCTCCTGTTCGGCCTGGGCTACCAGCGTTCGGAAGAAGAGTTCGACGCAACCCCGAACCCGGTTTCGCCGGGCCAGCAGAAAGACGGCAACTTTGCCGCCAAGGCTGGTGTCGGTCTGCAGACCACCTTCGACAAGCGCGTTGCCGTGCGTGCCGAGTTGGCCTACCGCGCTGACTTCAACGACCAGAGCGTTGCTGCTCCGCAGGAAGACTGGTTCGGCGACGTGCTGGCTTCGGTCGGCGTCGTGATCCCGTTGGGACCGGCTCCGTCGACCGCTCCGCCGCCGGCTCCGGCTCCGGTTGCTCCGAGCTGCGCAGACCTGGATGACGACGGTGACGGCGTCAACAACTGCGACGACAAGTGCCCGGCTTCGCAGCCTGGCCAGACCATCGGTCCGGACGGTTGCCCGGTTCCTGTGTCGATCGACCTGAAGGGCGTGAACTTCGACTTCAACAAGTCGACCCTGCGTCCGGACGCACAGTCCATCCTGAGCGAAGCGACCGAGATCCTGAAGCGTTACCCCGACCTGAAGGTCGAGGTTGCCGGTCACACCGACTCGAAGGGTACCGACGCGTACAACCAGAAGCTGTCTGAGCGTCGTGCGACCACCGTGTACGACTATCTGACCAAGAACGGCGTTGATGCGTCGCGTCTGGTCGGCCCGATCGGCTACGGCGAGAGCCGTCCGATTGCTCCGAACGCCAACCCGGATGGTTCCGACAATCCGGAAGGCCGTGCGAAGAACCGTCGTACCGAGCTGAACGTCCAGAACTAATTGGACCGCTAGCTGTTGCATACAAAACCCGGCCTTGTGCCGGGTTTTGTCTTTGTAGGACCAGGAAAAGTGCGTCGAGTCGCCGCCAAACCTGTCTGTGTTGCCATCCAGGCACGGTTCCGGTTGAAACAGCGTTCATCGCTGCCTACACTCGCCGCGTCAACACCAAACTCATAATTGGAAGAACCCGATGCTGCGTACCGCCACGGCAGGTTTGCTCTGTCTCGCTTTGATTCCTGCCGCTTACGCCGCTCCGAACTGCGCCGGCAGCACGGTGTCCCAGCCGCTGCCGTTGCCTGCCACGGTGATTGCGCCTGCGGCCGCCGAGTTCTATACCCGGAGCGTCCAGCTGGGCATGCCCACCGGCGTGTTGGCCCAGCCGTATACCAGCGAGCAATCGGTGGATCGCGTGCTGCTGCGGTTGCGCGTGGAAGGCTGCCAGGATCTGGCCAAAGTGATGCCACCGGGCGGCACGGTCAATCCGAACGATCCGGCCGCCTACAAGGCCACCACTGCGTTCGATAACACGCCGTGGCGTTTTGACATGAGCCAGAACGGCAAGCGCATGACCGCCGAAGAATTCGATGCCTGGATGAAGGCGCGCGGTGTGCGCGTGGTCAAGGCGCGTCCGGTAGCTGCGCCGGCTCCGGCCGCTGCTGCGGCAACTGCAACGCCTGCGGCCGACGCCAAGTCGGTCGAAAACAAGTAAGCGGCACGGTCGGGACGGCATGACCCGGCGGCCTCCGCCGGCAACGTTCCGGCAACGCAAGCGTGGTCCTGCCGGTGCTTCGCGCGCCTCCGCTACGGCCACGGCGACCACTGCGCCGCGCCACGGGCTGGCGCGCGTGCTGTCCAAATTGGGCGTGTGTTCGCGTACCGAAGCGGCACGCTGGATCGTCGAAGGGCGGGTCAGCGTGGCTGCGCGTGTGGTCCACGACCCTGAATATCCGATCCGCGCCGATCAGCAGTCGAGCATTACTGTCGACGGGCAGCCGTTGGCCGGGCCGGCGCGCTGCTATCTGATGCTCAACAAGCCGCGCAGCGTGGTCACGACCGTGCGCGACGAGCAGGGCAGGGACACGGTGTATCGCTGCTTCGATGGTGCCGGATTGCCGTGGATCGCGCCGGTCGGGCGATTGGACAAGGCTAGCGAAGGGCTGCTGCTCTTCAGTAACGACCCGCAATGGGCAGCGGCGCTGACCGATCCTGCGACCGGGCCGAACAAGACCTATCACGTGCAGATCGATTGCCGCCCGAGTGCCGAGCAATTGGCACAGTTGCAGGCCGGTGTGGTCGATCCCGATCCTGAGGGCGATGGTGTGCTGCTGCGCGCCAAGCACGTTGGCGTGCTGCGCGAAGGCGAGCGCAATGCGTGGCTGGAGATCGTGCTGGACGAGGGCCGCAATCGGCAGATCCGCCGCTTGTTGGCGGCGCTGGAGATCGGTGTGCTGCGGCTGGTGCGGGTGGCGATCGGTGCGCTGGCGATGGGTGAGTTGGGCAAGGGCGCGTGGCGCATGCTCAGCGCCGAGGAAGTCAGGGCGCTGACGGCGGCTCCCGCCAGCGCGCCAGACGCGCGCTGAGCAAGGCGCTGACGACTTCAAAAGCACGTGCGTCGCCGGCGCCGTTGGCATCGTGACGGCGACCCTTGGCGTGATTGCAACCGGCACAGGCCAGGGCAAGGTTGCGCGCCGCATTCGGATCCTCGCCCACCATCGCGCACAGCGCCGCCGCCGCGCGACGGCCGAACCAAGCCTGCGGGATTACGTGTTCCAGCGTGGTGTGCCCGAGCGGTTCGCCATCTGCGCGCAGCTGCAAGCGCCGACGGCAATGCAGGCAGCGGGTTTCCCAACTGCCGTCCAGCAAGTGCGCCTGGGCATCGGTGTGCGCCGCCAGCAACAGCCGTTGGCGCAGCACCGTGCGCATCAGTCTTTGATGACGTCGAGTTCGCGGCCGATCTTGATGAATGCAGCGATCGCCTGATCCAGCTGCTCGCGGGTGTGCGCGGCGCTGATCTGGGTGCGGATGCGCGCCTGGCCCTTGGGCACCACCGGGAAGAAGAAGCCGATGGCGTAGATGCCTTCTTCCAGCAGGCGCTCGGCGAATTTCTGCGCCAGCGGTGCGTCGTAGAGCATCACCGGGCTGATCGGATGCACGCCGGGCTTGACGTCGAAGCCGGCGGCGGTCATGCGCTCACGGAAGTAGCGCGTGTTGTCGACCAGCTGCGTGCGCAGCTCGCCGGCGGCATCGAGCATGCCGAACGCCTTGATGCCGGCGGCCACGACGTGCGGCGGCAGCGAATTGGAAAACAGATAGGGACGCGAGCGCTGGCGCAGCAGTTCGATGACTTCACGCTTGGCGGTGGTGAAGCCGCCCAGTGCGCCGCCCATCGCCTTGCCCAGCGTGCCGGTGAAGATATCGATCTGGTCCAGCACGCCCTTGACCTCAGCCGAGCCGCGGCCGGTAGCGCCCAAAAAGCCGGTGGCATGGCATTCGTCGATATGCACCAGCGCGTTGTACTTGCGGGCGAGGGCGGTGATCTCGTCCAGCGGGGCGATGAAGCCGTCCATCGAGAATACGCCGTCGCTGGTGATCAGCTTGGTCTTGCAGCCGGCGGCATCGGCGGCCTGCAGCTGCGCTTCCAGGTCGGCCATGTCGCAGTTGGCGTAGCGGAAGCGCTTGGCCTTGCACAGGCGTACGCCGTCGATGATCGAGGCGTGGTTGAGCGCGTCGGAGATGATGGCATCGTGCTCGCCGAGCAGCGGTTCGAACAGGCCGCCGTTGGCATCGAAACAGGCGGCATAGAGGATGGTGTCCTCGGTGCCGAAGAAGTCGGCGATGGTGCGCTCGAGTTGCTTATGCAAATCCTGGGTGCCGCAGATGAAGCGCACCGAGGCCATGCCGAAGCCGTGGGTGTCCAGCGCGTCCTTGGCCGCCTGGATGATGTCCGGATGGTCGGCCAAGCCCAGGTAGTTGTTGGCGCAGAAGTTGAGCACGCTGCGGCCGTCGGCGAGGGTGATCTGCGCCGACTGCGGGCCGGTGATGATGCGCTCGGACTTGAACAGGCCCTGGGCCTGGATCGTCTCCAGTTCGGCGGCGTAATGGGCGGTCAGCGCGGCGGGAGCGTTGGTCATGGCGATCGCAGTGGCAGAAAGAAGCGCGATTTTAACGATCACGGCGGCATACCACTACGTCATGCAAAATCGGTATAAGCGCAGGCGTGTATGTCATTTCACCGCCCGCGTAGCGCTGCGCAGCATGGCATGCTTGCTGTTCAGCTGCGCCCAACCGGCCAGGAGATTGCTGTGACCCACCCCCGCTACCGCTTCGTGTCGATCCTGTTGTGCAGCTTGCTGGCCCTGGCCGGCCCGGCTGGCGCGCGCGACATCGGTCTGCTCAATGTGAGCTATGACCCCACCCGCGAGTTCTATCGCGACTACAACAGCGCGTTCGCCGCGCATTGGAAGCAGCAACATCCGCAGGACACGGTGACGGTGGAAACCTCGCACGGCGGCTCCGGCAAGCAGGCGCGTGCGGTGATCGACGGCATCGAGGCCGATGTGGTCACGTTGGCGCTGGCCTACGACGTGGACGCGATCGCCGAGAAGGCCAAACTGATCGACAGCGATTGGGAAAAGCGCCTACCCGACAACAGCGCGCCGTACACCTCGACGATCGTGTTCCTGGTGCGCAAGGGCAACCCGAAGAACATCCACGATTGGCCGGACCTGCTGCGCTCCGGCGTGGCGGTGGTGACGCCCAACCCCAAGACCTCCGGCGGCGCGCGCTGGAATTACCTGGCCGCCTGGGCGTATGCCGACCGCATCTTCAAGGGCGACCGCGAGCGCATCGTGCGCTACATGCAGGCCTTGTTCCGCAACGTGCCGGTGCTGGACACCGGCGCGCGCGGTGCCACGACGACCTTCGTGCAGCGTGGTATCGGCGATGTGCTGCTGGCCTGGGAAAACGAAGCGCTGCTGGCGCGCGATGAACTGGGCAAGGACAAGTTCGAGATCGTGGTGCCGAAGTTGTCGATCCTGGCCGAGCCGTCGGTGGCGCTGGTCGACAAGAACGTCGACAAACACGGCACGCGCGATGTGGCCGAGGCCTACCTGCGTTATCTGTACGCGCCGGAAGGGCAGAAGCTGGCAGCCAAGCATTTCTATCGCCCGCGTCACCCGGAATTTGCCGACCCGGCCGATCTGGCACGTTTCCCGGACATCAAGCTGGTGACCATCCAGGAAGCGTTCGGGTCGTGGGACAAGGCGCAGCAGGAACACTTCGCCGACGGTGGTGTGTTCGATCAGATCCAGGCAAAAAAGTAGGCAATGCAGATGTCGGTTGCTCCCCATCCAGCGCCGTCATCGCGCCGACGCGTGATGCCGGGGTTGGGCTTGAGTCTTGGAATTACGCTGACCTGGCTGGGATTGATTGTGTTGATCCCGCTGCTGGGCATCTTCATCAAAACCAGCGGATTGGGTTGGGACGGCCTGTGGCGGGTGTGGAGCGAGCCACGGGTGTTGTCGGCCTTGCGGGTGAGCTTCGGTACGGCGTTCGTGGCCGGCGCCTTCAACGCACTCATGGGCACCTGGGTGGCGTGGGTGTTTGTGCGCTACAACTTCCCGGGCAAGCGCTTCTTCGACGCGGTGATCGATCTGCCATTCGCGTTGCCAACCGCAGTGGCCGGTATTGCGCTGACTGCGTTGTATGGCGGCAACGGCTGGGTCGGGCGCTGGCTGGAGGCGATCGGTATCAAGGTCGCCTATACGCAGTTGGGGATCGTGCTGGCGCTGGTGTTTGTCGGCCTGCCGTTCGTGGTGCGGGTGGTGCAGCCGGTGCTCGCCGAGAGCGAGCGCGAACTGGAAGCGGCCGCCGCCACGCTGGGCGCGTCGCGCTGGCAGACGGTCTGGCGGGTGGTGCTGCCGGGACTATGGCCAGCGGTCCTGACCGGGTTTGCGCTGGCCTTCGCGCGCGGCGTGGGTGAGTACGGCTCGGTGATCTTCATCGCCGGCAATCTGCCCAATTCCACCGAGATCGCGCCGCTGCTGATCACCATCCGGCTGGAAGAATTCGATTATGCCGGCGCCACCGCGATTGCGGCGGCAATGCTGCTGCTGTCGTTCGTGATCCTGCTGGTGGTCAATACGCTGCAGGCACGCCTGCTGCGCTATCAACGGAGGCCTGCATGAACGATGCTGTTTCGTCGCTGCCCTCCATGCTGCAGAACCGCACAATGACCGAACAGGCGCGCCGCATCACCGACTCGGCCACCAACGAGCCTCGCTGGGTGCAGTGGCTGATGATTCTGGGCGCGCTGCTGTTCCTGCTGGCGTTTTTGCTGCTGCCGCTGGTGCTGGTCTTCGCCGAGGCGCTGCGGGGTGGTTGGGAAACTTTCCTGCGCGCAGTGGTCGATCCGGATGCGTTGTCAGCGATCAAGCTGACCTTGATCGTGACTGCGATCGTGCTGCCGCTAAATCTGGTATTCGGGGTGGCAGCGGCGTGGGCGGTGAGCAAGCATCGCTTTCCCGGCAAGCGCTTGCTGATCAGCCTGATCGATCTGCCGTTTTCGGTGTCGCCGGTGGTGGCAGGTTTGATCTTCGTGCTGATCTTCGGGCGCAGCGGTTGGGCGTGGCCGTTGATCGACGAAGGTTGGCAGCTGCAGCTGCCGTTTTTTGGCGAGATGCTGATTCAGCTGCCGCGGATCGTATTCGCGCTGCCTGGCATCGTACTGGCGACGACCTTTGTCACGTTTCCGTTTATCGCGCGCGAGCTGATGCCACTGATGGAGCAGCAAGGCAGCGATGAAGAACTGGCCGCATTGAGCCTGGGCGCAAGCGGCTGGCAGATGTTCTGGCGGGTGACCTTGCCCAATATCCGTTGGGGCCTGATGTACGGCGTGCTGCTGTGCGCGGCGCGCGCGATGGGCGAGTTTGGTGCGGTGTCGGTGGTGTCCGGGCATATCCGCGGGCGCACCAATACGCTGCCGTTGCATGTGGAAATTCTCTACAACGAATACGCCTACAGCGCCGCGTTTGCGTGTGCCTCGCTGCTGGCATTGACCGCGCTGCTGACGCTGGCGCTGAAGACGTATCTGGAATGGCGACACGGCGATTCGCTTGCCGCCAACCACCGACATTGAGGTGACCATGGGCATCCGCATCCACCGCCTGCGCAAGCAGTTCGACACGTTCACCGCGTTGGACGACATCACCCTGGACGTGCGCCAGGGTGAGTTGCTGGCACTGCTGGGGCCGTCGGGCTCAGGCAAGACCACGTTGTTGCGCATCATGGCCGGGCTGGAGCATGCCGATGGCGGGCAGGTGCTGTTCGGCGACGAAGATGCCACGCGCATGAGCGTGCAGTCGCGCCGGGTCGGCTTCGTGTTCCAGCACTACGCGTTGTTCAAGCATATGGACGTGTTCGAGAACATCGCCTTCGGCTTGCGGGTGCGGCGCGGTAACGAGCGTTGGGCTGAAGCGCGTATTCGCGCACGCGTTGAAGAATTGCTGGCGCTGGTGCAGTTGCATGGCCTGGAGCAGCGCTATCCCACCCAGCTGTCCGGTGGTCAGCGGCAGCGCGTGGCACTGGCGCGTGCGTTGGCGATCGAGCCGCGTGTGCTGCTGCTGGACGAGCCATTCGGGGCACTGGATGCGCAGGTGCGCCGCGACCTGCGTCGCTGGCTGCGCGAGCTGCACGAACGTACCGGTCTGACCACGGTGTTCGTGACTCACGATCAGGAAGAAGCGCTGGAACTGGCCGACCGGGTGGCGATCCTCAACCGCGGCCGCATCGAGCAGCTCGACACCCCGGCGATGATCTACGACAAGCCGGCCTCGCCGTTCGTATATTCGTTCGTGGGCGCGGTGAACCGCATTCCTGGTGTGCTGGCGGAAGGTCGGATCCAGGTGGCCGGGCATGCATTGCCGGCGGCCAATGCCGCGTTGCCCTCCGGCCCGGTCGAGGTGTATGTGCGACCGGAGGATCTGGTGCCCGATGACGCCGGTTGGCCGGCGACGGTGGCCTGGTCGCAGCGCAGCGGGGCGCGTCTGCGTCTGCGCGCAACGCTGGAGCCGGCGGGCAACGAGGTGGAAGTGGAACTGCCGGCCTCGGCGGGGAGTTTTCAGCCAGGGCAGCAGCTAAGGCTGGCGGCGCGGCATTACGGGGTGTTTCCGGTGTGATTCGACGCCGGCTGGGGCCGGTATTGAATGGGGAGGGATTTGGGAGTAGGGATTCGGGATTCGCAGAGCGGGTCCGCCTTTGCTTTGGCGTTACGAATCCCCAATCCCCAATCTCAAGATCCTGCACATTCAGTCGATGAGATGGGCATCCTGATCAGCATCATCGGTGGTTAAAGCCTGTGTGCTTGTTCAAAGGCGCACGACGTTGATGTTGCGCTGCAATGACAGTTGGACTAATAAAGTCACTGCAACCTCGCTTCGCGTCATCCGACCGCCCATCGTCCCAGGAGATGCTCCATGAAGCCGTCCCCCCTCGCGTGTTGTCTGTCGTTGTTGTTGCTCGGTGTCGTGCCGTTGGCGCATGCGCAGGATGAAGAAGCGCCAGCGTCGCCCTTCAGTGGCACGTTTGCGGTCACCAGCGATTATCTGTTCCGTGGTATCTCGCAGACCAATGAAGAGCCCGCCTTCCAGGCTGGACTCACGTACACGACGCCGTTCGGCGTGTACATCGGCACCTGGACCTCCAATGTCGATTACGGTGCGGGCGATCCGGATTGGGAAGTGGATGGCTTTGTCGGCTACAACACCGATCTGGGCACGAACTGGAATTTCGATGTGATGATCAACCGCTACCAGTACCTGGGAGCTGGCGCGTCCAACTACGCCGAACTGATCACCAAGACCACATTTTTGAAGACCTATAGCTTGACCGTTGCCTATACCAACGATCTGTATGGGTCGAAGACCGACGGCTATTACTACGCACTCGATGCCAACTGGACGTTGCCGTACGACTTCACGTTCGGCGCGCACGCCGGGCACAGCGTTTATACCTCGGCGCTCAGTCAGGTGGATCACGATTACAACGACTTCGGCGTGAATGTCGGCAAGGCGTTCGGTCCGCTGGGTTTGAGCGTGGGCTATTACGACACCAGCGAAGCGGCCGAATTCGGCTTCGGTCGGCAGAATTCGCAGAACCATCTGGTGGCGACTGCGACGGTCACCTGGCCTTGATGGCGATGGGCTAAAAGCGGCTCTGACTAACTGGTTGTGTAGTTGTGAGATGGGAAGAGTTGATGCTCGGATGCTTCGGCATCTACATCTAAACGATGCTTAGGAATCTAGATTTCGGTTGGCTTGTTTTGGAGTGCTTGCACAGTGCGGACAGGTCGCTTGTAGAGCGGTTGATCTGGGGCTTGGATGCAGGGCCCTTGCCCGCCCATCATCGCGGGACACGCCGCAAGTACGTCCATGTAGGCTCTTACGCGGCATCCATGCCGCGTAAGGTCCCGCGACGGTGGGCGGGCAAGGACCAGTCGAGATGGTCGGTGCGCGTAGCTCTTTTCCAAGCAATCAGCAAACTGTCTGGTGCGGTGTCCTCACCGATTGCGGGACCGTGTGGCGGCATGGATGCCGCCACCGAGCCTACACGGACGTACTTGCGGCGTGTCCCGCGAGCGGTGAGGGCACCGCGCCCTCGACCCACTGAGCCTTTGCCTGCAATCCTCGCCGACCCTGCGTTCTTGAAGCGCTCCGCTCGCACCTGAGGATTTCTCGCTGCGTTCGTCAGTACTGTGAAGACGGACACGCAAAGGCGCCTCGCGGCGCCTTTTGCGTTCAAGCGTATTGGCCGATCAGTTCCAGCTCAACACGACCTTGCCGGCCTTGCCTTCTTCCATCAGGTCGAAGCCCTTCTGGAAGTCGTCGATCGGCAATTGATGGGTCAGCACCTTGTGCAGTGGAAAGCCCGACAGCACCAGTTGCGTCATCTTGTACCAGGTCTCGTACATCTTGCGGCCGTAGATGCCCTGTACGGTGAGGCCCTTGAAGATGATCTTGTCCCAGTCGCAGCCGGCGCCGCGCGGCATGATGCCGAGCATGGCGATCTTGCCGCCGTGATACATGCAGTCGAGCATGTCGTTGAAGGCACGCGGGTTGCCGCTCATTTCCAGGCCCACGTCGAAGCCTTCCATGTGCAGGTCGGCCATGACGTCCTTGAGCGATGTCTTGGACACGTTGACCACGCGGGTAGCGCCCATGTCGGCGGCAAGCTTGAGGCGGAAATCGTTGACGTCGGTGACCACCACGTTGCGCGCACCGATGTGCTTGCAGATGCCGGCGGCGATGATCCCGATCGGGCCGGCGCCGGTGATCAGCACGTCTTCGCCGATCACGTCGAATTCCAGCGCGCAATGTGTGGCGTTGCCGTAGGGGTCGAAGAAGGCGGCCAGCTCGGAGGGAATCTGGTCGGGGATCGGCCACAGGTTGCTGGCCGGCATCAGCATGTATTCGGCAAATGCGCCATTGACGTTGACGCCGATGCCGACCGTGTTGGGGCATAGATGCGGGCGGCCGCCGCGGCAATTGCGGCAATGCCCGCAGACGATGTGGCCTTCGGCCGACACGCGCTGGCCGACCTGGTAGCCGGTCACCGCCGAACCGAGCTCGGCCACACGGCCGACGAACTCGTGGCCGATGGTCAGGCCGGGTTTGATGGTGCGCTGGCTCCACTCGTCCCACAGGTAGATGTGCAGATCGGTGCCGCAGATTGCGGTCTTTTCCAGCTTGATCAGCACCTCGTTGGGGCCGGGGCTGGGCACGGGGACCTGTTCCAGCCAGATGCCCTTGTTCGCTTCGCGCTTGACCAGCGCCTTCATCGTCTGCGCCATCTGGCGGGACCTGCTGAGTGAAAGTAAGGCGGCGATTATAGGCGTCGCGAGGTTTGCGCCATGCGGCGGTGCGGTAATTGGCGGTGTTGGCCGACACGGATCTTGGCGGGGTAGGCGCCGATGTAGTCCTTCTCCCATCGGGAGAAGGTGGCGCGCAGCGCCGGATGAGGGTACGAGCGAAGCCTCGTGCAGTGGAACCACACGAGAGCTTCGCCCGTACCTCACCCCAACCCCTCTCCCGCAGGGAGAGGGGAAAGAGCGCCGGCAACTCAGAACTTCACATCAAGACTCATGAAGTATTGCCGCGGTGCGCCGACCACTATGGTCTGGTTATAGCCCTGCGGATCGGAGGCGACATAGCCGTTGGTGCCGGTGCTGGCGAAGTAGCGCTTGTCGGTGAGGTTGGTGATGTTGAGCGCTAGCGCCACATCGGCCACACCGCCCACACGACCGAAGTCGTACCGCGCGCCCGCATTGAACAGCCAGTACGAGGGCACCTGCGAATCGTTGAGGAAGGTGATGTAGCGCTTGTCGACGTACTTGCCGTCCAGATCCAGGCGCAGGTTGCCGAGCTGGTAGCTGGCGCTGGAGGAGAACATCAACGCCGGGATGCCGACCACGTCCTTGCCGGAGGTGGCGACCACGCCGTTGTTGAGGTAGTCGTCCTGATAACGCGAGCGATTCCACGACAGCGAATTCAACCAGCTCAGGCCTTCCATCGGACGCCACATCAACGCCAGATCCGCACCGGCGCTGTGCACGGCACCGACATTGCTCAGGATCGCCGCGCAGGTCTGCACCGCGGTGCACGGCGAGGTGGTCAGCAAGCGGTTGGAGAACTTGGTGAAGTAGGCGTCGGCCGACAGCTGGAACTGCGCATCCTGCACGCGGTAGCCCACCTGCACGGTCTGTGATTCTTCCGGCTCCAGCGTCGAACGGCTGCGGTCGAACGCGGCCTGCGAGGTACCGAACGGAGTGAAACCGAAGGCGGCGATGTTCTTGCTGTAGGAGGCGTAGATGTCCTGCCGCTCGTCGAGCTTGTAGTTCACGCCAAGCTGCGGCAGGAAGTTGTCTTCAGCGCGGATGCGCCCCTGTGCCAGCGCGGTGGTCGGCACCAGCGATTGCGCGCGCGTGGTGGTGCTGAGCGCCTTTGCGCCGTAGTTGAGGGTCAGGCGATCGTCGAGCAGGCGCACGGTGTCCTGCAGGTACAGCATGCGGGTCTGGGTGGTATAGCGCTGCAAAAAGTCGCGACGGAATGGGGTCTGCGCTTCGTACACGTTGTACAGCGAGGTGTAGCCCTCGTTGCCCAGCGCGAAGTAATTGCGCCCTTGCGTGGTGCGTGCATTCTCGGCCCACACGCCCGCTTCCAGATCGTGATTGCCCCACGACCACTTCAGTGCGCTGGTACCGCCGAAACGGTCCAGGCCATAGTCGGTGGTGCGCATCGACACCGGGATCTGCGCCGAGGTGACGACATACGGTGTCACCCACTGACCTTCGCCGCGATTGGCGTGGTAGTAGCCGGCGGCATCCAGGGTTGCACCGCCGAACACGAACGTGCCCGACAAGCCTGCCAGGTTGTCGCGACGCAGACCACCGCCTGCGTAGTAGCTGGCATCCAGCCAACTGTAATCATCGGGCAGCCCCGCCAGCGATTGCGGGTAGCCGTTGGCCACGCCGCTGGTGGCACCGGTGTTTTGATACGCACGCGCCATCTGCACCGCAGTGGCCCAATCCGGCTGCAGATAATCGTAATCCCAGCCCAGCGCGCGCTGGCTGGTCAACGACAGATCCATGTAGTCGTATTCCTTGCGCCGCGAGGTATCCACAAACAGGCTCAGACGGTTGCCTTCGCCCCATTGGTACACGGTCTTGAGGTTGGCCTGCTCTGACTGCTGGTCGCCAAAGCCCTTCCACTTGTCGGTGGTGGCATTGGCATAAGACAGATACGCCGACAACCCATTGCGATCGCCGGTGTCGCCACGCACGAAGGTGCGACGCGTCGCATCGCTACCCACCGTCTGCACCAGCCGCAGGCCGGGCGTGGTCTGCGGGTCGGCCGAATAGAACTGCATGGTGCCGCCGAGATTGGTGTTGGACGCAGTACCGAGCGCGCCGGCGCCTTGCGCGATTTCCACCGAGCCGAGGTTTTCCGAAATGATCGCGCGAGTAATGTGTAGGCCGTTGGTGACGCCATAGCTCATGTTGCCGAGCGGAATGCCATCGAGTGTGTAGCCGAGCCGGCTCTGATCGAAGCCGTGCAAGGTCACCTGCGTGGACCATTCGTAGGTGCCGAATGGGTCGGCCGACTGGAACTGCACGCCCGGCAATTTTTCCACTGCCTTGAAGGCGCTGCTGCCCGGTGTGAGCTGCTCGATGTCCTGCCGGCTGATGCGCTGCACCTGGCGCGTGCTGCCTTGCGAGACCACGTTAATCGCATCCAGCTGAGTGGCATTGGTTGCGGTATCGGCGGCGGTGACCGGCGCATCCGCGGCCGGCGCGTCTGCAATGGCAGCCGGATCGGCAGCCGTTGTGGCGGCAGATGCCATGACGGGAAGCAGCGCTGCCAGGGCGAACGCCAGCGGAGTGACATGAAAACGACGAGTGGAAGTCATGGGGGAATCCTGTTCGGGCACGGCTGAGGGCGGACGCACGGTGCAAGACCGACGTTTCGCGACGCAGGGTGTCAACGACTCATGAAACATTGATGACGGTCGCTGTCTTAAAACTGTCGCGCTCGCCCGCTATACGTGTCGTGTCCAGCCGCCACCTGCGGCCACGCACCCGTATTTCTGCCAGGTTTCGCATCCATGACGTATTCCCCCTCGCGCCGTGATTTCCTCAAGCGCGTCGCCGCGCTGACTGCCGCCGGCGCCTTGCCGTCTTCGATCGGCCGCGCACTCGCGCTGCCTGCCAATTCGCGTACCGGTACGCTGCGCGACATCGAACACGTGGTGATCCTGATGCAGGAAAATCGCTCGTTCGATCATTACTTCGGTGCGCTGCGCGGCGTGCGCGGGTTCGGCGATCCGCGTCCGCTGCAATTGCGCGATGGGCATCCGGTATGGAGTCAGCCGGCGAAGGACGGTCGTCGCTTGCTGCCGTTCGCCTTCGATTCACAAAACACCTCCGCGCCGTTGATCAAAAGCCTGGATCACTCGTGGAAAGCCGGCCACGGGCAGGACCCGGCGCGCTGGGCCGAGTACGACGCCTGGGTGCCGTACAAGGGCGAATTGACGATGGGGTATTTCCAGCGTCACGACATTCCGTACTACCACGCGCTCGCCGATGCGTTCACCATTTGCGACGGCTATTTCTGTTCGCTGCACGGGCCGACCAATCCCAATCGCATGTATCTGTTCACCGGCACCAGCGGCCCCAGCGTGGGCAATGTCGGTGCGCAAGCGGTGACCAATGCCGACGACGGCAACTGGACCGCCGACATGGCGCGCGACAAACCCGGTTACGCGGCGATGGACTGGACCACCTACGCGCAGCGCCTGCAGGCTGCGGGTGTGGATTGGCGCGTGTATCAGGAATACGACAACTTCGGCTGCAACTCGCTGGCGTATTTTTCGCACTATCGCGATCTGCAGCCCGGCGACGAACGCTATCGGCGCGCGCGTGCGTGCGTGGCCGGTTCCACCGCAGAAAACGCCGCCACCACGCAGGCCGAGCATCTGGTCGCCGCGATCGCCGCCGACGTGCAGGCCAATCGTTTGCCGCAGGTGTCGTGGGTCGTTCCGCCCACTGCGTATTGCGAACATCCGGAGGCACCGCCGGCCTATGGCGAATCGCTGGTGGCGCGTTTGATCGATGCGCTCACTGCCAATCCGGAGGTGTGGGCGAAGACTGCGCTGATCATCAATTACGACGAGAACGACGGCTTCTTCGATCATGTGCCCGCGCCATTGCCGGCGCTGGATGCGCGCATGGGGCGCAGCAATGTCGACACGCGTGGCGAAGTCTACGAGGGGCTGCCGATCGGTCTTGGTATCCGCGTGCCGATGCTGGTGATCTCGCCGTGGACGCGCGGCGGCTGGGTCAATTCGCAGGTGTTCGATCACACCTCGGTACTGCGCTTGCTGGAGCGCCGTTTCGGCGTGGCCGAGCCCAACATCAGCCCGTGGCGGCGTGCGGTGAGCGGCGATCTGACCAGCGTGTTCGATTTCCGCAAGCCGGACGATTCGGCGTTGAGTGCGTTGCCGGCGATCGGCGACTATCGCGCGCGCACCGCAGCCGTGAGCGGCAAACCGCTGCCGGCACCGCCGACCACCGCGCGCATGCCCAAGCAGGAACCAGGTCAACGTCCTGCACGCGCGCTGCCGTACGCCTTGCAGGTGCATGCGCGCGTGCACAACGAGACTGGTGTGCAACTGCAGTTCGTCAACAGCGGCGCTGCTGCAGCCGCGTTCAATGTCTACAGCAGTGCTGCAAGTGGCGGCCCGTGGTACTACACCGTGCTGCCCGGCACGCAGCTCGACGATGTACCGCTTGGCGCTGCACACAACGGTGCCTATGCCTTGAGTGTGCATGGGCCGAATGGATTCCTGCGCGAGTTTGCGGGCGAACTCGTCGCCGCTGTGACGCAATCGGCAGCGCCGTGGTTGGAGGCCAGGCAGGACGGCGAAATGCTGGTGCTGGAACTCGGCAATGCCGGGCGCCAACCATGCACGTTGCAACTGCGCGCGCTGGATTACGCAGACCCGACCGCGCGCGCCGTGCAGCTGGCCGCAGGCCAGCGGCAAACCATCCGCCTGCCGTTGGCAGCAAGCGATCACTGGTATGACGTTGTCGTGGAGCAGCCGGGTGGGGCATTCCGCCGGCGCCTGGCCGGGCATCTGGAAACCGGCAAGCCCAGCCGCAGCGACCCGGCGTTCGGTCGCGCCTGAGCCGGCGCCCGGCCACCGCTCAAACGATGCCTGCCCGGCCAGGCGGGGCAGCGCGCAGCGAGCACACCGGCAGGAGCTGGATCAGGGCGTGGACCCTGCCGTTGGTCATGGGGACCGCTGCGGATGTGAGGGTTACACTGTAACGCTCACCTTTCCGGGGCTGTGCGATGCGTCCGAACCTGCTTGCCGTTTCCATGCTGACAACACTCGCGCTCGCGGCATCCGCACAGGCAGGCGAGGGGATGTGGGTTCCGCAGCAACTGCCCGACATCGCCGGCCCGCTGCAGCAGGCCGGCTTGCGCCTGTCGCCGCAGCAACTGGCCGACCTGACCGGCGATCCGATGGGTGCGGTGGTCGCACTGGGCGGCTGCACTGCCAGCTTCGTGTCGCCGCAGGGCCTGGTGGTGACCAATCACCATTGTGCTTATGGCGCAATCCAGCTCAATTCCACAGCGCAAAAGAATTTGATCAAGGACGGTTTCAGCGCCGCCACACCTACCGACGAACTGAGCGCAGGACCCACCGCGCGCATCTACGTGCTCGATGCCATCACCGACGTGACCGCGCCTGCCAAGGCCGCGATGGCGACAGCCGGCGATGATCCGCTCAAGCGCACACTGGCGCTGGAGGATTTCAGCAAGCAGCAGATCGCCGCCTGCGAGGCGCAGCCCGGTTACCGCTGTCAGTTCTTCAGCTTTGCCGGCGGAAATGCCTACCGGCTGTTCAAGAATCTGGAGATCAAGGACGTACGTTTGGCCTATGCGCCGCCAGGCAGCGTGGGCAAGTTCGGTGGCGATATCGACAACTGGATGTGGCCGCGCCACACCGGCGATTTTTCGTTCTACCGCGCCTACGTGGGCAAGGACGGCAAGCCGGCCGCCTATGCCAAGGACAACGTGCCGTACCAGCCCAAGCACTATCTGAAGTTCGCCGATCAGCCGCTGGGCGCAGGCGACTTCGTGATGGTGGCCGGTTACCCGGGCCGTACCAATCGTTACGCGCTGGCCGCCGAATTCGACAACACCGCCGGCTGGACCTATCCGGTGGTGGGCAGACATTACAAAGACGTGATCGCTCTGATCGAACAGGCCGGCAAGCAGAATCCCGACATCCAGGTGAAATACGCTAGCACCGTGGCCGGCCTCAATAACGCCGCCAAGAACTACGATGGGCAACTGGAAGGCTTCAAGCGCATCGGGGCGCAGGCGCAGAAGCAGGCCGACGAAGCCGCGGTGCTGGCCTGGCTGAAGGGTCGTGGCGCAGGCGGGCGGCAGGCGCTCGCGGCGCACGACGCCCTGGTCAAACTGCTCAAAAGCGACCAGGCCACCCAGCAGCGCGACTTCGTGCTGCGGCAGTTCGACGCCACCGGCACGGTGGGGGCGGCAGTGACGCTATATCGGCTGGCGCTGGAACGCGCCAAGCCCAATGCCGAGCGCGAATCCGGGTACCAGGACCGCGACCTGCCGGCCATCGAAGGGACGATGAAGCAGATGGAGCGCCGCTACGTGCCGGCCATGGATCGGCAGCTCCAGCAGTACTGGCTCAGCCAGTATCTGAAGCTGCCCGCCAACCAGCGCATTGCCGCACTGGACCAATGGCTGGGCGGCGGCGATGCGGCCGCCGTGCAGGCCGCGTTGGGCAAGCTCGATGCCACCACGTTGGGCAGCACCGAGGCCCGCCTGAAGTGGCTGGCCGCCGATCGTGCCGCGTTCGAGGCTAGTACCGATCCGGCGATCCAATATGCCGTGGCGGTGACTCCGGCGCTGTTGCAGATCGAGCGCGAAACCAAGCTGCACACCGGCGAGCAGCTCAAGGCGCGGCCGGTGTATTTGCAGGCCCTGGCCGATTACAAAAAGAGCAAGGGCGAGGCGGTGTATCCGGACGCCAACCTGTCGCTGCGCATCACCTTCGGCAACGTCAAGGGTTACACCCCCAAGGATGGCGTGGCCTATACCCCATTCACCACTCTGGAAGGTGTGGCCGCCAAGGACACCGGCGCCGATCCGTTCGATTCGCCCAAGGCGTTGCTGGAGGCGGTCAAGGCCAAGCGCTATGCCGGGCTCGAGGACAAGCGGCTGGGCTCGGTGCCGGTCAACTTCCTGTCGGATCTGGACATCACCGGCGGCAACTCCGGTTCGCCGGTGATGGACGCCCACGGCAAGCTGGTCGGGCTGGCGTTCGATGGGAACTGGGAGTCGGTGAGCAGCAACTGGATCTTCGATCCGTCCATGACCCGGATGATCGCCGTGGATAGCCGGTATCTGCGCTGGGTCATGACCGAAGTCGCCCCGGCGCCGCAGCTGTTGAAGGAACTCGGCGTGCGCTGAGGCGGCCGGCCGGCACGAGGGCGGGAGGGGTTATGATGCGCTCCCGTTTCGCTGCGGCGAGCCGGACCCTCCCCCAAGGAATCTCTCGCGCATGCGCATCCTGCTTGCTCGTCACGGCGAGACGCCGTGGAACGCCGAAGGCCGTTACCAGGGCCAGATCGATATCCCGCTGTCGCCGGTCGGCGAAGGCCAGGCCGCTGCCCTTGGTGCGCGCCTGCAGTCGCTGGAGATCACCCGCGCGGTGGCATCGCCGCTGTCGCGCGCGCAGGCCACTGCGAAGCTGGCGCTGGGCAGTGCACGCGAGAGCTTGCTGCAGACCGATGCGGACCTGCAGGAAATCGCGCATGGCGAATGGGAAGGCTTGCTGGCCAGCGAGATCAACGACAAGGATCCGGCGCGCTTGCGTGCCTGGCGCGAAGAACCGGATACGGTGCTGATGCCGGGCGGCGAATCCTTGCGTCAGGTACTGGACCGCAGCTGGCGCGGGCTGGTACGCGCGGCCGATGGCCTGGGCGCCGACGACACCTTGCTGGTGGTGGCGCACGATGCAGTCAACCGCGTGATCCTGTGCAAGATTCTGGGCCTGCCGTTGTCCAAGCTATGGACCTTTCGCCAGGCACCGACCACGCTCAACCTGCTCGAAGGCGAGGACGTGGATCACCTGGAAGTGGTGCGTCTGAACGATTGCGCGCATCACACGCCATTTTTCGGTGAAGCCAAGCATCGGGCGTTGTAAGGCTTCGATTGGAAGGGGGTAAGCAGTTCGGTGGCGCGCAACAGTGGAGCAACCTCCAAGCGTACACAGCCCATCAAGCTGGCACTGGTACTCGGACTCTTAGGCCTGCTGGTGCTGGGAGTCTTCGGCAATTTCATCCCCGCCACGTTTCTATCTGGTCGGCAATGGATAGCGCCGATGCTGCTGACAGGAGCCATTCTGACGGCCCTGCCTTTTCTGCATGCCTACCGCCACGGGCGACTTAAGGCAGTTGTCAGCAAGGGCCTGTTCAATACGTTGCTGGCAATCGTCGTGGCGCCGCCGTTGCTGGGCTGCGTGTGCTGGCTGATGCTGGCCCGAGGTGCGCCGTGGGTGTACACGCGTATCGCCGGTGCCAGTTTTCAAGAAACGCATCTCATGCAGACTGAGTACTTTCAAAGCGGGCGTTCGTGCAAATACCGATTGAGTGGCGGGCCGCTGGAAGATCGGTTTCCCAGCCACCTGTGCATCAGTGAGGCGCTCTATCGTCGGCATCCCGATCAGCAAATGGCCGTGGTGTTGACCGGTCAGCGCTCGGTGCTGGGAATGCGGATTGCAGCGATCGAGGACGTCCCGTGATCGAGGACGTCTCGACACAGATAATTGGATTTGGCAACGACAAGCGCATGTGCCTGAGCACGCCGTCGTCTTTTGTCCGAGCACGTCGCGGCCTGGAAATTCGCGATAATGCAGTTCTTCCTGCGCAGTCCTCGCCGTGAACGCAACCAACTCTCTCTCCGACTGGCTCGCCTACATCGAGCAACAGCATCCGCAGAACATCGCCATGGGCCTGGAGCGCGTGCGCGAGGTCGCTGCGCGTCTGCAGCTCGCAGCGCCGGCCACCCACGTCATCGTCGTCGGCGGCACCAATGGCAAAGGGTCGACCGTGGCCTTTATTGAGGCGATCGGGCGCGCGGCCGGCTGGAAGGTGGGTACCTACACTTCGCCGCATCTGCTGCGCTACAACGAGCGCGTGCGTATCGATGGAGAAGAGGCCAGCGATGCACAACTGGTCGACGCCTTTGCAGCTGTCGAAGCGGCGCGTGGCGAGACCGCACTGACGTATTTTGAGTACGGCACGCTCGCAGCGCTGTGGCTGTTGCAGCGCTCCGCGCTGGACCTGGCGGTGCTGGAAATCGGCCTGGGCGGGCGTCTGGATGCGGTGAACATCATCGATTCCGATGTGGCAGTGATCACCACCGTGGATATCGACCACACCGATTGGCTGGGCGAAGACCGCGAGGCGATCGGTACCGAGAAGGCCGGCATCATCCGCGCCTGGAAACCAGTGGTGCTGGGCGAAATCGATCCGCCGTCGAGCGTGTTGCGGCGCGCCTACCAGCTGGGCGCCAATGCAATCCGTGCAGGCAGCGATTACTTCTTCGAGCCGATCGATGCACAGCATTCCAATACGCAGCATTGGCGTTGGCGCGATGTTGCAGTGACCCTGGAACTACCGATGCCGGCCCTGCACGCGCCGGTGCAACTGGCCAACGCCGCCGCCGCAATCGCCGCGCTGCAGGCGTTGCCAGTCGAGGTGCCCCATGCGGCCTGGGCGCAGGGCATCACCAACGCGCAAGTGGCCGGGCGCCTGCAGCGCATCGATGCCGATGGCGTGCAGGTGGTGCTGGATGTCGGCCACAACCCGCAGGCCGCGCGCGCGCTGGCCGACGCACTCGGCGCGCAAGCGCACGCAGGCAGCACGCATGCGATCTACGCCGCATTGGCAGACAAGGACGTGCCGGGCGTGGTGGCGGCGGTAGCCACGCAGATCGACCACTGGGTGCTGGCCGGGCTGGAAGGCGCACGTGGGCAGTCGGCCGAGGCATTGCAGCAACGCCTGCAGGGCACCGCCGCGGCGCAGGCGCCGTGCCATCGTGACGTCGCAAGCGCACTGCGCGCGGTACTCGCGGCGGCCAAACCAGGCGATCGCGTGCTGGTGTTCGGCTCGTTTCATACCGTCGCCGACGCGCTGCACGCACTTCATTCAGGCCACCAAGGTCGGTAGCCCGGCTGCGGCCTTATAATCGCCGCGGCAACCCGCCACGCCGCCTCTCGTCTCTTTACGTGGATACTGCTCTGAAACAGCGATTGATTGGCGCCATCGTTCTGGTGGCGCTTGCCGTGATCTTCCTGCCGATGCTGGTCAAGGGCCCTGCGCCGTCGAGCGGCGTGGCCGATGTGCCGCTCGAGGCACCCGCAGCGCCTGCCAATGGCGAGTTCGAAACCCGCGAATTGCCGCTGGTCACCCCGGGCGATGCGCCTGTCGGCGGTGCACTGGGCATGCGCGGTGCCGCCACGGCGCCGGCAGCGGTGCAGGACAACCCGGATGCGGCCGACCTGGCCAAGCCCTCCAGCGCGCCATCGGCCCCTGATGTGGCCGCCGGCAACTACGCGGTGAATTTCGGTGCCTATGCCACCAGTGCCGATGCCGATGCCGTGATCGCGCGGCTCAAGCAGGCGCAACTGCCGGGCTTCAGCGAAAAGACCCAGATCAACGGCCGCCCTGCCTGGCGCGTGCGCGTGGGGCCATATGTCGATCAGGCCCAGGCCGAATCGGCCCGCCTGCAGGCAGTGAAGGTGCGCGGCGACGTCAATGCGCAGGTGGTGACGCTGGATGCCAATGCCGCCGCGCCAGCGCCTGCCGCAGCTGCACCGACGCCTGCACCGGCCGCAAAGCCCAGCAGCAGTGTGGCAGCCGCCAGCACCACCGCGCCGACCAGGACCGAAAGCCTGCCGCCGGAGCCGGCCAAGCCGGTAGCCGCCGCGCCCAAGCCGGCCGAGGCGCCCAAGCCTGTGCCGGCCAAGCCGGAAGTAGCCAAAGCCGAGCCGGCCAAGCCCGAACCTGCCAAGCCGGTCGTGGCTGCGCCTACCGCGCCGGCAGCGCCTGCCGCCAGTTCGGTCGGTTTTGCGGTTCAGTTGGGTGCGTTTGGCCGCGCCGAAGACGCCAATGCCCTGCGCGACCGCGTACGCGCCGCCGGCTTCAGCGCCTTTGTCGAACAGGTCCGCACCGATAAGGGCGCGCTCAACCGCGTGCGTGTAGGCCCGGTGGCCAACCGTGGCGATGCCGAACAGCTGCGTGCGCAGGTGGCGGCCAAGGTCGGCATTTCCGGCATGGTGCGTCCGCATCCGTAAAACGGCTGCGCCGCCATCGGGTGTGCGTCGCCGGTATCAGACATCTGCATCGGCGCGACCCTTCGTACACTGCGCGTGCTGCAGGTCGTCCGCATCAAGCCTGACAGCCACTCACGACATGTCGTCGGTGGTTTTCAGATTCCCGACCGCCTCACACCCATGGAGGGGAGCGCAATGAACACCGAGCCAGGTTGCAGCAACGGCGCGTGCGCCGCGCGGAGAAGTTGGCAATGATCGACATGGTGCTGGGCGTCATCATTCTGGTGTCGGCCCTGTTGGGCTTGCTGCGCGGCTTTGTCGCAATCGTGGTCGGTACGCTGTCTTGGTTGCTTGCTGGCTGGGCCACATTCCAGTTCGGCGGCTCGGCCGCGCGCTGGATCGCCGACGGCAAGCATCCGTCGGCCACCGAGTCGTTCGGCGGCTACGCGATGGTGTTCGTCGGCGTGCTGATCACCGTAGCGGTGATCGGCATGGTGATCCGTGCCGGCGTGGATGCAGTGCGGCTCGGCGGGATGGACCGCATGCTCGGGTTCGGCCTGGGCGTGGTGCGCGGCGGCTTTCTGGCCAGCGTGCTGGTGCTGCTGATGAGCTTCACCCCGCTGCCGCGTGAGCCGTCCTGGCGCCAATCGGTGCTGATGCCGATGCTGTCGCCGGGTGCGGGCTGGATGCGGGCGCAACTGCCGGCCTGGCGCATGCCGTCGATGGACATGCCATCGATGGAACTCGGCAACTTGCCAACGGAGTTGGGGAAGTTGCCCTCGGCAGGCAATAATACGGATCTGGGCAAGGCGCTGTCCGGGTCCGGTTTGAGCGACACCATCACGCGTGCGCTTGGGCAACCCGGTAAAGCCGCCAGCGACGGACGCGATCCGACGCAGGCGATGCCGGCCAATATCGATCCGGCGCAGATTCGCGGCGGAGAAAGCGACCCGGCTCGGGTCGAGTCTCAAGGCCAGGCACGGCCACCTTCACAGTAACGGCGCAAGCCGCAGCGGAGAACGCGCACCATGTGTGGCATCGTCGGTATTGTCGGCAACCAAAACGTCGCCGGGCAGCTTTATGACGGCCTGACCGTCCTGCAGCATCGTGGGCAGGACGCCGCAGGCATCGCCACAGCCGACGGCACGCGCCTGCGCGTGCAAAAGGCCAACGGGCTGGTACGCGACGTCTTCGACGAGAAGAAGATGGCGGTGCTGGAAGGCCGCGTCGGCATCGCGCATTGCCGCTACCCAACCGCGGGCTCGGAAGGCATGGACGAGGCGCAGCCGTTCTACGTCAACTCGCCCTACGGCATCGCGCTGGCGCACAACGGCAACCTGATCAACACCGAGGCCTTGCGCCAGCAGGTGTTCGAGGCCGACCGCCGCAACATCAACACCGATTCGGACAGCGAAGTGCTGCTGAACGTGTTCGCCTACGAGCTGGACGCGCAGCGCATGCTCACCCCCGAGGCGGCGATCCGCGCGGTGGCCGGTGTGCACCGTCGCTGCAAGGGCGGCTATGCGGTGGTGAGCGTGGTGCTGGGCCTGGGCCTGGTGGCGTTCCGCGACCCGCACGGCATTCGTCCGCTGGTGCTGGGCAAGCGCGATCACGCCGAAGGCACCGAATACATCGTGTCCTCCGAATCGGCGGCACTGGACATCCTGGGCTACCAGCGCGTGCGCGACGTGCGCCCCGGCGAGGCGCTGGTGATCACCGCGCGCGGCGAGCTGTTTTCGGAAATCTGCGCCGCGCCCACCGACCATGCGCCGTGCATCTTCGAGTACGTGTATTTCGCGCGTCCCGATTCGATGATCGACAACATCTCGGTGCACAAGGCGCGCATGCGCATGGGCCTGAAGCTGGGCGAGAAGATCCTGCGCCTGCGCCCGGATCACGATATCGACACCATCATTCCGATCCCGGACACCTCGCGCGATGTGGCGCTGGAGATGTCCAACGTGCTCGGGGTGAAGTACCGCGAAGGCTTCGTCAAGAATCGCTATGTGGGCCGCACCTTCATCATGCCGGGGCAGGGCGAACGGCAGAAATCGGTGCGCCGCAAGCTCAACCCGATCCACCTGGAATTCCGCAACCGCGTGGTGCTGCTGGTCGACGATTCGATCGTGCGCGGCACCACCAGCCGGCAGATCGTGCAGATGGCACGCGATGCCGGTGCGCGCAAGGTGTATCTGGCCTCGGCTGCGCCGCCGGTGCGTTACCCCAACATCTACGGCATCGACATGCCAGCCGCCGAAGAGCTCATTGCGCACGGCCGCAGCGAGCACGAGATCCAGGAATTTCTCGGCTGCGACTGGCTGATCTATCAGGATCTGGAAGACCTGGAAGTGGCGGTGCGCGAAGGCAACCCGGACATCAAGCAGTTCGATTCCTCGTGCTTCAACGGCGAGTACATCACCGGGATCGAGCCGGGTTATTTCCAGCGCATCCAGCAGTTGCGCTCCGACGAAGCCAAGCGCAAACGCCGCGCGTGATGGTGGTGGGGCAGCGTTGTGGAGTTGCGCTGCCCGCGAACGACGGAGCGCTGAAGTGACGATGGATCTCTTGCAGGCCGCATACGCCTGCCTGCAAGCGGCCGATCCGCTGGAGAAGGTCGCGCTGACCCAGCGACATGCGGCCGCGTTCCGCGCCGGCACGCTGTCGTTGCCGTCGCCGCAGGCCGCGCCACCGGCGCCGATCTGCATGCCGGGCCGGCCCGCAACGCCGGTGCTGGTGCACCCGCGCGAGGTGCCACGGCGTGGATTGGGCACGCCGGAAGGGCGCGCCGCCTTCATCCACGCCATCGCGCATATCGAACTCAACGCTATCGATCTGGCCTGGGATGCGGTGTATCGCTTCCGCGGGTTGCCGGATGCGTTCTATGCGGATTGGGTAGCGGTGGCCGATGACGAATCGCGTCACTTCATGCTGCTGCGCGCGCGATTGCAGGCGCATGATCACGACTACGGCGATTTCCCTGCGCATAACGGCCTGTGGGAAATGTGCGAGAAAACCGCGCATGACGGCCTCGCACGCATGGCCCTGGTGCCACGTGTGCTGGAAGCGCGTGGCCTGGACGTGACCCCGGCGATGATCGTCAAGCTGCGCTCGCTGGGCGACATCGCCACTGCGCAGGTGCTGGAAACCATCCTGCGCGAAGAAGTGGCGCATGTAGCGGCCGGCTCGCGCTGGTATCGCTGGTATTGCGCGCAGGCCGGCATCGAGCCGCGCGCGCGTTTCAAGGCGCTGCTGCGCGAATACGCCGGCGGCTATCTGCATGGACCATTCAATATCCAAGCGCGGCTGCTTGCCGGTTTCGATGAGGATGAGTTGGCCAGTCTGGTGGAGCAGGCTGGCTGAAAAATGTGCGCGGGTTCCCTCTGCGCAGCCGCCGGAATCGCATGCATTCAAGGCGATCATCACAGAACTGTAATTTTCCTTTGCAACTACTTGCAATGTGGACTGTCACTCCGGCCTTAAAGGCGTCCCGGGGGCAGGGGCCCGGTGTTTCACATCCGTTACTTCCATGTCTAAGGAGAGAGAGACGATGAAGTCGAAGTCGATGTGCACCACGGTGGGTCTGATTGCCATGTGTCTGGCCGGTTCGGCCGCCGCTGCCGGCAAACCGCTGTATCAATCCGGTCCTGCGCTGAGCCGCAGTGCAGCCGCCACGGCCACCACCGAACCCTCGCTGCAACGGGTGTTGAGCTCACCGTCAACAGCCACCGCGCAGGTAGTCCAGCTCGATGCCGGCGCAGTCACCGCGTCGGAAAAGCTGCTGAAACTGCAACTGGACGGCCAGACCATCACCGCCACCCAGGCCAAGGTCGATGCCCTGGAAGGCGGCGATAGCGTGTGGTACGGCAACCTGGGCCCGCGCGCTGGCACGCGTGCACGCACGCTGTCGGGCGTGGATCCGCTGAACTCAGCGATCTTGGTCCGTAGCGGCGACACCGTCACCGGAACCATCCGCTACGCCGGCAAACTCTATCGCCTGCGTCCGCTGGCTGATGGTCGCCACGTGCTGGTGCAGGTGGATGAGCAGCGCATGCCGCAGGAGCATCCGGCCGAATACAGCCTGCTGCCCAAGTTCGACATGCCCGGCGACGGCCGCGTCACCGCTGCCGCCGCCTCGTCCGGCAGCCCGGCGACCATTCGCGTGCTGGTGGTCGCCACCAATCAGGCGGTGACTGCGTACGGCGGCAACATGCAGGCGCTGGTGCAGCTGGCGGTGGCCGAAGCCAACCAGGGCTACACCAACAGCAACGTCGGCATCACCTTGCAGCTGGCGCGTTACGAGACCACCAGCTACAGCGAAACCGGCAACTTCACCACCGACCTTCAGCGCTTCCGCGTGACCAACGACGGTTACATGGACAGCATCCACACCAGCCGCAACACGTATACCGCCGATGTGGGCGTGATCGTGTTGAACAACGCCACTTACTGCGGACTGGCTTCGGGTATTGGGTCGACCGCCGCAACCGCATTTGCATCGGTGTACTGGGATTGCGCCACCGGCTACTACAGCTTTGCGCATGAAATCGGGCACCTGCAGAGCGCACGCCACGACGCCACCAACGACCCGAGCACCTCGCCGTATGTCTACGGTCACGGCTATCGCTACGGCAACAGCTGGCGCACCATCATGGCCTACGACTGCAGCAGCGGTTGCCCGCGCCTGAACTATTGGTCCAACCCCAACATCAACTACAACGGCATCCCGATGGGCAATGCCAGCACCGCCGACAATCAGCGCGTGCTGGTCAACACCAAGGCCACGATTGCCGGCTTCCGCTGAGGTTGACGTTGAGCGTTTCGCTGTCGGCCCGGCACTCCATGTGCCGGGCTTTTGCCGCTACACCCGCGCGCAGGTGTAGCGCAGACTAGGCGCACCGTCGGCAACTGCCGGCCTTGTCTTGTGGAGCGGAGCACTTATGTCCAAGTCCTTGCGTTATGCGGCGCTTTGCCTGGCCGTACTTGCGGTTGCCGGCTGCAAACAGCAACCCGCCGAGCCGGCTCCCTCTCAACCCAAGCCCGCTGCTGTGGCGACGGCAACGCCCACCGGCAACGATGCCGAAGTGCGCGCGCTGCATGTGCTGGAAGCGCGTTTGCAGAGCGATCATTTTTATCCGGACAACTGCATCAGCATCCTGTCCGAACAGGGCGATGCGCCCACCCCGGATGCCTTCGAATTCGCAGTGCATGAGCGCCATGGCAACGACTGCCCTGGCGACCCGCAGACCAGCCCGGTACGCGACCGCTTCCGCGTGCAAGCCGACGGCACGGTGCTCTGGTACGACGTGGTCAATGCCGGTTTTGTCGACTACGCCGAGCATGCGCGTAGCGTGCAGTGATGCCTTTGCTCGCTAGGTTCTCTCAGCCACGCTAAAGCGCCAACTGCTCCAGCGCGATGCTATCGGCATCCACACGCAACACCGAGCCTTGTTCGTACCAGTCGCCCAGCACGATGCGCGTGCAGGTGTGGCCACCGGCCTGCAGCGTGTGCACGTTGGGGCGATGGGTATGACCGTGGATCAAGCGATCTACGCCATAACGCACGAAGGTCGCTTCCACTTCGGCCGGTGCGACGTCGGTAACGGTTTCGAAGCGCGATTGATCGCCCTGCTTGAGTTCCGATTGACGCGCCTGGCTTGCCGCGCGCGCCTGCTGCGCGAACGCCACCCGTGCGGCCAGCGGCTGGGCCAGGAACTGCGCCTGAAACACCGGGTCGCGCGTCTGTGCACGGAACGCCTGATAGGCGGTGTCGTCGGTGCATAGCAGATCGCCGTGCATCAGCAGCGTCGGATGCCCGTACAGATCGATGACGGTGGGGTCGGGCAGGATGCGGAAGCCGGCGCGCTGCGCATAGGTCTGGCCAACCAGAAAATCGCGGTTGCCTGCCATGAAGAACACCGGTACGCCGCTATCGGCGACGGCATGCAGCGCAGTGGCGACCGCATCTGCGGCGGTCGTCGGGGTGTCATCGCCGATCCAGGCTTCGAACAGATCGCCGAGGATGTAGAGCGCGTCGCTGCCGGGCACCTGCGTGCGCAGGAAGTCCAGAAACAGCTCGGTAATCGCCGGCCGGGCCGGATCCAGATGCAGGTCGGAAATGAACAGGTTCGTCATTGCGCCATTGTACGGCGGCAGCGCGGGACGGGAACCGGGACGCTGGGGTAGGCAGCGTGAGCAGGACAAGCACGGAGCGAAATCCCCTCTCCCTGCGGGAGAGGGGTAGGGGTGAGGGTACGGGGCGAAGCCACACGCTGAAGTTGCAATTGCTGCGTGTTGGCTTTTTATCAACCTTCGCGAGAGATCTTGTACGGCGAGTGCGCGAGGCTTCGCACGTACCCTCATCCGCCCCTGCAGGGCACCTTCTCCCGAGGGGAGAAGGGAGTGCTGAGACGCGTTACTTATCTGGGCGGATCACTCGGGCCGACCCGGCCTGATTCATCACCCCAGCAACACCGGTAATCCCCACAACGACAAACTGGCCAGCACCACCCCGATCGCGGTCGCAGCCAGTACATCGCTTGGATAATGCAGCCCCAACACCACCCGCGACAGCGCCACGCCCGCCGAGAACGGCACCAGCAACGGTGCCAGCCACGGATAGTAGGCCAGCGCCACGATGCTGAAGGACACCGCGTGCAAGGTGTGGCCGGACGGAAAACTGAACTCGTCCAGCGGTGCCACCCAGGCGCGAATACGCACGTCGGCGGCATACGGGCGTGGCCGCCGCGTCCAGCGTTTGAGCGACTTGTACAAGGTCAGCGCAAGCACGCCGGTGGCCGCCATGTGCGCAGATGCGCGCACGCCGTCCATGCCGTCGAGCAGCACCAACAGGCCCATCAGGCCATACCAGAACACCCCATCGCCGAGCCGGCTGATGGTGGCGAACGCGCGCCGCACCGGGTGACGCCGGCACCAGTGATTGGCGCGCCGGCACCAGCGCGCTTCGTGACCGCGTAGAACCTCAAGCCGCGTTGCCGACATAACGCCCCCGTGCAGCGGTGATGCCCAGCAACAAGGCTTCGAAATCGGACACCACATTGTCCGGATGCAGTTTCTGCATCGCCTGCGCGGCCGCAGCACCCATGCGCTGGCGCATCGCGTCGTCGTCGGTGAGTGCGACGGCGGCCTGGATAAACGCCTCGTCGGTCTCGACTGCCGCGCCGCTGTGACCGCTGCGCAGATACTCGCGTGCAGCGCCGTAATCGAAAGCGACCGTGGCCACGCCGCTGGCCATCGCCTCCAGGGTCACGTTGCCGAAGGTCTCGCTGCGGCTGGGGAACAGGAACAGATCGCCGCTGGCGAAGTGGCGTGCCAGCGCTTCGCCGCGCTGGATGCCGCAGAAAATGAAATCAGGATTCTCGTGCGCGATCTTTCCGCGTGCCGGGCCATCGCCCACCCACACGAAGCGTGCTTTCGGGCGGATCTGCTGCAGCTTGCGGAATGCATGGATGGCAAGCGGCAGATTCTTTTCGTTGGCGATGCGCCCGACGTAGATTGCAGCGAAGCCTTCGCCTTCGATCCCCCATTCGGCACGCAGGGCGTGATCGCGTCGCGCCGGATCGAACTGCTGGTTGTCCACCGCGCGCGCCAGCAATTGCACGCGCTCGAATCCGCCCTCGCGCAGGAATTGCTGCAATTCGCGCGTCGGCACCAGGGTGGCATCGGCCTGGTTGTGAAAGCGCCGCATCCAGCGCAACGCGGTGCCTTGCAGCCAGGCGGCGCCGTAGTCGGGCAGGTATTCGTCGAAACGCGTATGGAAGCCGGTGGCGACCGGGATGCCGAGCCGGCGCGCTGCACGCATCGCCGACCAGCCCAGGGGGCCTTCCGTGGCCACATAGATCGCATCCGGCTGCGTGATTCGCCAATGACGGATGAGGCGCTGCGTTGCCGGCAGCCCGAATTTCAGCCCCGGATAGCGCGGCAGCGATGCGCCGCGCACCAACAAGGCAGTCGCCGGTTCCGTATCGCCGCTCTGACGCGGGCGCACCACGTCCACCTGATGTCCGCGTGCCCGCAGGCCGGTTTCCAGGCCGTGCACGGTCAGCGCCACACCATTGACTTCGGGGGGATAGGTTTCGGTAACGATCGCGTAGCGCATGCCCGTTCTCCGGTTTTGGCTAGCTTCCGGGAGAGCGATGGCATGGATGTTGCGCGCACAAGTCGTGGCGGTGACAGCGGAATCGGGAATCGGGAATCGCAAAAGCAGCGTGCTGCATTCGTTCAGCGCAATCGCCACCAGTCAGAAACTTCTCAGAGCCCCGTGGTGGACTATTCCCGAATCCCCATTCCCGATTCCCGCCTGAGGCCGCAGGCCTCAGGTCACAAATGGTTTGAACGCGATTCCCAGCCCGGCCATGCTTTCGACTTCGCCGATCAGGTCGGCGCGCAGCAACGGGCGCGAGTCGATCCAGCTTTGCGACAGGATCAATGACAGCCGGGTGTCATCGGCAGTGAGTTCCAGGGTCGGAATCGGGTCGGACTCGTGCGCGCGATGCAGTAGCACTGCCAGCCGCAACAATGCGGCCTTGCGTCGGGTTGGCAGCAACAAACGGTCCGGCAGCGCCTCGAACGCGGTCTTGGGCACGTTGCGCCGGTGCGTGCGCACCAGCGATGCCAGCACCTGCTGTTCCTGCCGCGAGAAACCGGCGATATCCGAATGCTCCAGGATGTAGCTGCCGTGCACATGATATTGGCTGTGCGCAATGATCAAGCCCAGCTCGTGCAACCGCGCGGCGCGGCGCAACACCTGCGCATCGTCTCCATCCAGTTGCCAGGATTCGCAGACCTGATCGAACAGGCGGCAGGCGGTGGCTTCCACGCGCTGGGCCTGCACTTCGTCGATCCCGTAGCGCTGCACCAGTGAGGCCACCGAGCTGTCGCGTGGGTCGTTCTCGCCGCCGCGGCCGAGCATGTCGTACAGAATGCCTTCGCGCATCGCCGCCTTGCTGACCATCAGCTTCTCCAGCCCCAGGGCCTGGAATGCGGCCTCGAGCACCAGAATGCCGCCGGCGATGATCGGACGCCGCTCGGCAGCCAATCCGGGCAACTGGATGTCTTCGATGCGCTTGGCCTTGAGCAGTTCATCGCGCAGTGCCGGCAGCGCCTCGGCGGTGATTGCGCCCTTGGTCAGCTTCATCGCCGCGCAGATTTCGCCGATGGCCTTGTGGGTGCCGGACGAGCCGATCGCCTCATGCCAGCCCAGCGCCTTGTACTGATTGGCGAACTGCTGGAACTCGGCGCCGATCTCGGTCAGCGCGTCCTTCCATTTCTTTTTCGACAACTTGCCGCCGGGGAAAAAACGTCGTGTGCTGGCGATACAGCCGGCCTGCAGACTTTCGCGTTCCAGTGTCTGAAAACCGCGGCCGATGATGAACTCGGTCGAGCCGCCGCCGATGTCGATCACCAGCCGGCGCTGATCGGGCTTGGGCGGCTGCGCATGCGCAACGCCCAGATAGATCAGGCGCGCTTCCTCGCGGCCGCTGACCACTTCGATCGCATGCCCGAGCGCGGTTTCGGCCGGCATCAGGAACGCTTGTGGCGAACGCAGCTGACGCACCGTGTTGGTGGCCAGCGCACGCACGCGCAACGACGGCACTTCACGAATGCGCTGGCCGAAGCGCGCCAGACATTCCAGTGCACGTTGGCGCGCTTCGTTGGAAATGCCACCTTTGCCATCCAGGCCATCGGCCATACGCACGGTCTCGCGCAGGCGATCAACGACGCGCAGCTGACCCATCAGGTAGCGCGCAATGACCATGTGGAAACTGTTGGAGCCTAAGTCGATGGCGGCAAGGTAATCGCCGTCGCGCAGTGGCGGTATCGTGGGGGAGGGTGTTGGCATGGCCGCATGGTAGCCGATGGATGGTTGGCCCCGTGAGAGGCACCGGCAAAACCACTGCGCACACCGCGGCAAGGCGTGTGTGGCGCCGCGTACCAGCCACGAGGCGGCTGCGCTGCGCCGCCGGCACCAACGCACGACTGCGCGCTACGTGTTGTCAGCCGCTTGTTAGACCCGATCGAGCAAGGTCATCTGCGCCGAATGCGCCGGCTCGCCGGGACCCGGCGTGCGCTTGTGATAGACGCCCTCGGCATCCAGCTCCCAGGCGTTGACGTTGTCGTCCAGGTAGTTCTGCAACGCTTCGCGATAGACCCGCTTGGCCAGGTCCGGGTCCAGGATCGGGAAGCAGGTCTCCACGCGCCGCAGCAGATTGCGTTCCAGCCAGTCGGCGCTGGCGCAATACAGTTCCGCCGCACCATCGTTGCCGAACCAGTACACGCGGCTGTGTTCCAGAAAACGCCCCACGATCGAACGCACGCGGATGTTGTCGGAGAAGCCCGGCACGCCCGGCCGCAGCGTGCAGGCGCCGCGTACGATCAGATCGATCTGCACACCGGCTTGCGACGCCGCGTACAACGCGCGCACCACCTGCGGCTCGTTGAGGGCATTCATCTTGGCGATGATGCGGCCCGGGCGACCATTGCGGGCCAGCCGGGTTTCGCGTTCGATCCGCTTCAGCACCCCGGTATGCAGGGTAAACGGCGATTGCAGCAACTGCTCCAGCTTCATCCGCGGAGCAAGACCGGACAATTGCTGAAACAGCATGTGCACATCGTTGCCGATTTCCACATCCGCCGTGATCAGGCTGATGTCGGTGTACAGACGCGCGGTGCCGCTGTGGTAATTGCCGGTGCCCAGATGTACGTAGCGTTTGAGCTTGCGCCCCTCGCGTCGCACGATCAGCAGCATCTTGGCGTGCGTCTTGAAACCAACCACGCCGTAGACCACCTGCACGCCGGCTTCCTGCAGCTTGTCGGCCAGGCCCAGGTTGGCTTCTTCGTCGAAGCGCGCACGCAGTTCCACCACCACAGTGACGTCCTTGCCGTTGCGCGCGGCCAGGATCAGCGCATCGACAATCAACGAATCCTTGCCGGTGCGGTACAGCGTCTGCTTGATCGCCAGCACGTTCGGGTCGACTGCGGCCTGGCGAATCACGTCCAGCACCGCAGTGAACGCATCGAAGGGATGATGCAACAACACATCGCCCTTCTTGACGATCTCGAAGATGCCGTCGTTGTCGCGCAAGGTGCGCGGATTGAACAACGGGTACTTGAGTTCCGGGCGCTGCACCAGGTCGTAGACCTGGGTGACACGGCTCAGATTGACCGGCCCGACGATGCGATACACCGCGTTTTCGTTCAAGCCGAAGTTCTGCAGCAGCGTGCGCATGATCGGCGACGGGCAGTCGTGCGCGATCTCCAGCCGCACCGCCGGCCGGTAGCCGCGCGTGACCAGTTCGTCGCGCAATGCCAAGGCCAGGTTTTCGACTTCTTCCTCGTCCACCACCAACTCGGAGTTGCGGGTGACGCGGAACTGATACGAGCCCTTGACCTGCATGCCCGGGAACAGCTCATCCACAAACTCGGACAGCACCGAAGACAGAAACACAAAGCTCTGCGTTCCCTCCGGCGACAGGCTGGCCGGCAACTGGATGATGCGCGGCAACGAACGCGGCGCCCGCACGATGGCCAGATGGCCGGCGCGGCCAAACGCATCCTGGCCATCCAGCACCACAACGATGTTCAAGGTCTTGTTGAGAATCTTCGGGAACGGATGCGCCGGGTCCAGGCCGAGCGGCGACAGCACCGGCATGATCTCGTTGCGGAAGTACGCGCGCAGCCAGCGCTTCTGACGCGAGTTCCACGTCGAGCGGCCCAGCACCGCCACCCCGGCAGTTTCCATCGCCGGGCGTAGCACTTCGTTCCACGCGTGGTACTGCTGCTCGACCAGCTTCGCCGCGCGATCGTGCACGGCATTGAGGATGGCGGTGGGGCTCAGCCCATCGGGTGCCGGCGGCAATCCGAATTCCTGCGCGTGCCTTACGGTGGCCGCGCGGATTTCGAAGAATTCGTCCAGGTTGGTGCAGGAAATGCACAGGAAGCGCAGCCGTTCCAGCAACGGGACCTGCTCATCCAGCGCCTGCGCCAGCACCCGGAAATTGAAATCCAGCTGCGACAGTTCGCGGTTGATATACAGCGACGGCTCGCGCAACGGATCGGCGGCGATCTCTTCGGAAGAAGCGGTGTCGTGGGAGTGTTTGGCGTGGCCCATGGAGTCGATCATCAAGACGGAATGGAATGCGTCGTTAGCGCGCGCAATATGCAGCGCGGTGCGACGTGGCGCGCGCTGCGCAGGTGCATCGCACCGCGCTGCGGCGCGCACCCACTACATATCACGCCGAGCGTGACAGTGGCAGGGACTGATCGCGCTGCACCACGCGTGCAGCCACAAAATGACACGAGAATTCGCTGCCGCGCCCGACTTCGCTTTCGATCTCCAGCCGCGCCTGATGCAGCCCCAGGATGTGCTTGACGATCGACAACCCCAGCCCGGTCCCGCCGCTCTCGCGCGAGCGGCTGCTGGAGACGCGATAAAACCGCTCGGTGATGCGCGGCAGATGCGAGGCGGGAATGCCGTAGCCGGTGTCGCGCACCGCCAGTGCCGCGCCATCGCCGTCGCGCACGAAGCGGATCGTCACCTTCCCACCGCCAGGCGTATAGCGCACTGCGTTGGTGACAAGGTTGGAGAACGCGCTATGCAGTTCCTTGTTGGAGCCAAGCAGATCCACGCCGGCCTCGTCGAACACTTCCACCGTGTGGCGGCCCTGGCTATGCGCCTCGGCTTCGCGGCGTAGCGTGGACAGCATCGGCGCCATCGCCACGTGTTCCTCGCCGAGTTCTTCCTGCGATTCCAGCCGCGACAGCGTCAGCAGATCTTCGACCAGTTGCGCCATGCGTTGCGATTGCTTGCGCATCTCCGCGAGCATCGGGCCCGAGTCGGGGAAGTCTTCCGGGTCGAGCATGTCCAGATAGCCGTGCACCACCGTCAGCGGTGTGCGTAGCTCGTGCGAGACATTGGCCACGAAGTCGCGGCGTACCTGCTCCAGCCGCAGCAGCTTGCTGACATCGCGCGCCACCAGCAGCCAGTAGTCGTCGGAATAGGGGATCAGGCGCAGATTCAGCCGCAGATCCGGATCGACCGGCGAGGCGGCATCGAGCATGGGTTCTGCATTGCGACCGGCCGCCAGCCAATGCGCCAACGGCAATGGCTGCAGCCGTTCCACCACCGACACGCCCATATCGCCGGGATGATGCAGGCCAAGCAGGCCACCGGCGGCCTTGTTGAACCACTGCACGCGCTGGCTGTTGCGATCCACCACCACCACCGCATCGGGCAACGCCTGTGCGGCGGCGCGGTAGGTGCGCAGCATGTCGATCAGGCGACGCTTGCGCCCGCGCATTTCGGCCTGGCTGCGATAGAGCAGCCGATCCAGTTCGTTCCAGGCACCGACGCCGGCCGCCGGCTCGGCACGCTGGCGTGCAGTGAGCCGCCGCAGCACCTGACGCAGCCGCCAGTAATGCCAGGCCAGTACGCCCAGCGCAGTCAGCGTCAGCGCCATCCACACATGTTCGATCAGCACACCGGTCAGCACGGCAGCGCCCAGCAACAGCGCCAGGGTACCGAGCGTCTTGAACCAGGCGGAACGAATATGTTGGGGCATGGAAGGCGTTACCACGGAGCGTCGGGTAGGCACGCAGCCCGACCGGTGTCAGCGGCCGGGCCGGCCTGTGCGGCAAGCATCAGGCGGCCGAAGAGAAACGGTAGCCCGAGCCACGCACGGTCTGCACCATGTTTTCCAGGCCGAACGGTTCCAGCGTCTTGCGCAGGCGGCGGATATGCACGTCGATGGTGCGCTCTTCCACGTACACGCTGCCGCCCCAGACATGATCCAGCAACTGGGTGCGCGTGTACACGCGCTCCGGATGTGTCATGAAAAAGTGCAACAAGCGGTATTCGGTCGGGCCGATCGGCACCGGCGCGTCGCCGGCGAACACCCGATGCGCGGCGCCATCGATGCGCAACCGGCCCACGGCCACGCTGCCGTCTTCGTCGTCTTCGCGGGTGCGGCGCATTACCGCACGGATGCGCGCCAGCAATTCGCGCGCCGAGAACGGCTTGACCACGTAATCGTCGACCCCGGCCTCCAGGCCACCGACGCGGTCGTTTTCTTCGCCGCGCGCGGTCAGCATGATGATCGGAATCTCGCGGGTCAGCGATTCCTTGCGCCAGCGCCGCGCCAGGTCCAGCCCGCTGGTGCCTGGCAACATCCAGTCCAGCAGGATGAGGTCCGGCACACGGTCGGCGATGGCGGTCTGCGCCTCGCGGGCGTCGCCAGCATGGATGGGTTCGAACTCGCCCTTGCGCAGCGCGAACGCCACCATGTCGCGGATTGCGGGTTCGTCGTCGACGATCAGGATGCGTTTCTGCACGCGGGGCTTACCGTCTGGCTTCGATGGTCGCCAGTAGACTACGGTTTTGTGACTCTAATGTGACATGGCAGGCGCATTACGTCGTTCGCACCACTAATAAGCGGGCTGTGCTGCGAGGCGACAGGCAGGCGTTGCGGCATCGAACACGCGATTTGTCATCCCGGACAGTGAAGCCACCGCACTGCATGACATGCGCTAACGCGTGGACAGATCCGGGTCGCGGATGCCCTGGCGGCGCAGTTCCAGCACCGTGGGCGTAATGGCGGCAATGCGGGCGTCCACGCGCGCACGTGTCACATAATCGAGATCTTTCTTCTTCAGCGCCTCCAGCTGGATCAGCGCCTGTTCGGCGCGGCCGTTCAAGTACGCGGATTCGGCATAGGCCTCGCTGGCGCGCAGCTGGTCGCCGGCCAATTCGCAGGCGCGGGCGTAGGTCTGCTGCAACAACGCATCATCGCCGTTGCGATACAGCAGCGGTTCCAGCACCTGGCGCGCACGCTGGCCGGATGTCTCGGTCGCCTGCTCGTTGAGCGCGCCGGCATAGGTCAGCGCCACCGCACGGTTGGTTGGCAATTGCTTGAGCAGCGCATCGAAACGCGCATTGGCCACCTCGCGCTGGCCCACGCGCGCCTGCGCCTCGCTCAGGCCCAGCGTCAGCCATAAATTATCCGGATGCGCCTCCAGCAGGCTGGCCAGTTCGGCCACCGGCTCGCTTGGCCGCCCGCCGCTGTTGCGCAAGCGCGCCAGGGCCAGCCCGTAGCGCTGCGCATCGGTCAGGCCGCCCTTGGCGCTGCGGCGCAGGGTCTCGTATTCGCGAATGGCCGCATCCGGGGTGGTTGCGCTGAGCACGCGCAGGCGCTCCTTGGCCCAATCGAAGCTTTGCTGTTCGCCGCTGCGGCTGAGCGCATCCACCGGCAACCGCAACGCATACGGAAGAATCGTATTGCCGTTGCGGCTCAGCGGCTCCGACAGCGACGGGTCGGAGGGATTCACGCGCTCCTGGCGCGTGCCGCCCGGCACCGAGGTGGTCAGCACCACGGTGTTCTTCTTCATCTGTTCGGCGCGCGCCTTGGCCTCGCTGATGCGGGTGACGGTGACCGGGTGGGTCTGCAGGAAGTCCGGCGCGCTGTAGCCGCCCTCGTTGGCGCGCATCGCCACCGACATGCGCTCGAAGAAGCCGGCCATCGCATCCACGTCGTAGCCGCTGCGCACCAGCGTGCGAATGCCCAGCCGGTCGGCTTCGGATTCATTGGAGCGGGTGTAGTCGATCTGGCGCTGCTGCATCAGCCCCATGGCGCTGGTGATGCCGGCCATGGTGGCATCGCCCTTGGAATTGCCGCCGGCCTGTTGCGCGGCGACCACCGCCGCCAGCATGCCGAGAAGGATCGGGATCTGATCGCGCTGCGCCCGCTCAACCCCGCGCAACACGTGCTGCTGGGTGACGTGGGCGATTTCGTGCGAGAGCACTGCGGCCACTTCGTCCTCGCGCTCGGCCGTCAGCACCAGCCCGGCGTTGACCGCAATGTAGCCGCCCAAGGTGGCGAAGGCGTTGATCTGGCGGTCGCGCAGCATGAAAAACGTAAACGGCTGCTGCGGCTGGTCGCTGTTGGCGCCCAGCCGGGTGCCCATGGTCTGCAGCCAATCGGTGACCAGCGGGTCGTCCAGCACATAGTCGTAGTTGCGCAACTCGGCCAGCATCATCTTGCCGTACTCGGCCTGGCGCGCCGGGGTCAGCAACTCGCCGGCAGACGAACCGATATCGGGCAGGCGGCTTTCCTGCGCAGGTGCCACACCCATGGCAACGGCCAGCGTGAGGGCAGTGGCGAGCGGTAGCAGGCGCAAGTAGAACTCCCAGGTGATGCGCGGAGCATGCGGGCAGCAAGGCGCAGGGGCGTGAATCGACAGTTAATCCACAGTGTTGCGGTGACGACATGGAAATTCCAGTCGCCCGGTACCATTGTCAGACCTCAGACCAACCACGGAGTTTCCCGTGAGCCAAGACCCTAACGTGCAGGATGCGGCCACCGGCCCGCAAATCACCCTGTATTCCTCCGCGATCTGCCCGTACTGCGTGGCGGCCAAGAACTTCCTAAAGAGCAAGGGCAGGACCTGGACCGAGGTGCGCATCGACCTGGACCCGGCCGAGCGTCACAAGATGGTCGCGCTGGCCAAGCGCACCAGCGTGCCGCAGATCTTCGTCGGCGACGTCCACGTGGGCGGCTACGACGACATGATGGCCATGCACCGCGCCGGCAAGCTCGAACCGTTACTGGCCGGCGCCACGGGTGGCCAGGCATGAGTGAGCACGAGGGCGGCAGCGACGACCGTCTGCGCGAGTTCACCGAATTCCGCCAACGCATGAATCAACGCATCCTGGCCGAGCCCAACCAGGTGGTGCGCCGCTTCTTCGCGTTGGACACCCAGACCTATCAGGCCGGCGCGCTGGACGTCAAAACTAAGGAGCTGCTCGGCCTGGTCGCCTCGATGGTGCTGCGCTGCGACGACTGCATCAGCTACCACGTCGCCCAATGCAAGGAGGCCGGCGTGACCCGCGAAGAGTTCTTCGAAACCTTCTCGGTCGGCCTGGTGGTCGGCGGCTCCATCGTCATCCCGCATCTGCGTCGCGCGGTGGACTTCCTCGACCAGCTCGAAGGCGGCGCGCAGGCCCCGGCGCAGCACGCGCACGACTGATGCATGACTGGTCGGGAGTCGACCGGCGTGTGAGTCAGGATTGGTCATTCGGGATCGGGATTCGTAAAAGCGAGCCGGTCGCGCGCGCCGCCCATCGAGGCGGCGCGCTGCGTTGTGGAGGGTGTGCGCCGCTCTTAGACCAAGGTCGGTTTGGGCGCCTTCACCGGCATCGGGCATAATTGCCTGTGAAACCTCCTTGCGCCGCTCTGCCGGGTTTTACGGCTGGCGCTCCCCCCTTCAAGTTCGGAAACCCAACGTTATGACGCAGACAATCACGGTCATCCGCGGCGACGGTATTGGCCCGGAGATCATGGATGCCACGCTGTTCGTGCTCGACGCGCTGCAAGCTGGCCTGACCTACGAGTACGCCGATGCTGGCCTGGTCGCGCTGGAGAAGCACGGCGATCTGCTGCCGGAGTCGACCCTGGCTTCGATCACCAATAACAAGGTGGCGCTGAAGAGCCCGCTGACCACGCCGGTCGGTGAAGGTTTCAGCTCGATCAACGTCGCCATGCGTCGCAAGTTCGACCTGTACGCCAACGTGCGTCCGGCCAAGTCGTTCCCCAACACCAAGTCGCGTTTCGCCGATGGCGTGGACCTGATCACGGTGCGCGAGAACACCGAAGGCGCCTACCTGAGCGAAGGCCAGACCGTGTCCGAGGATGGCGAGACCGCGTTCTCCGGCGCCCGCGTCACCCGCAAGGGCTCCGAGCGCATCGTGCGCTACGCCTTCGACCTCGCCCGCGCTACTGGCCGCAAGAAGGTCACTGCGGTGCACAAGGCCAACATCATCAAGTCGACCTCGGGCCTGTTCCTGAAGGTGGCACGTGACGTGGCGACGCAGTACCCGGAAATCGAATTCCAGGAAATGATCGTCGACAACACCTGCATGCAGCTGGTGATGCGTCCGGAACAGTTCGACATCATCGTGACCACCAACCTGTTCGGCGACATCATCTCCGACCTGTGTGCCGGTCTGGTGGGCGGCCTGGGCCTGGCCCCGGGTGCCAACATCGGTCTGGATGCGGCGATCTTCGAAGCCGTGCACGGCTCGGCGCCGGACATCGCAGGGCAGGGCAAGGCCAACCCGTGCGCGCTGCTGCTGGGCGCGGCGCAGATGCTGGATCACATCGGTCAACCGCAAAACGCCGAGCGCCTGCGCGAAGCCATCGTGGCCACCCTGGAAGCCAAGGACTCGCTGACCCCCGACCTGGGCGGCACCGGCAACACCATGGGCTTCGCCAAGGCCATCGCCAGCCGCCTCTGAGCGAACCAGCGACTGGAAACAAGAAGGGCGCCTAGGCGCCTTTCTTTGCTTGAAGTTCGGGATGCGGAAGGGGGCCGCTCTTGCGATTCCCTAATCCCGATTCTCGATTCCCCGCTTAATTGCGCGACTGCAGCTTCGACAACAACCGCAGGAACTCGATGTACAGCCACACCAGCGTCACCATCAGGCCAAACGCGCCGTACCACTCCATGTGCTTGGGGGCGCCTTGTTCCACACCGCTTTCGATGAAGTCGAAGTCCAGCACCAGATTCAGTGCTGCCACCACCACCACGAACAGGCTGAAGCCGATGCCGATCAGCCCCGAGTCATGGATGAACTGGATGCGCACACCGAACAAGCCCAGCACGATGGTCGCCAGATACACCAGCGCAATGCCGCCGGTTGCCGCAACCACGCCCAGCTTGAAGTTCTCGGTGGCCTTGATCAGTCCACTGCGGTAAGCAAACAGCAGCGCGAACATCGTGCCGAAGGTCAGCAGCACCGCCTGGAACACGATGCCGTTGAAGCGCGCCTCGTACACCGCCGAAATCGAGCCAAGAAAGAAGCCTTCCACCAGCGCATACAGCGGCGCGGTGATCGGTGCCCAGGTCGGCTTGAAGCTGGTCGCCAGTGCGAACACCAGCCCGCCGATCGCGCCGGCAATCATGTACAGCTTGGCTGCAGGCAATGGCATGCCGTCTGCACCAACAGATTGCGACCAGGCGAAAGCAGCGGTGAGCACGGCCATCAACAACAACGCACCGGTCTTGTTGACGGTGCCGTTGAGGGTCATCGCCTGGCCGTCGCGGGTGACGACCGAGCCGGAGCCAAGGTCGAGGAATGTGGATTCCCGAAGGGCAGGGTTGCCGCTACGCATGCGTGTTCTCCATGAAATGTAGGTGCTCGCCATGGTGGTGAGCGTTGTCGCGAGGATACCGGATCGGCGAATTGACGCAGAGTGATTGACAGCGAGGCCAATCGTTCCCAAAATAGCCGACCTTTCCAGCCTTCGGGATTGAAAGGTCCCGCCGGGGTATAGCGCAGTCTGGTAGCGCGCCTGCTTTGGGAGCAGGATGTCGGGGGTTCGAATCCCTCTACCCCGACCATTCCGAGCTTCTTGCGGCGTGGGAATGCAACGTTCGGTCCGGGCGCCCGTAGCTCAACCGGATAGAGCACCGGCCTTCTAAGCCGGCGGTTACAGGTTCGAGTCCTGTCGGGCGCGCCATCGGCGGTGCGGTAGGAAGTAGGTTTTCAGTGGTGGCTGTAGCTCAGCTGGTTAGAGTACTGGATTGTGATTCCAGATGTCGGGGGTTCGAGTCCCCTCAGCCACCCCACTGATTGCAGGAAATGTTGGACCCGACGCATCGCGGGGTGTTGCAACGAAGCAAAAACGCACATACAATGTGCGACCAGTTTCAGGGCCGTTAGCTCAGTTGGTAGAGCAGTTGACTCTTAATCAATAGGTCCAAGGTTCGAATCCTTGACGGCCCACCAAATAAAAGCACTTAGGCAAACACCTAGGTGCTTTTCTTTTCTCCGGCACTGGAAACAAGAAGAGACGTCTCAAGGCAGGAACTGCGCGAGTTGTTCGCTTGCAGCGAATTCTGCTGCTGTGTCTGTTCAGCAGTTGCCTAATCAAGCTTGTTGCTTGGCCGGCGCGAAGTCTGCGTGCATCGGATGCCTGGTGACCTGTGGTCTGCAGCCCAGGCCGGCAAACTCAAATGAGGCGTGATGTGTCCAGAGCAACACGGCGCTCGATCCTCCAGCAGGTCATGATCTTTGCAGTGGTCGGTCCTCCGCTAGGCGGATTGCTGGGCTTTCTGCAGTGGGCGCGGCTCGATAGCGAGACTGCTTTTCTGATCGCAGGCTTGTCCTACGTCCTGGTGTTGCCGGTGATTGCTGCCGCTGGTGCGGGATTGGGGTGCGCGTTGACGTGCCGTCGTCTGTATCGCGAGCGTGCGCCAAACCCCTTTGTCCAGATCGCAATCGGCGCGCTGAGCGGCCTGTTTTCGGCTGGGTTGGTCGTGTTGCTCACAGCGGTCGTTGGCGGCTGGTCCATGGGCTCGGATCGCGATCTGATCCTGGCCTTGGTGCGAAGCGGGCTATGGGGCGGCGGCACCTGCGCATTGCTTGCGTGGCTCTTCAGGTCACGCTTGTCGCGTACAACTACACCCCTGTAGCCGTTCAGGGCGATGCGGTCAGCTCAGACGTCTGGCTTCGTTGCATACGCGGAAACGCCAGCAAGAAGCGCGCACCTTTACCGGGAGCCGAACTCACTTCGACAAAGCCACCGGCCTGACGCACCGCGCTATACACCTGCGTCAAGCCAAGCCCGGCTCCTTTGCCTGCGTCCTTGGTAGTGAAATAGGCTTCGAATAACCGCGATTGCACACCTGCATCCATGCCATGTCCGCTATCGGCAACGGTGATGGTGACGTAATGCCCGCCCGGTTTGCTCAGGCTCGCGTCCTCGGCGGCCACGACGGTGTCGCCGGTTTCGATACGGATGGTGTCCCCGCTCTTGCAGGCATCGCGGGAGTTGATCACCAGATTCAGGATCGCGCGCTCCACCGTATGGCGATCGACCATGGCGCAGCATCCGCCTTCGCTGGTGCGCAACTGCAATTGCAACTCGGCGCCGACCACCTGTTCCAGCAATGGGCTCAGCTGTTCGGCCAATGCGGCAAGATCCACTGCCTCCGGGCTGTACGGATACTGGCGCGAAAATCCGACCAGCCGCTGCGCCATGACCGAGCCATGCTGAAGCGCCGCGTCGGCCACGCTCAGCAGCTTGGCATCGTGCGCATCGATCCTTGCGCGCTGTACGACCAGGTCGATGGCCGATGTCGCCGCCTGCAGCACGTTGTTCAAGTCGTGAACGACGCCTGCCAGCAATTGGCCGACCGCTTCGCCTTTCTGTGCCTGCTCGGAAATTTTCTCGGCCGCTCCCTGTGCGGCGCGCGCAATGTCCAGATCGCCTTCGATGCGCTCCTGCAGGTCGCGCAGGGTATGCAGTTCGGTCGACAGCGAATTTTCGCGCGCACGCGCCAGCATCAAGGCGCCGGTGGAAAACTCGCGTTCGGCCTTCAGCATGGAATCCAGCGTATGGAACGCCGCCTCCAGCGCCCTGCGGTCGGAGATGTTCTTGCTCACCGCAAGAATCGCCTCGACGTTGCCAAAGGCATCGAACAGCGGGCTGGTGACCACCTGCCAGGTCTGACGCACGCCGGCGAAGTTCACGCAGACGGCCTCGAATTCCTGGATCAAGCCATTCGCGGAGCCGGCGATCGCCGCATCGACCAGGCCCACGGCCTCGGGCGGCCACAATTCGCGCCATGGCTGCGAGATGAGCTGGTCGGGATGGCTGACGCCGAGTCCGGCCAGCCCATTGACGTTGATTGCCGTGATCCGCCCATCGAGGTCGATCTCTTTGATGCAATCGCGGGACAGTGCCACGATCTGGCGATATCGGTCTCTCATCGCGACTGCTGCCTCACTCATCTAGATTTAACGGAATTTTCGCAAATCCTACCTTTACCGTGTACGAGTAAAAGTACGAGGCTTTGATCGCTGCGGCGATGCAAAGTTTAACGGTTCACCTCGCTTCCCGGGCAAAGTGCGTCCGGGATAGCCTGCGGATCGGCTTCAAGCCCATTGGGCTTGAAGCCGATTGAACGTGCACCGCGGCATCACGACGCTTTTTCTTTCCTGGTATCCCTGCAACAATGCGCGGGCAAGCGCAACATCGCGAAAGTGGCGGAATTGGTAGACGCACCAGATTTAGGTTCTGACGCCGCAAGGCGTGGGGGTTCGAGTCCCCCCTTTCGCACCAATGCAGTGCGGCCGTGAGTGGTCCGGCCGCTGCATGATCCGCAAAACCGGCTGTCCAGACGCGAGCGACGCGGTTGTGCGCATGCCGCTGGCAGCGGCAGCCGTTATCGGCGAAACTACAAGGCTCGGCGGCTTTCTCGCCATCCGTCAACCCGCATCTTCCATCTCGTGCCGACGCTTGTGCTGTCGGTGGCAGGAGTCAACATGCAAGCATCGATCGAATCCACCGGCAATCTGGAACGCCGCCTGACCTTCACCCTGCCGCAGGAGCGTCTGGAGACGCACGTCGGTGGCCGCCTGCGCGAGATCGCGCGGACCGCGCGCATCAAGGGGTTCCGCCCCGGCAAGGTGCCCGCCAAGGTCATCGAGCAGCGTTTCGGTCAGCAGGTGCGTGCCGAGGCAATGGATGGTTTGCTGCGTGAGACCTTCGATTCGGCCGTGCGCGAGCATGCGCTGCGCCTGGCGGGCAACCCGCGGATCGACAAGGCCGGCGAGAGCGATTTCGATTTCGTCGCCACCTTTGAAGTGGTGCCGGACTTCGGCGACATCGATGTGACCACGCTGTCGGTAGTGCGCCATACCGCCGAAGTGACCGACGCCGACATCGACCAGATGATCGAGAACCTGCGTCTGCAGCGTCGCACCTGGAACCCGGTCGAGCGTGGCGCCCAGGTCGGTGACCTGGTGGCGCTGGAGACCTGGTCGCAGGCCGGCGACGAGCGTCTGCCCGCTGAAGGCGTGGAGACCGGCAGCAGCGTGCTGGGCTCGGGCGTGATGTTCGATCAGATCGAAAAGGGCCTGGAAGGTCTGGCCAAGTGCGAAGACAAGACCCTGACCATCGACTTCCCGGCCGAGTGGCGCGTGCCACAGCTCGCTGGCAAGACCGTGCAGGTGCACGTCAAGGCGGTCGAAGTGTCCGAGCCGGTATTGCCGGTGGTGGACAAGGAGTTCATCAAGAGCTTCGGCGTGAAGAGTGGCGATGCCGAGCAGTTCCGCGCCGACATCCGTACCAACCTGGAGCGCGAGCTCAAGGGTGCGCTGATGAATCGTCTGCGGCGCGAAGTGGGCGAGCAGCTGATTGCCGCCTATGCGCATGTGGAAATGCCGCCGCGTCTGGTCGAAAACGAAGCACGTTCGATGCTGGCCCAGCAGGTGGAGCAGGTCCGCCGTAGCGGCCGCAACCCGGGCGAGATTCCGGCCGATGCCCATCAGGGTTTCATGGACGCGGCCGCCAAGCGCGTACTGGTCGGTCTGCTGGTGGGCGAGGTGGCCCGTCGTAACGAGCTGCGTCTGGAATCCAAGCGCGTCAGCGAAACGCTGCGTCTGATCGCCTCGACCTACGAAGAACCGGAACAGGTCATTGAGATGTACCGCAACGACCCCCAGTTGATGGGTGGACTGCAGAGTCGTGTGATGGAAGAGCAGGTGATCGACTGGATCGCCGAGCGCGCCCAACACACCGAGCAGCCGATGTCGTTCCAGGATGCGATCCGTCAATAAAATGCGAGTCCCTCGCAAGAGCCCGCACATCATGCGCGGGGATTCAGTAATGCGAATCCTTCGCAAGAGCCCGCACATCCATGTGCGGGGATTCAACTAATCGACACAGGAGATTCCCCTCGCGTGGACAATGTAACCAGAGCCTTGAACCTCGTCCCGATGGTGGTCGAACAGACCAGCCGCGGCGAGCGTGCGTACGACATCTACTCGCGTCTGCTGAAGGAGCGTCTGATTTTCCTAGTCGGTCCGATCGACGACCACATGGCCAACGTGATCGTGGCGCAGCTGTTGTTCCTGGAAGCGGATAACCCGGAAAAGGACATCAGCATCTACATCAACTCGCCCGGTGGCGTGGTCACCGCCGGCATGGCGATCTACGACACCATGCAGTACATCAAGCCGGACGTGAGCACCATCTGCGTCGGCCAGGCTGCATCGATGGGCGCGCTGCTGCTGGCATCGGGTGCGGCCGGCAAGCGCTATGCGCTGCCGAACTCGCGCGTGATGATCCATCAGCCGCTGGGTGGCTTCCAGGGTCAGGCAACCGATATCGACATCCATGCGCGCGAGATCCTGACGCTGCGTTCGCGCTTGAACGAGATCCTGGCCAAGCACACCGGCCAGTCGCTGGAAACGATCGGGCGCGATACCGAGCGCGACAACTTCAAGAGCGCGGTCGATGCGCAGGCCTATGGCCTGGTCGATCAGGTGCTGGAGCGTCGTCCGGAAGAGTCGATCCAGCCGTCCTGATCGCCAGATGCCTGAAATTGCAGGAAAAACGGCAGGGTCGGGCTGGACGGATGTCCTCTCGGCCCTGTGCTATTCTCGAAATCGAACCCCCGTGCATCGGGTGGGGTAACTGGGTAACAGAAGCATGAGCGAAGACCGCCAAGGTCGTTCCGGCGACAGCAACAAGATTCTCTACTGCTCGTTCTGCGGTAAGAGTCAGCATGAAGTCCGTAAGCTGATTGCCGGTCCCAGCGTATTCATCTGCGATGAGTGCGTTGAGCTGTGCAACGACATCATCCGCGAGGAACTCGAAGAGAAGGCGCAGTCGGCACGTTCCAGCTTGCCCAAGCCGCGCGAGATCCTCGAGGTGCTGGATCAATACGTGATCGGGCAGCTGCGCGTCAAGCGCACGCTCGCAGTGGCGGTGTACAACCACTACAAGCGTATCGAGAGCCGCAGCAAGAACGACGAAGTCGAGCTGGCGAAATCCAACATCCTGCTGGTCGGTCCGACCGGCTCGGGCAAGACGCTGCTGGCCGAAACGCTGGCGCGCCTGCTCAATGTGCCGTTCACCATCGCCGATGCCACCACGCTGACCGAAGCCGGCTATGTCGGTGAGGATGTGGAAAACATCATCCAGAAGCTGCTGCAGAAGTGCGATTACGACGTCGAGAAGGCGCAGCAGGGCATCGTCTATATCGATGAAATCGACAAGATCTCGCGCAAGAGCGAGAACCCGTCGATCACCCGCGACGTGTCCGGCGAAGGCGTGCAGCAGGCACTGCTGAAGCTGATCGAAGGCACGGTTGCCTCGGTGCCGCCGCAGGGCGGGCGCAAGCATCCGCAGCAGGAATTCCTGCAGGTCGACACCAAGAACATCCTGTTCATCTGCGGCGGCGCGTTCGCCGGCCTGGACAAGGTGATTCAGCAGCGGTCCAACGATGCCGGCGGCATCGGCTTCGGTGCCAAGGTCAAGAGCAGCGAGCGCAAGCAGGAAGTCGGCAAGATCCTGGCCGAAGTCGAGCCGGAAGATCTGATCAAGTTCGGCCTGATCCCCGAGTTCGTCGGCCGCCTGCCGGTGGTTGCCACGCTCGAGGAACTGGACGAGCCGGCGCTGATCAAGATCCTGACCGAGCCCAAGAACGCCATCACCAAGCAGTTCAAGAAACTGTTCGATATGGAAGGTGTGGAGCTGGAATTCCGCCCCGACGCCCTGTCTGCGATCGCCAAGAAGGCGCTCAAGCGCAAGACCGGCGCGCGCGGTCTGCGCACCATCGTCGAATCGGTGCTGCTGGATACGATGTACGAGCTACCGTCGCAGGAAAATGTCAGCAAGGTGGTGGTGGACGAGTCGGTCATCGAGCACAAGTCCGAGCCGTATCTGATCTACCAGGCGCAACCGGCTCCGGCCAAGGCCGCGTCCGGCGACTGAGCCTTTGATGCCGCGTCGCCAGGCCGTGGCCTCGCTCGCGGATAAAGGGTTTCCGACCGCTACTTGCAAGACCTCGCCGATGGCCCCATAACGGGGCCATCGGCTTTTTTTACGCCTTATTTCCCGATTCCTGCGGAGCGCCCCATGGCCCAGTCCCAACCAGAAGTTCTCGATCTGCCAGTGTTGCCGCTGCGCGACGTGGTGGTGTTTCCGCACATGGTGATTCCGCTGTTCGTCGGTCGCGACAAATCGATGCGCGCGCTGGAAAAAGCCATGGAGGCCGACAAGCGCATCCTGCTCGTCGCGCAGAAGTCCGCGGAAACTGATGACCCGACCGCAACCGATCTCTATACCGTCGGCACGCTTGCGCAGGTATTGCAGTTGCTCAAGCTGCCCGACGGCACCATCAAGGTGCTGGTCGAAGGGCTGTCGCGGGTCACCGTCGACAAGGTCGTCGAATTGGACGGCGCGCTGCAGGGGCAGGGCATCGAGGTCGAAGCCAGCGACGCGCGCGAGCCGCGCGAGGTGGAAGCGATCGCGCGCTCGCTGATGTCGCTGTTCGAGCAATACGTCAAGACCAATCGCAAGCTGCCGCCGGAGTTGTTGCAGACCCTGGCCGGTATCGATGAGCCGGGCCGTCTGGCCGACACCATTGCCGCGCATATTGGCGTGCGTCTTGCCGACAAGCAGCGCCTGCTGGAGATCACCGAAATCGGCGAGCGCCTGGAGTTGCTGGTCGGCCTGGTGGACGGCGAGATCGATGTGCAGCAGCTGGAAAAGCGCATTCGCGGCCGCGTCAAGTCGCAGATGGAGAAAAGCCAGCGCGAGTACTACCTCAACGAACAGATGAAGGCGATCCAGAAGGAGTTGGGCGATCTGGACGACGCGCCGGGCGAACTGGAAGAAATCGCCCGCAAGATCGCCGAGGCGGGCATGCCCAAGCCGGTCGAGACCAAGGCGAAGGCCGAGCTCAACAAGCTCAAGCAGATGTCGCCGATGTCCGCCGAGGCGGCCGTGGTGCGCAACTATCTGGATTGGCTGTTGGGCGTGCCGTGGAAGAAGCGCTCCAAGGTGCGCAAGGACTTGAAGGCTGCGCAGGACACGCTGGACGCCGATCACTACGGTCTGGACAAGGTCAAGGAACGCATCCTTGAGTACTTGGCCGTGCAGTCGCGCGTGAAGCAGATGAAGGGGCCGATCCTCTGTCTGGTCGGGCCGCCTGGCGTGGGCAAGACCTCGCTCGGGCAGTCGATCGCCAAGGCGACCAACCGCAAGTTCGTGCGCATGAGCCTGGGCGGTATCCGCGACGAAGCCGAGATCCGTGGCCATCGCCGCACCTATGTGGGTTCGATGCCGGGCCGGCTGGTGCAGAACCTCAACAAGGTGGGCAGCAAGAATCCGCTGTTCCTGCTCGATGAGATCGACAAGATGTCGATGGATTTCCGTGGCGACCCGTCGGCGGCGTTGCTGGAAGTGCTCGATCCCGAGCAGAACCATTCCTTCAACGACCACTATCTGGAAGTCGATCTGGATCTGTCGGAGGTGATGTTCGTCGCCACCTCCAACTCGCTCAATATTCCGGGTCCCTTGCTGGACCGCATGGAAGTGATCCGCATCCCCGGCTATACCGAGGATGAGAAGCTCAATATCGCCATGCGTTACCTGGTGCCCAAGCAGATCAAGGCCAACGGCTTGAAGCCGGAAGAGATCGAGATCGGCAGCGACGCCATCCAGGACATCGTGCGTTACTACACGCGCGAATCGGGCGTGCGTAACCTCGAGCGCGAAGTGGCCAAGATCTGCCGCAAGGTGGTCAAGGAAATCGCGCTCGCCGGTCCGCAGCCGGTGGTGAAAAAGCTCGTCGCCAAGAAGGGCAAGCCCAAGGCCCTGGTCGTGGTGAACTCGAAGAATCTCGACAAGTACCTGGGTGTGCGCCGCTTCGATTTCGGGCGTGCTGAAGAAGAGAACGAGATCGGTCTGGTCACCGGTCTGGCATGGACCGAAGTCGGCGGCGAGCTGCTGCAGGTCGAATCCACGCTGGTGCCGGGCAAGGGCAACCTGATCCTCACCGGTCAGCTTGGTAACGTCATGAAGGAATCGGCATCGGCTGCGTTGTCGGTGGTGCGTTCGCGCGCCGAGCGACTCGGCATCGATGTGGACTTCCTGCAGAAGCAGGACGTGCATGTGCACGTGCCCGATGGCGCCACACCGAAGGACGGCCCAAGCGCAGGTATAGCCATGGTGACCTCGCTGGTGTCGGTATTGACCAAGGTGCCGATCCGCGCGGATGTGGCGATGACCGGCGAGATCACCTTGCGTGGTCGCGTCTCGGCAATCGGTGGGTTGAAGGAGAAGCTGCTGGCTGCACTGCGTGGCGGCATCCGTACCGTGTTGATCCCCGACGAGAATCGCAAGGATCTTGCCGATATTCCTGCCAACGTGACGCGCGATCTGAAGATCGTGCCGGTCAAATGGATCGACGAAGTGCTGGATCTTGCACTGGAGCGTCCGCTGGCACCGAAGAAGGCGGGCAAGGAAAAGGCCCGCAAGACCGCCTCGCGCGTCGCCGTGCGCGGCAAGTCCCGCACTACTCCGGGTGCCCGCGTCAAGCACTAGAAGCGCTTGTCTAAACCCAGGCAAAACAAGCCAAAACCCGCGTCGTTATTGGGTTTTGGCTTGCGTGCGGTTGGGGGCGCTGGTATAAATGCACGACTCGTGGGCGCGGCAAATTGTGATGCGTCACGCGATACCACTTGTGTCGGGTTCTTCGCTAACGGCAAGAGCGCCGATTGTCGATTCCGCGGCATCTGCCGCAAAGGGAGTTTCAAGAATGAATAAAACCGAATTGATCGATGGCGTTGCCGCTGCCGCTGACATCTCCAAGGCTGAAGCTGGCCGTGCTGTCGACGCGGTTGTGAGCGAAATCACCAAGGCACTGAAGAAGGGCGAAGCTGTCACCCTCGTCGGCTTTGGTACCTTCCAGGTCCGCGAGCGCGCTGAGCGCACCGGCCGTAATCCGAAGACCGGCGACAGCATCAAGATCGCTGCTTCGAAGAATCCTGCGTTCAAGGCTGGCAAAGCCCTGAAGGATGCAGTAAACTAATCGACTCGCTAGGGTGCTTAGCTCAGCGGTAGAGCGTCTCCCTTACACGGAGAGGGTCGGGGGTTCGAAACCCTCAGCACCCACCATTAAGCACCAGGCAAACGTTTAAAGCGCGGAGCGGTAGTTCAGCTGGTTAGAATGCTGGCCTGTCACGCCGGAGGTCGCGGGTTCGAGTCCCGTCCGCTCCGCCAGTTACACCCGAAGCCCCTGAGCAATTGGGGGCTTCGTTTTCTCCACATCATTCGTACTGCGAATGCTGCAGAGAAAAAAGTCCAAGTTTAAAGCGGAGCGGTAGTTCAGCTGGTTAGAATGCTGGCCTGTCACGCCGGAGGTCGCGGGTTCGAGTCCCGTCCGCTCCGCCAGTTATACGAAAGCCCTCGGCCTTGTGCCGGGGGCTTTTTTTTGCAGCATTGCCAAAGGTTACGCGTTGAATAGCGCATCGCGGCCGATGGCGTGGAGCATTGGGCTGGGTGCTCGGCGCCAAGCGCGTTACACTGCGCGGCTCGCCCACAGGCCGTGATTTGCCAATGCTGCAGAAACTTCGCGACAAGACGTCAGGCTGGATCGCTACCGCCATCCTGGGGTTGCTGATGATTCCGTTCCTGTTCGTCATCGACAACAGCTACCTCGGCGGCATTGGCGCCAACAACGTGGCCAAGGTGCAGGCGCCGCCCACATGGTGGAAATCGGCACCTTCCTGGTGGCCGGTGTCGCTGCTGTGGCAGCACCATGAAATCAGTACGCAGGATTTCCGCGCACGCTTCGAGCAGGCGCGTATGCAGGAGCGTCAGCGCCAGGGCGAGAATTTCGACCCGCGCACGTTCGAATCGCGCGAAAACAAGCTGCAGGTGCTCGATCAACTGGTTGACGAGCAAGTCGTGCGTCTAGGTGCCGAAGATGCCGGCATCGTGATCGGCGATGCGACGGTGCGCGATTACATCACCGGCATTCAGGCGTTCCAGGTCGATGGCAAATTCAGCCCCGACCAGTACCGCGCCGCGCTCGCACAAGGCACGCCACCGCGCACGCCGGCGCAGTTCGACGCATTGGTGCGCGACAGCTTGCAGCAGTCGGTGATTCCGCAGGCGATTGCCGAGTCGGGCTTTGCGACCAAGGCCGAGTTCGAGCGCCTGCTCAAGCTGATGGGCGAAACGCGCGACGTGGAGCTGGCGATGCTGCCGCCACCGGCTGCAGACACCGCGCCGGTCAGCGATGCGCAGATCAAGCAGTGGTACGACGGGCATGCGCAGGATTTCCGTCAGCCTGAGACCGTGACGATCGAGTACGTCGAGATCAATGCGGCCAAGTTGCCGCCGGCAACCGCCGCCGACGAGGCGACCTTGCGCAAGCGCTATGAAGAAGAGAAGGGCCGCTTTGTCGAGCCGGACCAGCGTCTGACTTCGCACATCCTGATCAGCGCTGGCAGCGACCCCGCCGCGCAGAAGGCTGCCGAAGCGAAGGCAGCCAAGCTCGCCGCAGAAGCCAAGCAGCCGGGCGCCGATTTTGCTGCATTGGCGAAGGCCAACTCGCAGGATCCGGGCTCCAAGGGGGCTGGTGGCGATCTGGGGTGGGTCGAGAAGGGCACGATGGTCAAGCCGTTCGAAGACGCGTTGTTCGCAATGAAGGCTGGCGATGTGGTTGGCCCGATCAAGAGCGAGTTCGGTTACCACGTGATCCAGCTGCGCGAGGTCAAGGGCGGCCAGGGCAAGTCGTTCGAGCAGGTGCGCGATCAACTCGCTGCCGAGCAGCTCAAGGCCGATGCCGACAAGGCGTTTGCCGATGTGAGCGGCAAGTTGGTGGATCAGGTCTACAAGAATCCCACCGCGTTGGAGCCAGCGGCCAAGCAGGTCGGTCTGCCGGTGCAGACGCTGGGCCCGTTCTCGCGCGCCGATGCCAGTGGTATCGCGGCCAATCCGGCGGTGCTGCGTTCGGCATTCTCCGAGACGCTGGTGCAGGACGGCACGGTGAGCGACCCGATCACCATTGCGCCCAATCACAGTGTGGTGTTGCGTGTGACCAATCACAGCGCCGAGCAGGCGTTGCCGTTGGACAAGGTGCGCGACAAGGTGATTGCGGCGATCCATACCGACCGCACCGAGAAGGCGGCGGCGGCGGCTGCCGATGCAGTGTTGGCGCGGGTGCAGAAGGGCGAAACGTTGCAGGCGCTTGCGGCCAGCGAGAAGCTGCAGGTGCAGCCGATCCCCGGCCTGCCGCGCACCGCGCCGATCCCGACACCGGCGGCAAACCGTGCCATCTTCAGCGCGCCGCGCCCGACCGAAGGCAAGCCGTCGGTCGGCAAGGTGGAGCTGGACGGCGGGCGCTTTGCGGTCTTCGTCATCGCCAAGGCCACGCCGGGCGACCTGAAGCAGATGCCGGCCGAGCAGCAGACCATGCTGCGCGAACAGCTGAGCCAGATCGATGGCAACAACGCGGCGCAGGCGTACGTCAAGGAAATGCGCAAGCGTTACAAGATCCAGATCGAAGAGGCGCAGCTGTAAGGCTGTCTTCTTCAGCTGGTGAAGACGAGAAAGCCCGGGTGACCGGGCTTTTTCTTTGGGATATCTGTGCGTGCCGTGGGGCTGAGGCCTTGTAGGTGCGTTTGACGTACTCGGCCGATGTCTTCGGGGTCGGGGTCGATGGTGTGTCTGCTGGTTCAAGAGCGCTAGAAAGACTGCTCTCTAATGCTGCCCACATGCTGACGAGCGCGCGTGGCCACGCAGTTCGCAGTCGATTGAATGGGGTGGCCCATTGCCGTTCGATTATTTCAGCACGCCTGCTGTGTCGCCGGCAGTTTCGCCCAGGCGTTCAAGCGTGCAGCAGCTGCTGCACCAGGCAATCCTGATCACGGTGATGCTGGCTGTCTAGAACGTCATGCGAGCGACGGTGGCAGGCGCGATGTCGCTGCGGACCAAGTGGATTACTACGTAGGCTGCGTTGTGTCGGCTTAAGGCCTGTCGTCGAAAGACAACACCATGCCCGGCTTCAGCACCGCACGCTTGTCCAGCCCATTGCTGGCAAGCAGCGTCGCCACAGTCACGCCGTAGCGGCGCGCAATGGCCCAGGCGGACTCGCCGTTACGCACCGTATGCGTACGCGCTTGCGCGTTCGACGTCCTGGCAGTCGTGGCGACCACCGTAGGCGCGGCATCGTTGGTCTCGGCAATCCTGCCCACATCAGCGGATGCGACTACGGCACCGGCCGAGCCGGGCTGTGCTGCTGCGACTGGGGCAAGTACATGCACACCACTTGGCGCAGCACGTGCGCTGGCCAATGCCGGATTCAGCCGGGCGAGCAGCTGCGGCTCGATGGCGCGCTGTCCGGCCCAGGCGTTGAGGCTGGTGCCAACCGGCAACGCGTGTTCGGTCAGTACGGGAACCGGGCGGTCGAGCGAGGTCAGCAGGTTGCCTTGCTGTTGCGCGTGGTCGAGTACACAGGCGAGCGCGTGCAGCTTTTCGACATACTCATAGGTGACCTTGGACATGCCGGGCAGCTCGGACGGACGCGCGTTCTGCGCGTTCATACCGGCCGTGCGCATCGCCTGCAGCACACGGTACTCGCCAGCGTTGTAGGCCATCAGCGCCAGGCGCCAATCGCCGCCGAACATGCCGTAAAGCGTCTTGAGATAACGTACCGCAGCGGTGGTGGAATCCACTGCCGAGAGGCGGCCGTCGTATTGCGCGCCAACCGGCACATGGTGGTTGCGCGCAGTGGTGGCGATGAACTGCCACAAGCCGGCCGGTCCGCTACCATTGCGGGCGCCCGGGCGGTAGCCGCTTTCCACAAAAGGAATCAGCGCAAACTCGGTCGGCATGTCGGCCTTGCGCAGCTCGTCGACCACGTAGCCGAACAGCGGCAGGACATCCTGTGCATCGTCGGCCAGACGGGCTGGTGCGCGCGAGAAGTGCTGTTCCCAACGCGTGTCGCTGTGCTCGCTATCGCAGCCTGGATCTGCACGCCCGTCCAGAAACGACGAAAAGATGTCCTGACCATTGCGCAGGCTGGGTGCGGCTGGCGGCGTCGTCGAGCTGACTGTGGGTGTGGGGCGGCTTGCGTCGACGGGCGATGCGGCTGCTGGTGCAATGGCCGCACAGGCGGCCAACGCTGCCAAAAGCAAGCGCCTCATGCGCGAAATTCGTCTTTCCAGCGCCGAAGTTCGGCGAAAACATCTACATCGGAGGAAAGTGCGCCAGATGCGCGCGCTGCGACTGCGGCGCGAATCTCGGGACTGCTGGTACGGAGAAAAGGGTTGGTGGCCAGTTCACTCTTGAGCGAAATCGGCAGGGTAGGACGGGCTGCTTGACGCATGGCCTGGGCTTCCTGTTGACGGCGCTGCAAGGCAGCGTTGGTGGGATCGACGTGCAGCGCGAAGGACGCGTTGGCCAACGTATATTCGTGGCCGCAACACACAAGCGTTTCGCCGGGCAGAGAGGCCAGGCGTTGCAACGAGTCGAACATCTGAGGAGCGGTACCTTCGAACATCCGCCCACAGCCTAGGCTGAACAGCGTATCACCGCTGAACAGATGCTCGTCGGTGACAAAGGCGATGTGGCTGCGGGTGTGGCCCGGCACCTCGAGCACTTCAAAGCCCATGCCAAGCAGAGTCAAGCGCTCGCCTTGTCCTACCTGGCGGGCATCGGCGGGACTGCGTTCGTCGGCAGGGCCGAACAGTTCCAGGTCCGGCCAGCGCTGCTGCAATGCCGCCACGCCGCCGATGTGGTCGGCATGGTGGTGGGTGAGCAACACGGCGCTGGGAGTGAATCCTTCGCGCTCTGCCGCAGCGAACACCGGCTCTGCCTGACCGGGGTCGACGATGACAGCGCGGCCATCCGCAGCGACCAGCGCCCAGATGTAGTTGTCTTCGAATGCGGGCAGGGCGGTCAGTCGCATAGAATTGGGACCATGCCTGCCACGCCCTTCTCCCGTCAAGCTGGCGTCTCATCCTGGTTTGAAACAGGCGCGGGGCGCAGTCTGCTCCAGCTGGAGCGCCAAGTGGCGCTGGCGGCGCTGCAAACGCGTCCGTCGCAGCCCTGGTTGTGGCTGACGCCAACCACCGACCTGCCGCCGCGCGAGGCGTTGCAGGGGCGTGGTTTGCGCTTGTATCGCAGCGCGGGGCGCTTCGCTGGCGATGCGCGTTGCGCGATGCCGTTCCCGTTGCCGGCCGAGAGCCTGCAGGCGATTGTGGTGCAGCATGCGGTGGTCGGCGGCGCGGCGGAATTTTTGGCCGAATGCGAGCGGCTGCTGATGCCCGGCGGCCGGCTGTGGCTATTCACGCTCAATCCGATGAGCCCCTACCGCTTTCGCTGGGCGCGACGTGGTCCGGTCGCCCTGCGGCCGGATCGCTGGCGGTTGCTGGCGCAACGTGCGGGGCTGCAATGCGTGGACCAGGAACGTTACCTGGGGCCGATCTGGCGTACCGGAAGTGGCCCCTCCGGCCCTGGCCGCGCACCCTGGCGCGCGGTGTATTTACTCGAAGTGGAAAAGCGTGCCGCCGCTTCGATCGGCCCGACCCCGATCGCAATGCCCTCGCGCTGGCCACAGCCCGTGGCCACGATCTGACGACTGATTACTTTCCAAACACCAGAAGCTGATGAAATCAATTGAAGTGCATACCGACGGCTCCTGCCTCGGCAATCCCGGGCCGGGCGGTTGGGCGGCCCTGTTGCGTTACAACGGCCGCGAGAAGGAATTGGCCGGCGGCGAAGCCACCTCCACCAACAACCGCATGGAGTTGATGGCGGCGATCATGGCGTTGGAAACGCTCACCGAGCCATGCCAGATCGTGCTGCATACCGACTCGCAATACGTGCGCCAGGGCATCACCGAATGGATGTCCGGCTGGGTGCGGCGCGGCTGGAAAACTGCCGGCGGCGACCCGGTCAAGAATCGTGAACTGTGGGAGCGGCTGCACGCGGCCACGCAGCGTCACAGCATCGATTGGCGTTGGGTGAAAGGCCACAATGGCGACCCGGATAACGAGCGCGTCGACGTGCTTGCCCGCAATCAGGCCATTGCCCAGCGCGGCGGCCTGGCAACACAATAAGCAAGAGGATTCATGCGTCAGATCATTCTCGATACCGAAACCACCGGCCTGGAATGGCGCAAGGGCAACCGCGTCGTCGAAATCGGTGCGGTGGAGCTGCTGGAGCGGCGCCCCAGCGGCAACAACTTCCATCGCTATCTGAAGCCCGATTGCGACTTCGAACCCGGCGCGCAGGAAGTGACCGGGTTGACCCTGGAATTCCTGGCCGACAAGCCCTTGTTCGCCGATGTGGTGGAGGAGTTTCTGGCCTACATCGACGGCGCGGAGCTGATCATCCACAACGCTGCGTTCGATCTGGGCTTCCTGGACAACGAACTGTCGCTGCTGGGCGACAACTACGGCCGCATCGTCGAGCGCGCCACCGTGGTGGATACCTTGATGATGGCGCGCGAGCGTTATCCGGGGCAGCGCAATTCATTGGACGCCTTGTGCAAACGTCTGGGCGTGGATAATTCGCATCGCCAGTTGCACGGCGCCTTGCTCGATGCGCAGATCCTGGCCGATGTGTATATCGCGCTGACGTCTGGCCAGGAGGAAATCGGGTTTGCCAGCGCCGATGCCGGTCAGAGCACACAGGACGCTGACGGCATGATCAGCTTCGATCCGGCACTGCTGTTGCCGCGCCCGCGCGTGGCGGTGACTGCCTCGGAGTCGCAGGCGCACGAGGCGCGTCTGGCGCAGTTGCGCAAGAAGGCCGGGCGTGCGCTGTGGGATGCGCCGGTCGAAGAGGTTGCCGCTGCCGGTTAGTAGCTACGTACCAGAATCGCGGTGATGTTGTCCGAGCCGCCGCCATCCAGTGCGGCGGCGACCAGGCATTCGACGCATTCCTGCGCGCTGCAATCGGCTTGCGACAAGGTTGCGGCGATGGTGGCGTCGTCGATTTCTTCGGTCAGGCCGTCGCTGCATAGCAGCAGCTGCATGCCGGATTTGAGTTCGCCCTGCATGGTGGCGACATTGAGGTGGGCCGGGTCGGTCACGCCCAACGCCTGGGTCACCACGTTGCGATGCGGATGCGCGCGTGCCTGCTCGCTGGTGAGCGTGCCCTGCGCGATGAGTTCCTGTACGTAACTATGGTCCTGGCTCAGCTGTGCGAGCCGGCCGTCGCGCCACAGATAGGCACGGCTGTCGCCGACCCAGGCCACTTCGAAGCGCTGGCTCAGCACACGGGCAGCGACCACGGTGGTGCCCATTGGCAAGGTATCGTTGCAGCGGCGCGAGGTCTTGATGATTTCTTCATCGGCAATACGCACCGCCTGCGCCAGCGGTGTGCCGGCGCGCACTTCGCGCACGATGGTTTCGCGCGCCAACGCGCTGGCCACTTCGCCGCAGGCATGCCCGCCCATGCCATCGGCGACCAGCCATAACCCCAGCTCGCTGTCGCCGTAGTACGTGTCCTCGTTGAGGTCGCGACGCAGGCCGACGTGGGTGAGATGTCCGAATTCGAGCATGGGGCCGGGTCGCCAGAGGAAAGATGCGCCACCATCATCGCGGCCCGACCGGCCAGCGGCAACAGACTGCTTGCCGGTACTGCAGTGCGGGTTCACTCCGGGCCCGGATGGCGCAGTGTGTCGAGCTTGCCCAGCCCGCTTGTGGCTTGGCGCCTGTGCCCGTATGATTCACGGCCCCGGGACACCGGGGACCATCTGGAGAGGTGGCAGAGCGGTTGAATGTACCTGACTCGAAATCAGGCAGGCGTTTATAGCGCCTCGGGGGTTCGAATCCCCCTCTCCGCCAGATTCGCATTAGCCCCCGCAAGGGGGCTTTTGTTTATGGGTCGCAGCCAGCCGGTGCGATGCCTACACTTCCACCTTTGCTATCCGTTGGAGGCATGACATGTCCGAGATTCTGGTGCCGGTGTCCTTTGGTGAGCTGCTCGACAAGATCGCGATCCTGCAGATCAAGTCCGAGCGCATGCGCGATGCGGCCAAGCTGACCAATGTGCGCAACGAGCTGTCTGCGCTGGAAATCAGCTGGATGGCGCATCCGGCCGCCGGTCACGACATCGTGCGTTTGCGTGCCGCGCTCAAGGCTGTCAACGAGCGGCTGTGGGTGATCGAAGACGACATCCGTCTCAAGGAGCAGGCGCAGACCTTCGACGATGAATTCGTGCAGCTGGCGCGCAGCGTCTATATCGAAAACGACGAGCGCGCGCGCATCAAGAAAGAGATCAACCTGGCGCTAGGGTCGTCGTATGTGGAAGAGAAGTCGTATCAGGACTATCGCGCGACGGGTGTCTGAGCGCTAATGCTTTGCGCTGCTCCTAGGCAGCCGAGCAACGGCGCAGTGCGCGCCGCTTGCTCAAGCGATTGAACGCCTGTTTGAGCGACCATCCGTCGCCGCTCCTCAGCGCGGATGATCGGTGCGATAACGCTCGAAAGCAGCGATCGCATCGTCCACGGTGATCAGCGACATCACCTCGTCGAACTCGATCTTGGTGCCCCATTTCAGGTGATCGGCCGGCTTGCCCAGGTATTTGCGGGCGGCCGCATCGTAACGATCCACACAATAGCGCACGTCCGAATACGGGCCGCTGCGCAGCGGGTTGCTCGCTGCATGCAGGCCGAGCACCTTGGTGCCCATCGCATTGGCGATATGCATCGGGCCCGAATCCGGTGTGACCACCAGATCGGCGCGGGCGAGCAGGGCGGGGAGCTGCTTGAGCGTGTCCTTGCCGACCAGGTCCAGCACCGGCGTGCGTGCGGCCGCGACGATGGCATCGGCGGTGCTGCGTTCAAGCTCGCTGCGGCCACCGCACAGCACGATTCGCCAGCCTTGCGCAGCGGCGTGATCGGCCAGCGCCGCGTGGCGGTCTGGGTACCAGTTGCGGCGTGCGTGGCTGGAGCAGGGCGAGATCATCAGCACCGGGCGGCCGTCGTCCTCCCACTGCGCGCGGGCCCAGCTCTGCGCATCCTCGGGAACCGGCAGGTCCCAGCGCACCTGGGTCTGGGTCAAGCCGAGCGGCTGCGCGAAGCTGCCGATGGCGTCGAGCACATGGATGCCGGGGCGGTCGGCGATGCGCTCGTTGACGAACAGGCCGTGCAGGTCTTTGGAGCGGCTGCGGTCGTAGCCGATCCGCCGCCGCGCCGGCACGAATGCCGACAGCACATTCGCGCGGAAGGCCACCTGCATCTGCAGCAAGGCATCGAAGCGGTCCAGCGGCGCCAGCGACTGGCGCAGCGCGCGCATGCCGGCAATGCCGGTGCGCTTGTCGTAGGCATGAAACTGCACACCGGGCAGGCCGTCGAGCAACTTCAGCCCGGCCTTGTCGATGATCCAATGCAGCTGGCTTGCTGGAAATCCCGCCTGCAAGGTGCGCACCAGCGGCACCACGTGGGTGACGTCACCCAGGGCGGACAGGCGCAGCAGGCATAATGAAGCGGGCGTAGAAGCCATGGTGTTGTTAGACTCGATAGATGGTTTCTTTCGACGCCACTGAAGCGCTGACGCCGTACCGCGAAGGCCGCGGTTATGGCGCCATTCTGTTCGACCGCGAACGGCTGCGGCAAGCCGATACCACGCTGTTTTCGCCGCAACACTGGGGCGACAGGGCGCGGCCGGTGGATGAGGGCGGGCGTGGCGGGGCGTGGTTTGTGGATGCGCCGTTCGGCCGCAGCGTGTTGCGCCAGTATCTGCGTGGCGGCATGGCTGCCCGGGTGAGTCGCGATCACTACCTGTGGAAAGGGGCAGGGCGCACACGCAGCTTCGCCGAATTCCGGCTGATGCGCGAGTTGCTCAGCCGCAAGTTGCCGGTGCCGCGCCCGTTGGCGGCCTGCTACCTGCGCGAAGGATTGGGCTATCGCGCTGCGCTGTTGATGGAACGCCTGGAAAACGTGCGCTCGCTGGCCGATCACGCGCAGGTTGCCGGCCGTGGCGCGCCGTGGGAAGAGACCGGGCGGTTGATTGCGCGCTTTCATCGCGCCGGCCTGGATCACGCCGATCTCAACGCGCACAACATTCTGTTCGATGCTGGTGGGCACGGCTGGTTGATTGATTTCGACCGTGGCGTGTTGCGCATTCCGGCCACGCGCTGGCGCGAGCGCAATCTGGCGCGGCTGCATCGCTCGCTGTTGAAATTGCGCGGCACGCGCAGCCGCGAAGATGTCGACAAGGATTGCGAGCGCCTGCATCGCGCCTACGAACTGGCCTGGGGCCGGGGCTACTAATGAACTGGGCGTTGCGTGTGCAGGGAGTCGGCAATGCGTCGGCGGTGGCGCTTGGCTCGCCGATGGCCACACTCGAGCGCGCCGGAGCGCCGTGGCTGACCATCGACTGCGGCAGCGAGGGGCTGACTGCGTACCAGGCCCATTACGGCCAGTTGCCGCAGGCGTTCTTCATCACCCATGTGCATCTGGACCATGTTGGCGGGCTAGAGCGGGTGTTCGTGGACAGCTATTTCTCCGAGCGGCGCGGGCGCACCCGCCTGTACGTGCCGGCGCCGGTAGTGCCGCTGCTGCAGCGGCGGATCGCCGACTACCCGAACGTGCTGGCCGAGGGCGGCGCCAACTTCTGGGATGCGTTTCAGCTGGTGCCGGTCGGCGATGCGTTCTGGCACGACGGCGTGCGGCTGGAAGTGTTCCCGGTGCGCCACCATTGGCCGGAGACCGCCTACGGGCTGCGCCTGAAGGGTGCGCTGGTGTGGAGCGGCGATACCCGGCCGATCCCGGAAATGCTGGCCCGCTATGCCGATGACGGCGAGCTCATCGCGCATGACTGCGGCGTTCACGGCAACCCGTCGCATACTGGCGTGGACGATTTGGAGCGGGAATACCCGCAGGACCTGTTGAGCCGCATGCTGCTGTACCACTACGCCAGCGATGCCGACGGCGACGTGCTTCGCGCACGCGGCCATCGTGTTGCGGTGCCTGGACACTACCTGGAGCTGGCGGAGCCGACCGCCGCCATGGTGCCCTGATGAGCGCCTTGCTGCTGCCGAGTCCGACTGCCGCGCCGATGCAGGACCGCTATGGCCGGCCGCTGCGCGATTTGCGGCTGTCGGTCATCGAGGCCTGCAACTTCCGCTGCGGTTACTGCATGCCAGCCGATCGGGTGCCGGACGACTACGGATTCGACGCGCAGCAAAGGCTGAGCTTCGATCAGCTGGAAACGCTGGTGCGCGCATTCGTCTCGGTGGGCGTCACCAAGGTGCGTCTGACTGGCGGCGAGCCGTTGCTGCGCCGTGACCTGCCGAGCTTGGTTGCGCGACTGACCGCCATCGACGGCATCGAGGATCTGGCGCTCACCACCAACGGCACCTTGCTGGCGCGTCAGGCGGTTGCCCTGCGTCAGGCCGGGCTGCGCCGCATCACCGTGAGCATGGATGCCTTGGATCCGGAGCTGTTCAGACGCATGAGCGGCAACCGCGGCGAGATCGCGCAGGTGCTGGCCGGTATTGCCGCTGCCGAGCGGGCCGGCTTCCAGCGCTTAAAGATTAATTGCGTGGTGCAGCGCGGCGTCAACGAAGATCAGGTGTTGCCACTTGTGGAGCACTTCCGTGGCACCGGCCACGTGCTGCGCTTTATCGAATTCATGGATGTGGGCAGCTGCAATGGCTGGACGCCGGATGCGGTGGTGACCTCAGCGCAACTGCACGAACGCATCCACGCGCGCTGGCCGCTGGTGCCGCTGGATGCCAATTACACCGGCGAAGTGGCGCAACGGCATGCCTTTGCCGACGGCGCGGGCGAGGTGGGTTTCGTCAGTTCGGTCAGCGTGCCGTTTTGCGGCGATTGCCAGCGCGCACGCGTGTCGGCCGATGGGCAGTTGTATACCTGCCTGTTTGCTAGCCAGGGCCATGACCTCAAGCCAGCGTTGGGCCAGGGCGAGCATGGATTGTCGGAACATCTGCGCGCGCGCTGGAGCATCCGTGGCGACCGCTACAGCGAGGTGCGTGCGTCGTCGACGCCGCGCCGCGGCAAGCCGGTCGAGATGTTTTTGATCGGTGGGTGAGTGGTGGTTGTTTCATCAGGGCACCGCTTTCACCGAGAATGCCGCATCCTGGGCGCCTGTCATTGTGTCGTTTCCCATGCCCGCAAAAAGCCGTTCCGCACGCCTGACCCACCTGGATGACGCCGGGCTGCCCACCATGGTGGATGTCTCGGACAAGGCGGTCACCGCACGCAGTGCTACTGCCGAAAGTCGCGTGCGATTTCCCGCAGCCGTGGCCACGCAGCTGCGCGCCAACGGCTTGCGCAGCGCCAAGGGCGGCATCGTGGAGACCGCGGTGATCGCCGGCACCATGGCGGTCAAGCGCACGCACGAATTGATTCCGTTCTGCCACCCGCTGCCGATCGATGCGTGCCGCTTCGAGATCGACTGGGTTGGCGAACAGGTGCTGCACATCAGCTGCACGGTGCGCTGCGTACATCGCACCGGGGTGGAGATGGAAGCGCTTACCGGTGCCAGCGTGGCGGCATTGACGGTCTACGACATGTGCAAGGCGTTGTCGCATGCAATGAGCATCGGCCCAACCAGGCTGGTGTCCAAACGCGGCGGCAAGCGCGATATCGGAGCAACGCGATGAGCGCGACAGTGACGGTGCTGTATTTCGCCAGCTTGCGTGAAGCGGCGGGCGTTGCAAGCGAGCAGGTGCACTCGGATGCGCAGGATTTGCGCGCGTTCTATGCCGAACTCGATACGCGCCATGGCCTGCGCTGGACGCCGACGCAGCTGCGCGTCGCGGTGGATGGCGCGTTCGCACGCTGGGAGGACGAGGTGCGCGACGGCAGTGAAATCGTGTTTATTCCGCCGGTGTCGGGAGGTTGAGTGTGAGCGAGCAGACAACCGCCATCTTTGCGCTTTCTGACGTGCCGTTACCGATCGACAGCTTGCGTGCTGCGCTGGAGCATCCGCATGCCGGCGCGTTTGCCAGTTTCGAGGGTTGGGTGCGCAACCATAACGAAGGCCGCGGCGTGGCCGGGCTGCGCTACGAAGCCTATGCCGCACTCGCGCAGGCCGAAGGCCAACGCGTGCTCGACGAAGCGATGAGCCGGTTTGCCATCGTCAACGCGCACTGCGTGCACCGCGTAGGCGAGTTGCGCATCGGCGACATGGCGGTGTGGGTGGGCGTCAGTGCGGCGCATCGCGGTGCCGCATTCGATGCCTGCCGCTTCATCATCGACGAAGTCAAGGCGCGCGTGCCGATCTGGAAGCACGAGCATTACCTGGAAGGCGATGCGGGCTGGCTGCATCCGGAAGCGCATACGCAATGACAGCGTTGCTGCCGCTTTGCGAATGCGCACACAACCGTCGCCACATGGGCAGCCTGTTTTTTGATTAGGGTGGTGTCCCCGCCGGTTGACCTCGGCGCCCGCGTCAATCGATACCGTTGCTGCCTTCCGGCCCTGGCGGGATTTTCGATCTAGCGTCGCGAGGGACCGACGGGGCCACCATAAGACGTGGGCCACTGGCGTGACCCTGGATCCATGCAATCGCGTTGCAGGATCATAAAACTGGCGGAGAGAGGGGGAGGTACTGATCCCGATCCAACTTCCTGACTCTCCTACAGCCACGCAAACCAGGAGGGTGTCCTGCTTTGTGGTCTGCCATTGTAGCGGGTTGTTCATGCCCGTTGCTAGCCTCAGTGATCGGCTCCCCGTTGGCCACTGGAGGGGCGTGGAGGTGGTAATACCCCACTCGCATCATTGGTTTGAAGATGGGACGGACTCCAAGACCAATCACCAGTCACGCCCGCAAGCATGGATATCCCTGGCGCCTCCCAATCAGTTGCCTTACGGCAGCAAGAGGAAGTGGCGTTTAGGCAGTCATCGAGGCGGGGTTCCTTCCTGACGTGGAGGAAGCTCGGGTAAAGCGGTTGTTTCCAAGCCTACCCAACTCAACAGGGCTGGGCTATGGGCGGCAGCTGAGCCGCCAGTCTCCGTCTACATCAAGCGGCAAGGGGTGTCGGAGAAGGGGCGGGCCTTCCACGGCTTCCGCCACACCATCGCTTCAAAGCTGGATGAGGCGGGTGTGTCGGCGTCTGCTATCGGGGCGCTCATGGGCCATGGGACGGGGCAAACGGTCTTGGAGAGGTTCCACATCGACTGGCGGGGCCTGCTGGACCGGGTGGCTTCGCTCGACCGTTTTAATCAGTTGGTTTCGCTTACTGTCTACAAGCCCCTGAAGTTTTGGACAACCTTAAGTAGTCGCTGGCCAAAATCTATCAGATAAGCCATATAAGCCATACTTGACATATGTAGGCTCAGCGATTACCATGAAATTGCTCAAAAATGGAATTCGATTATGTCTACGCCTACCCCTACATTTCCGTGGGATGAGGTCGCTTCTACAGGCCGCGATCTACAGCAGTCTAAGGAGAGGCTGGACATGTTGGAGCTCTCGCTTGCAAGTGTGTTGTCGAAAATCCGACCTGGCCTGCACGGGGCGGAGCATATTCCTGGATATCTAGCTGACTGGAGCTTGGCCAGCTCCGTGCTTGTCTCTTCGTCCAACCTTTCGTTCGAGCTCGTAAAGTCAGAGGCTCGGCACCTACGCACCCATAGTCGGCTTGAGGCTGCATTACAGCAAAGCAGCGATGCGCACGCCATCGCGCTGAAAGAAGCAGGGCTTGAGCCTACAGTGCTGGAAATACTGAAGTCGTGGGTCGAGGTTCAAGTTGAGGGCCGTGTGCTGCAGCGGCAGTTGGATTTTGACCGTCTGGTCAACCGTGTGGCAGATGTTAAGCCAGCGGAGGTCTTTTTATAACCTGGCGCGATGCCAGCAAATTTTTATCTGCTTCTGAGTTCTCAAGGGAGCTAGGTATCAGTGACGAAACCGTGCGTCGGCGCGAAGCTGACCGTGAGGTGTTCTCAATACTTCGACCGGGACGCAAGCGCGGCCGTGAATATCCGGCTTTTCAAGCATGGCCAGGAATCGTTGGAGCGCCACTGGTTAAAGTATTGACAGCGCTGGACCCGGGATTGGGTTCAGCAACCTATGGTTTCTTCGTTTCGCCCAATGAACTTTTGTATGATCTGACTCCGGTAGAAGTGCTTTACGGTGTAGTCCTATCGCCTCGAGACCTGAGCGCTGGCGGTGCCGATGAGCTTTTGGCTTCGGCGCCAGATGCGCGACTAGAGGCCGTCGTTAGGGCCGCCAACGCGTATGTCTTGGGGCCATGAGGGGACGGATTTATGGCGTTGTCTGCTGAAAAATCCAGGTTCACTTGCTTGATCCGAACAGCCGGCCTTTGGTCCGGCTGTTTCGTTATGACGGCATGGAGTGGGACCCACCAGATGTCAAGTTTCGTAAACTCCGCGTTGACCCTCCAGATGGATTTAAGGATCAGTTTGCTGTGCTATATACCGCCGACACTTTGCCAGCAGTGGCAATGGAATGCCGGGTGTTGCAGGTAAGCGCTCTGGATGACAGCTTTAAGTGGTCAAAGGATTTGGCAGAGCAATACTCAGTCGTCCGCTATGCATTTTCAGAGCCGGCGCTTTTCATCCCAATCGATGGTAATAATCGTGATTTGCTGGGGCTATCGTGGCGGGGCGGTAAGTTAGACCACACCTATTTGCCATTTCAGAAGGCTGCGCTCGAGTTGCATCAGCGATTCGGAAAAATCATCCACGGGTTGAGCTGGCAATCTTATCATCGCCATCAGTTGGGTCGTGTTTATGCAATCTGGCACGAACATAAGTCTACAATTGATTTGAGCATAACGTCGAGCAAGCCGTATTCCAAGCTCATTGATGACTCTGAGTGGAGTGATTTTCTAAATGAAAACCCTGGCATTGAGCAAATAGACAAGGCGCCTTAAGATTTCTGGATTTGCCAAGATGTGACCATGTGCTAGAAATGCGGCTTCGCAAACTTCATCTGCTGCTGTGTTTGAACGGGGCAGTCAAAAGAAAAAGGCAGGAATATCCGAGCTTTCTTGGTGCGACCACCAAGCGTGGTTGATCAGAAGTTGCACTCCCCGCATCGCGAGCGATTCGTGACCAAGCCTGCTATGACGGTTCGCAGCGTCATCACTCAACACAGCCTCGTCCGCGATCAGGTCATCCGCATCTGGGGCGTGTTCTGGCTTTGCGTCTGTTCGACCGCTTGTTGCTGAGCCTGACTCTGCGCCAAGCGTTGGTTGGTCTGTTCTAACTGGGCGAACGATTGCTCAACGGGGGCATGGGCGGCCTGCGCGGTTGGCATGTCAGCACGCAAGGCGGCGGGGTCTCCCAACCTGCCTTGGACCACAAAGATGGTGCGTGCAGCTTCCACGGTATCCGTTGCACTGCTAAGCAATACATGGTCCACGCGCGTTAGACCATTTTCCTTAGCTAGGGCCAAAAGGCTGGCGCTGGTCTGCTGGTTTATCTCATCCGGAACGCCCGCTTGCCGTCCAAGCTCGGTCACTTTGCCTTTGATTTGCTCGTGCATCGCGTGGTCCGGGTGTTCGGGATGCGCTGGCGTCTTGGCCGGTGCGGTCGGAACGGGGTTGTTGGCGCGCTCCAACGCACGATCCGCGGGCGTTTGCCAAGGTTCAATCAGCGGCTTGCCACCAATGTGCCCCGTAGCCAGATCCTTTTCCAGATTGACGCGAGCCCATTTGGAATCAACATCCAAGCGACGTGTGGCTTCGTCGAAGTGGTTGTCGATGAGGTGTTCGGCGGTTGCCTTGGCTTGCTCCTCCCACATGTTCTTGGGGTCCCAATGGCCTAGGGCTTCAATCGCCCTTTCAAGCCGCGAGGTGACCAGCTGTTGTGGGTCGCCGGTTTGGTCTTTGCCACGCCGATGACCGACGCTTTGACCTCAAAAACTTCCCAGCGGTCTGCTTTGGGATTGAAGCCGACCAAGTCGTTGCCGTGGCCAGAATTGTTTTGGATCGGCACCAAATCGCGATATCCCTCCCTGGCGAGTTGGTGCGAAACAATGGCCTCGCCGATGTCACCCGTCTCGGCTCTGGTCAAGGCTGAGAGTTCTCGGCCCCCGACGGACTTCGTGATCGCTCTATCGAACGGCACCGAGCCATCGAACATGGTGACGTCTTGGCGGGCCAGATAGCCCAGTTCCTTTGGCGTCAGTGCTCCGCTTTCGAGTAATCCATCCAGATGGCCTGATTTGCGCAGTCCCTCCACCAATTCCCCAAGCTCGCCCTGGCTGCGTTTAACGCCTGCCAGGCCGCTAAACATCAGGTCGGCACCCTTGGCTTCCATTCCCCCTGGTCTGGGCCTGTCTAGCTTCGTGGGCCAACTCAAGCAGTTCCTGTGAAAGCTCGCCTGCTACGTGCCCCTCAGCTCTGCCGGCAATGCGTCCAGCGGGAGGTGTTAACTCTTCGGCTGCGTTGGCGGCCTCGGCTACCTTGCCAAGCTTGGTGAGCTTGGACGCGGGCACGAACGTTGCGATGATCTCAACGGCGGCCGCGCCTTTTGCTTCGCCTAAGTATTGTTTCTGCGTGCCATCTCGAGTGGCCTGTTCAAATCCCTTCTCCCATTCGTTCCAGGCGTTCACTGCTGCGTTGCGGATATCGCGTGGCACCTTCCCGGGTCTTCGACGACTTGTGAGCCATAGACCACAGCCGAACCAATGACCAAGTTTCGAAAGTTCTCATCGGTGCTGAACTGATGGGCAAACTTGGCCAGATCGACTGTATCGCCCAGCATATTGAGGCCGTGGCTTGTGGCCCCCTTCATCGCGCCATAGCTGTCCTGTCCACTCTCGGCAAGATTGGCTGAGAGGGTGCCGGCGGCACGTTCCAGGTAGCTGTTTTGTGGGTTGTTGCGAACTTCTTGGGACCAGTTCCGCGATGCGGCCAGGCTGTCGCTGATCTCGGTATCGGTCCAACGCAGCGCAGCGCCGCCGCTTGTCTCAACCTGCTTCCAAGCCGCAGCCGCCGGCTCCTCAATGAAACGCTCGGAGATCCGTTCCAGCATTGATTCGTTGACATTGGCCGAATCACGTGCTGCTTCCAAACGCATTGCATCGGCAGGTGGAAGGCGACTGGAGATTGCTTGGATCAGCGTGCCAACCTGTTCACGCCCCTGCGGGTTGGCGTAGGCGGGCGATCGAACAATGTCATTGATCAGTCCGGGGGCATCAAGTCCTTGGATGGTTTGGTGATTCAAGATGAGGCGATGGGCCTCAAGGGCGGTGAGATCCACATGGCCATTGGCATCGGTCGCCATAGCCATTGCCGCAATGTCGGAACTACGTGTGGTGCGTGCCGGATCGTTCATGGATGAATCCTTTCAATCGGTCGGTCAACGGAACAGCGGGTAGTCCTCTTTCACGCGCGTCAAGACGGCAGCGATGAGGGGGTGGGGCGAAGCAGGAGCGATGTCACGCACTACAGACCATGGCCCATCAATCAGCGTGTGGCCGCATGTAAAATCTGGAAGATGATCGCGACGCCTAAGTGCTTGAACGGCCAACAACTCGACCGGGAAGACGCGGTCAAAGTTGCGGTCGAATTCATAGGACTTAGAGCCAGTGCTGGCTTTGCTTCGGCTGAGATGGAATTCAGCGGCCTGATTCATTTCTCGCGCAAAGGTGTCTTGGTCGTCGGTCTTCCAGCTGTCTAAGACACCTTGATATGCTGCGATCAACGGTTTGCGTGGCTCAAAGGTGGTGGAGAGGCCATAGGCTTCGGAAAGCAAGGCAATCAAAAACACGTCGTGGGTGTTGTGAGCGATGCGCCGGGACTGAGGCAACGTGTTGAGCCTCTCGTCCTTTTCGGCCATTTCTAGAAAACGCTGCGTGCAGATGTTGCCGGCGTCCCAATAGGACAAAGCCGTAGGACCCGCCGCGCGCAGGCTGTCGGAATACTCTGCTGGCCAATTGCCAAGCTGCGCGTGCATTTGGCTATGCACCGCATCCCAGCGGAGCAGCAGAGCGCGGCTTTCGATGGTCCAGTGGAGGAACTGGGAAAGCTCGGCCACGTCGGAACGAAAGTAAGCATCGCAAGCCGCAATGCTCCAAAAGTGGCTGATTCGCCCAAGTTGCGTGCCGGCCTTCGGACTCAGCGTTGCGGTGGCTTTAAGATGTTCTTGCAGAGCACTGGTGTAACGATCTATGTCGCCCGATGTTTGAGCGCGCTCAAGCCATTCCTTGCATTCCGGAATCAGGGCTTTCAACGAGGGATGGAGGGGCAGCGTCATGCGGGGTGGTTCCTAAGCGTCAATCATCCTGATTGGATCGTAGCTTACCGTGGAGATATCGGAGGCTGCATGGAGCGCAGATGGATTGGAAGGCATTTCTCACGTATGCGGAAGATTCATAGCGAGCAACCGCCGATCGAGCCAAGCGGAGCTGTTTCGTCGTTTTAAACGATCCCTCATGTGCTGAGGTCGACCCAAAGCACGAGCAGCAACATGGGCAGCCCGCTCAGCACCGAGGTAACCCAAAAGCTCCCATCACGGTCAGCGGCGTCATGACCCACCACTGCCACCAGCTGAAGCCACGATCGCGCTGGCGGGCCATGTGAGCCTCGAAAGCGTAGAGGCGCTCTGCTTTTCGCAAACCTCGTCGAGCCATGAGCGGCCCAACGATGAAGCCAAACGGGCCCAGGAAGAGAAGGCTGAGCGAGAACCACCAGAAGAACCGGTTGTGCGGAGTAGTAACCTTCTTGTAGGCAGCGCGCATGGCGCCGTCTTCGCGGAAGTCGCCGATGGCGCCTGCCGACATTCCCACAATCGAATCGGGTTGGGTCTTCATTTGGCGTAGGCCCTCCAAGTGCCGTCGGCCTTCGCATAGCGAAGATTTTTGCTGACCGGGATGGGCACCTGCCGGCCCTCAATGTTGAGCACCGCTTGGCCGCGGGTATCGCAGCGGTAGCCCTCGGCGCCTTCCGCTTCAACGCAGCCGGAGAGCTCGAATTGGACGTCGGTGACCTGTCCGGCGCCGCTGTCCTTCAGCAGTTGGACAAAGGCTTCCTTGGCATTGTCAGACGAAGGCTTGCCGCCGCAGGCGGTCAGGCCCAGGGCCATGGTCAACGCGACCAGGCCGATCCTTGCGTGTTTCATGTCTGTCCTTTGATAGCGAGAGGGATTGGGAAGTAGGAGGCAGGGTTACTTGTCGCGGTTCCCGTCGGGCTTGAACCCAGCGATCCACATCCGTGTGTCCTTGAAGGGCGTCAGCAGGCCGCTGGGTCCGGGGTGCAGGTCGGCGGTCTGGATAAAGCCGGCTACCCAAGCGATGCGCAGCGACACGTCCACAGCGCGGTCAGCGACGCCAGGGCGGCTCACGTTGACCACGAATGGCTGAGCTGGTGGGTTGGGACCCGTGGACCGCTGAGCGCCCGTGTTGGGCTTGCTGGGCAGCACGCGGATACCGCTTAAAGTGTCCCGGCCCTTCCAGAGCGCAGCGCTGTTTAGCTCCGCCGTCTCACCCAGGTCGTCCGTTTCCGTCACGGCAGCATCGAAGCAGGCGCGGAAGGTCTCGACGCTTGAGGCGGTCGGGCTGGTCCAGATGCGGGCTTCCGCGGTCCAGCAGGGCAGGGATGCCCCCACTCGGTAAAGGTCAACGCGACTCGGGGCCAGTCCAGGCGCCCCGCCTGGGCAGCCTGGTGGTTGTCGCCCTTGAAGAGGTTGGGCAGCTTCCCGGCGCCACTGACGGGCGTGTAGATCGAGCCGGTCCCCTGACCGCCAGCCTTGCTTGCGGTGTTCGTCTTGATGCCGACCATTTGCTTGCCGGTGTCGGCCAAGCCCTTGCCGAGCTGACGAAAGAAGCCGGACTTCTGCTCCGGCACCTCTTGTGCTTGGACACTGAGTGGAGAGACGAGCGTCAACGCCACGAGCGCAGCGAACGCTCCTTGTCCTGTGTGCTTCATACGAAAAGCCCCTGTAGACCGCCGGTCTGGCAGCATTTACGATAATCGCAGATGAGTCGCCCGCTTCCAAGCGGCACACTGAGGGAATTCAGCTTTCGTGCAATCTTCTCGATGCCCAAACCCAAGACACCGGCCACGGTCTATGGCACGCGTCTGCGCCATGCGCGGATGGCCATGGGCTGGACACAAGCCGAGCTGGCGGAGCGCATTGGGATGGTGGACTCGGTGTCGGGAGCCACGCGCGTGAGCCGCTACGAGACGGGGCAACATGACCCGGACCCTGCGACGGCTGAGGCCTTAGCAAAGGCGCTGGATTTGCCGGTGGCTTACTTTCATGCGACGTCAGACCTCCTCGCGGAGGTCATTCTGCTGGTCGCCAAGCTTCCCGCCGCGAAGCAAAAAGAAGCACTGAAACGTTTGCGCGAAATTGCGGAGTCAGCTGAAGGCTGATGCCGGCCGTGCCGTATCTAAGCACTCGCTGTGTCTTCGAGTCTCGGCCACGTGGAAAGCTACTCACCAAAACTAAGTGACTAAAGTCGCAACTTCATCAAGTTCTTGGGCGCAGTTTTAGCTTCCAAAGGCCGGCTACGTGTCACGATTCAATAAGGCCTGGCACATGTTGAGCAAGCTCTGCGCGATTCAGAAGAACAATCTGCTGTTCGTTGCCTGGCAAGTCTTCCGTGCGACGGTGAACTCCGAGTCGCCGTAAGAGGTAGTAGGCCAAGCATTGGCGAGTTGATATGGCCAATTGCCCATCGACCATTTCGTAGTCGAGCTCGATAGCCCTTCGCTGCCCTGGTGACAAGTCAGGGTGTGGGCCGATCACGATCGTAAGCAGACGCTCCCACTCCTCATCTACTTCTGGAACGTGCTGGGCGGGCAGGGGAGCGACATAGTCCATCACGCGAGCGAAGACAAAGTCACAGAAAGCCTCACGTCTATGGCAGAACGCGCGCACGTGCCAGCGGGCCCCATCGTATGCGAGCCCGCGCGGGCTGATCTGACGCCGCGTTGGCTCGGGTCGACTCATGGACTGGTAGTTGATCTCGATGCTATCCCCCGTTCGAATCGCGTCCAACACCGCTCGCAAGAGGTCAGTCTGGACGGACCTAGTGGGGTGTCGAACAATCGCCGTCTTTGGCACGTCTGCTAAAAAGCTAACGTCCGCAGGAATCATTCCGGTGGTCAGCGCGTAAAGCTCTGCCAAATATCTGCTGCTGGTCGTGTCGACTCCCCGTAAAATTGATCCATCCATAACTAGAGGTCTCCGGGCACACTAGCCACCAAGGAGACCAACGATGCGCAAGAGCAAGTTCACCGAAAGCCAGATTGTCGCCACGCTGAAGCAGGTTGAGGGCGGCCGCCAGGTCAAGGATGTGTGCCGTGAGCTGGGCATTTCCGATGCGACGTACTACGTCTGGAAGTCCAAGTACGGTGGCATGGAGGCAGCCGATGTGCAGCGCCTTCGCGACCTGGAGACCGAGCACAGCAAGCTCAAACGCATGTACGCCGAGCTCGCCATGGAAAACCATGCATTGAAGGATGTCATCGCAAAAAGCTGTAGACCCGGCGCACAAACGCCCGCTTCTTGCCTGGCTCGTCGAGCAGCATGGCTGGAGCGAGCGCCGGGCCTGTGCGGTCGTTGGCGTGGCTCGCTCGACAGTGCGCTATCGGCGTCGTCCCGATCGCGACGAGGAGGTCATTGCGCTGTTGTCCGAATTGGCCGAGCGTTTTCCCGAGCGTGGTTTTGGAAAGCTCTTTCAGATCATCCGCCGTCGCGGACATGTGTGGAATCACAAAAGGGTGTGGCGCGTGTATTGCCTGATGAAACTCAATCAACGTCGTCGCAGCAGGCGCCGGGTCCCGACGCGTCATCCACAACCGCTGGCATGCGGAGAGCGACCCAATGCTGGATGGTCGATCGACTTCATGTCCGATGCGTTGTGGGATGGTCGACGCTTCCGCACGTTCAATGTCATCGACGATTTCAGTCGGGAAGCCTTGGCGATCGAAGTGGACTTGAATCTCCCGGCCGCCCGCGTCATCCGCACCTTGGAACGCATCGCAGCCTGGCGCGGCTACCCCGCCAAACTTCGCTTGGACAATGGCCCGGAGTTTGTCGCATTGGCCTTGGCCGAGTGGGCCGAGCGCAAAGGCATCGCCTTGGACTTCATCGAGCCGGGGCGTCCAATGCAAAACGGTTTTATCGAACGCTTCAACGGCAGCTACCGGCGCGGCGTGCTGGACATGCATCTCTTCCGCACGCTGAGCGAGGTTCGCGAACAGACCGAACACTGGCTGGCCGACTACAACCAGCAGATCCCGCACGACAGCCTGGGCGGGCTAACGCCCGCCGAGTTCCGTGATCAACATCAACCGCAGACCTCTAATTTTGGCTGGCATTGAATTACGGGGAGTCGACACAAGCACTGACCCAGGTCGAGCAAGATGCCGTTTCCGGGAAGCAGCGTCAGCAGACCTTCACCTATTGCGAGCAGGTCGACGTAACCGCAGGAAGCTGCCCCCTGGTGGGAGTGCTGCTGCGTGTGGACGGAGCGCGCACGGATCTCAGCGACGCCACCACCTACGACTACTATCCCGCGGCCCAGGGCGGAGACCTGAAGACGATCACCAATGCAGTGGGCCAGGTCACCCAGTTCCTCAGTTACGATAGCGCCGGCCGTCTGTTGTCGCAGAAGGATCCGAATGGGGTTGTGACCGACTACAGCTACGATGCGCGAGGTCGGCTGACGGCAAGCATGGTCAGAGGACAGGACAGCGGCTCGGAGACGGATGACCGCATTACGCGCTACAGCTATTTGCCCACCGGCTTGGTCAAGCAGGTTGCGCTGCCGGGTGGCGACGTGTCTGACTTCACCTACGACAGCGCATTCCGCCTGACCAAGGTTTCGGATCGTTACGGAAATGCCATCCTCTATACGCTCGACAAATCCGGACACCTGATCAAGGAGGACATCACGGATGCAAAAGGCGTTCTTAAGTCCACCATGTCCCGGCTCTACGATGAGCTAGGCCACCTAAAAACAACCGCAGATGCGCAGGGCAACCCAACGGATTTTACCTACGATGCAGTGGGCACGTTGAAGGAGCGGACAGATGCCATGGGTAGGTCAAGCACCTATACCTATGATGCCTTGCATCGCTTGAAGCAGAGTATTGAAGACGCTGGCGGCATTAAGGTGACGAGCGCTTTCCAATACGACGTGCTTGGACAACCGTCAGTGGTAACGGACCCGAAAGGCTTGAAGACAACCTACCAGCGCAATGGTCTGGGCGAACTGTTGGCGCTACAGAGTCCCGACACAGGCAGCACCGGCTTCACCTACGACGACGCAGGCAACGTGCTGTCCAGGAAGGACGCAGCCAGCCGGCAGGCCACCTACACCTACGATGCCTTAAACCGGCCAGTGTCGGTGACCTATGCCGATGCGGCGCTCGAAACCCGTTTTGTCTACGACGTGGCCCCGGCTGTCTGCGTGGCGGGAGAGCAGTTCGCAGCCGGGCGCCTGGCCAGCATGAAGGACGGCAGCGGCACAACGCAGTATTGCTACAACCGATTCGGTGACCTGGTGCGCAAGGTCCAGACGACCAATGGCAAGGCACTGACGGTCCGTTATGCCTACACGGCAGGCGGGAACTTGACGAGCATGGTCTATCCGGACGAGGCGATGGTTGACTATGTGCGCAATGAGCTGGGGCAGATCGCCGAGGTGGGCTATACCGCGCCTGGAGGCTCGCGCGAGGTGTTGGTCAAGGGTGTCACGTATTTGCCGATGGGCCCGGTGGCCGGTTGGACCTACGGCAACGGCCGCGTGCTGACCCGAGCTTACGATCAGGATTACCGCCCCAAGGCCATTCAGGACAAAGCGGTTGGCGGTCTGGATGTCGGGTTCGGATTCGATGAGGTGGGCAATCTCACCTCACTGACCCCAGCCGGCAATCCGACGCCGGAGATCGGCCTGGGCTACGACACGCTCGGCCGCCTCACAGCCCTCACCGACGGTGTCACCGGAACCGTCATTGATGGCTATAGCTATGACGCCACCGGCAATCGCCTCAGCGCCAAGGTCGGCAGCGTGACACAGGCTTACACCTATCCAACGACCAATCATCGCCTGAGTGCAGTAGCTGGCGTGGCGCGCACCTACGACAAGACAGGCAATACGCTGAGTATCGGTGGCAAGGCGCGGGAGTTCCCCTACGACGCATCCGGTCGCATGAGCATGGTCAAGCGCGCAGGCGCGGTGGTGATGAACTACCGCTACAACGGTAAAGGCGAGCAGGTGCGCCGCTTCCTCGGCACCACCAACACCTACACACTTTACGATGAAGCCGGCCACTGGCTGGGCGACTACGACACCAATGGCGCGCCCAAGCAGCAGGTGATCTGGCTGGACGACCTACCGGTGGGCCTGCTGGCCAACGCCAACAAGCTGCACTACATCGAGCCCGATCACCTGGGTAGCCCGCGTGTGGTGGTTGACCCGGTTCGTAACGTGGCGGTGTGGAGTTGGAGCCTGAAGGGCGAGGCCTTCGGCAACACGGCGCCGAATCAGGATCCGGATGGCGATGGTGCGGCGTTGGTGTTGGATATGCGGTTCCCAGGGCAGCGGTTTGATGCGGCCAGTGGACTAAATCAGAATTACTTCCGGGATTACGATGCTGCTACCGGGCGATATGGGCAGAGTGATCCGATTGGGCTTGATGGAGGGATTGCCACGTATGCCTATGTTGGCGGGAGTCCTTATGGCAAAATTGATCCACTGGGATTGGCTGATGTTTATATTTGGATGCCATTGCCTTATACGGGTGGCATCCCCAGCTACGGGAAATTGCACTCAACGTTTGGCCACGTGTCGGTGGATGCTTATGGTCAAGGTTTCTCATATGGCCCGGCAGGAAACACGATAGATCCTTGGTATTCCAGCAATCAGCATGAAATTAGGGATGCGGTTGTGCACCACTTGGATATGAGTCCATCGCAGGAAAAAGCTTTAGCTACCTGCTTGTCAAAAGATCAAGGGGAATATGGCTTGACGAACAACTGTGGTTCCCCGCTTCAGAATTGCTTGCGGGATATGGGGATGCCATTATCTCCATTGAATGCTATTTTTCCGGAGACTCTGAATATGATGCTGTATATCAATCCAGCTGTGAAAAAGTCACATTCACTCTTTCAGGCTAGGCCATGATCGCGCGGTTCCGGACATTGTTAATGGCTCTTCTGCTGACGTTGACTATTACGGGCTGTGCTCCGGATATGGAGATCATTCCCGTTGGCGAAGTGACGGTTTATAAAAAATCAGATGGTCCGGAAGTGTTGGGGGTGGCTTCGAGCCCCTGCCAGTTAAGAAAGTGGTTTACCTGAATAAGGCGGATTATGTGGTTGAAGTTGAGTATCAAGGTGGGAACGGCTACGTAAGGGGTGGAGCTTTTCACCTTTCGCGTAAATAACTGAGGTATAAAAGCTCTCAGCACCCAATCACATGGGGCCTTCTTCCCTAGTCCTCTCGACAAATTAAGAATGGCGAAAATCTCAAGAGCCTGGATAAGAAGGTTATTTTAACGCTCATTTTGGTGTGGCAGCTTCTTACAATAATTTTATTGTGGGCCAGGAAGCTTCGTAGGAATGTCGTGTGGCCCCGTAAAATCTTCAGTGGGACGGAGTCGATCTTGCTTATGATTTGGCTTGTCTTGGAGCACCGTTGGCTTTCTATTCTATTGCATCTCGGAGTGAGGTCAGGATGAGTAGAGCCAAGATTTTATTGTTTGCCCTGCTTACGCTTTCAGGCTGCGCACCTTATGACGCTCCAAGAATTTATAAGGATTTGGAAAGCCTGGAGACATCGAATGATTTTTCAGTTTCAGCGTCGCTAGGTGGCATACCTAGTGATGCTACCGAAATCGATGTTTACTCTGACATTGATTCGGGTCTCACGATGATGTCCTTTAAGACTGCTCAGAGTGTGACTGTTTCTGAGTTGTTCGATCGCCAGTTGCCTGCGGTCCAATACCATCTTGTTCAGGACAACGTTGGATTTGCAGGCGCCACTATCGTGGACATACGTTATGGATGTGAGAGCAGGGAGGTGAAGGCGAGCGGCGAGTCGCTGAAATATCAGAAAGTCGTGTTTTTAGGGGCGACCTCCGGCAGGCGGTATCGGTGGAATAACGTGAATCCTGATATTTATAGTAGGCTCTGCTCAAATCCAGCGGTAGGAGCCTAATTTGGTAGCAGATGATGCCCTTCGTTTTGAATGGGTGGTTTTCAATGTGGAGCGCTGGCATCACCGTATTCGCCGGCTATGGCGTTTCAATGATCCAGGTCGGCGGCGATGTGGATCATTGAGTCCTCCTGAGAGGTCGGGTGCTTACAACTTCTTCGAGAACGGCCCGAGTCGTGGCTTTAAGATAGGCGCTGGCGGTGTTGCCGGCTCAACCACAGCTGTAGATTCATCCGTTTCAAAATGTGGCTGCAAGTGATGAGCATTAAGATGATCGCCAGGATTTTTTTGCGGCAAGTGCGATGGCATTTGCATTCCTTATGGTGTGCTTCCTTGTCGTTCTCGTGGCATTTGATCTCGATTATGCGGATAAAGTTTGGAGCGGAATTTATCCAGTAATAGCTTGGCTAATCGCTTTATTGATTTGCTGCAAATTCATGCGTGAATCAAAGGCGACGTCCCCCCAATCTGAGTAGCAGTCGGGCTTAGAGGCCGGGGTTTGTGATATCGGTGTTGGTCAGCTGTTTCGCATACGTAGATGGCGTCGTGCCGCCGATTGCTGGACCGCCCCGAGAAGTCTTGAGGTTCCATTTCTTGAGAAGGTGGAGCCATCAGCGGAGCAAGCAAGTTCTCCCCGGAAATCCGGGGAGCCTTCGGCGAAGATGGCGCTGGAGTATCAAGGCGCTTGAGCGCAAAGGGAACGACTCACGTTGTCTGATTCATCAAGGCCGATAAGGAATCAAGGCTAAGCTCGTAATTGAGCACCGAAAGGCCCGGCGACACGCCCCGTAACCCATCAAGCTTCTCGCTGGCGGTGAAGTCCCGGCTGTAGGTGACGTGGTGTTCGTCGTCCAACTCGTGGCCGACCAACTGAGCCCGGAGCTCGGACACCACACCGGCGCCTTGCAACTCCTGGATCAGGGTTTTGCGCAGCGAGTGAAAGCCACGCTTGGCCTTGGGCCAGTTCTTGCCCACCTCGGCCAGGTGCCGGCTGAAGGCCTTGGAGATCCAGTTGCCTTGGCCGTTCTTGGCATCGGCCTTGGCCGCTGGGAACAAGCGCTCCTGGCCTTTGGCGCGCGCCTGCTCGACCCAGCCCAGAAAGCCCAAGGCAAGCAGGTCGGGATGAATCGGCACGGTCCTCAAGCTCACGTCCGTCTTCACTTTCTGGTGCTCGCCCTCATCCGAAATCTGGATGCAGGGGATGCCGCCTTCCTCGACTACGTCGGCGGTCAGCAGTTGGCCGACCTCCGAAGCACGGGCGCCGGTATACAGGCCAATGAGGGATGCCCACCGTGCCGCCAGGGGCAGGGCTTCAAAAGCAGCCGGTGCGAACAGGGCCTGGACCTGGTGGGCGTCGTAGGCCTTGAACCCGAACTTGCGCCTGGCCCGCTTCTCGCGGGTGGAATAGCTCACGTGCCCGGACGCAGGGTTGTCGCCCCGGGGGTAGTGGTCCGAGGCCTGGGCCCACTCGAAGAACCCGCCCTTGCCGCCGATGTAGGACTGCTTGTTGGTGAGCGTGGGTGTAGATGCTCCCTTCTCTCGCATGTCCTGATACCAACGCGCCAGGTCCGAGCGGGTGATCGTGTGTAGCTTGGTCTTCTCGCCCAGGAAGCTGGTCAACAGCTCGATGGCGGTCCGCTTGATGGTCCAGGTCTTGGGCAAGGTGCTGCCCTTGAGGCTGTTCAGCCAGGTGTCTCGGGCCTTCCCGAGCGTGATTGATTCGAGGGCGGGCTTCGTCGTCCGCCGTGGCGTCGGGAGGGGCGCCACGTGCTGATGAATCAACTCCCCCAACGCGCTGGGCTGCGGGGCCGTGAGCGCCATGAGTTGCTGGTAGAGCGTGACGTCCTCTGGGCTGTCGATCTGCCATTGCTCGGTGATCGACCCATCCGCCGAGCGCGTCCGATTCAGCGTCAACTCCTGCGGACGTTCGGTGCCGGTCAGGCGCGCGAGGAGCGCGTCCAAGTCGTCGTCTCGGCTTTGCATGCGTCGTTCCCTCAACACAATGAAGACCTGAGCATAGCGGGCGGCCAGCGTCAGCGCGCGCAGCCGAGCCTCGCGCATGTCGTAAGTGTGCAGGGTGCGTTTGAAGGTCTGCCGACCCACGATGGGCTGCAAATCGACCGGGACACGCTGGCGATAGGACCAAAGTCCGGAGGGGGCTCGAACGAGATGATGAGGAATGCGCATGGGCGTCGTGTGTTCCGACTTGCGCAGCTGCAGCCAGTTTTTACGCTAACAAAAAAACCCCTGATTTCTCAGGGGTTTGCGTATTCTGGCGGAGAGAGGGGGATTCGAACCCCCGAAGCGCGGTTTAGACGCTTACACACTTTCCAGGCGTGCTCCTTCAACCACTCGGACACCTCTCCGTACCTGCCGTCCGACTGGGTCAGCGGCAGGAGCGGGATTCTAGCCGCCGCAGGCGCGGTTAACAAGGCGAACGATCTCTGCGGTCGGGAGCATGCCGCCGATGTAGGCCCTCAGGTTAAGCAAACACGCTTGCCGGGCGACCTCGGTCAGCGGGGACGGCCGGGTACCACTGCTGAACGATCAATCTGGCGCGCCATGGCACAATATCGGTTCAGAGGAAGCTGGTTGCCCGATGTCTTATCTTGTTCTCGCCCGCAAGTGGCGCCCGAAGCGTTTTGCCGAACTCGTTGGCCAGGAACATGTGGTCCGCGCGCTCAGTAACGCGCTCGACAGTGGGCGCGTGCACCACGCGTTTCTGTTCACCGGCACCCGCGGCGTGGGCAAGACCACCATCGCGCGCATCTTCGCCAAGTCGCTCAATTGCGAGACCGGCACCAGTGCCGATCCGTGTGGCACGTGCCCGGCCTGTCTGGATATCGATGCCGGCCGCTATATCGACCTGCTGGAAATCGACGCCGCCTCCAACACCGGCGTGGACGATGTGCGCGAGGTGATCGAGAACGCGCAGTACATGCCCTCGCGTGGCAAGTTCAAGGTCTATCTGATCGACGAAGTGCACATGCTCTCCAAGGCGGCGTTCAATGCGCTGCTCAAAACCCTGGAAGAGCCGCCGGAGCACGTGAAGTTTCTGCTGGCCACCACCGACCCGCAAAAGTTGCCGGTGACCGTGCTGTCGCGCTGCCTGCAGTTCAATCTCAAGCGGCTGGACGAGGATCAGATCCAGGGCCAGATGACCCGGATCCTGGCCGCCGAGCAGATCGAATCGGATCCATCGGCGATCGTGCAGCTGTCCAAGGCCGCCGATGGCTCGTTGCGCGATGGGTTGTCGCTGCTCGACCAGGCCATCGCCTATGCCGGCGGCGCGTTGCGCGAGGACGTGGTGCGCACCATGCTCGGCACGGTCGACCGCACCCAGGTCGGGGCGATGTTGCAGTCGCTGGCCGATGGCGATGGCGCGCGCCTGCTGCAGGTGGTGGCGGCGTTGGCAGAGTTTTCGCCCGACTGGAGCGGTGTGCTGGAGGCGCTGGCCGAGGCCTTGCACCGCATCCAGGTGCAGCAGTTGGTGCCGTCGGTGGCGTTTGTCGGCGATGGCATCGACCCGACCGCGTATGCCGCGCAGCTGCGGCCGGAAGTGGTGCAGCTGTGGTATCAGATGGCGCTCAACGGGCGTCGCGATCTGTATCTGGCGCCGAGCCCGCGCGCCGGTTTCGAGATGGCGGTGCTGCGCATGCTGGCCTTCCGTCCTGCGGCGGCGGTGCCTGCTGGTGGCGCTGATGACGGACGCGGTGCTGGCGCCGGTAGCGGTGCGCGTTCGGCAGCGGCTGGCGGTCAGATTGCTGCACCGGTCGCGGCGGTGCCTGCTGCAGTAGCGAAGCAGGCAGTGGCCAAGCATGCCGAGGCGATTGAAGCGACGCCGGCTGCCGTTGCGGCGGATGTGGCGCGTCCGGCGCCCGCAGTTGCAGTGGTCGCTACAACGCCTGCACCGGTTGTCGTCCTGACTGCTCCGGCGGCCTCTTCCGATGCTTCGCCGTCAGCCACCCCCGCGCGCAACGACGACACGCCGCCCTGGGCGATGGACGATGCGCCCGTGCGTGCGACATCTGCGCCCGTCTCCGCGTCGCCCGCTGTGTCCGCGCCGGAAGCCGCAATGGCAGCCCCGGCAGCAGTTGTGGCGCCACAACCTGTCGCAGTTGCGCCCGAAGCTGCAGTTGCGCCTCCGGTGGCTGCGGTGGCACCTGCGCTCGCCGCGGATGCAGCGCCGGCTGTGGCGACACCCTCCGCGACTGCCGTATCCGCAGCATCGCCAACACCCGATCCGTCGGTCCTGCTCGACGACGGCCAGATTGCCGACGCCGAGCAATGGTTGGAGCTGGTCACCCGGAGCGGCTTGAACGGCCCCTCGCGCCAGCTTGCGGCCAATGCTGCCTTCGTCAGTCATCGCGATGGCGTGCTGCGTCTGGCGCTGGCGCCGGGCTTTGAATATCTGAACTCCGAACGCTCTATCGCCAACCTTGCGCAAGCGCTCGCGCCCGAGTTGGGAAACACCCCGCGCATCGTCATCGAAACCGGCAGTGCCGATGTCGAGACCCTGCACGAGCGGGCCAATCGCCAGAAAGGCGAGCGCCAGAGCGCGGCCGAAACCGCCTTCATGAACGACCCGAATGTGCAGCAGCTGATTCAGCAGCAGGGCGCGCGGGTGGTTCCCGATTCCATCCGCCCTTACGACGAGTAACGACACATGCGTGGGAACATTGCCCAATTGATGCAGCAGGCGCAGAAGATGCAGGAAAACCTGCAGCGCGCCCAGGAAGAACTGGCCAAGCTGGAAGTCACCGGCACTGCCGGCGGCGGCATGGTCAGCGTGACGCTGACCGGTGCCAAGGAGTGCCGCAAGGTGCGGATCGACCCCAGCATCCTCTCCGACCAGGAGATGGCCGAGGACCTGATCGCCGCCGCCTTCAACGATGCCTCCAACAAGATCGATGCCGAGTCCAAGGACCGGATGGGCTCGGCCACTGCCGGCATGCAGCTGCCGCCGGGCATGAAGCTGCCGTTCTGAGAGGCGGGGAATCGGGAGTAGGGAATCGGGAATCGTCAAAGCGAGATTGTCTTTGGCTTTGCGATTCCCCACTCCCGATTCCCGATTCCCAACTCGATGTCCTCTCTTCTCGAACAACTGATCGAGGCCTTCCGGGTGCTACCGGGCGTGGGCCAGAAATCGGCGCAGCGCATGGCCTACCACGTGCTCGAACGCGAGCGCGAGGGTGGGCGTCGCCTGGCCACGACGTTGGCCAATGCGGTGGAGAAGGTCGGCCATTGCGCGCAGTGCCGCGACTTCACCGAGTCGGAGATCTGCGCGATCTGTGCCAGCGCCAGTCGCGACCGGCAACAGCTATGCGTGGTCGAATCGCCAGCCGATCGCCTTGCGATCGAGCACGCCACCGGGTATCGCGGGCTGTATTTCATTCTGCAGGGGCGCTTGTCGCCGCTGGATGGCATCGGCCCGCGCGAGCTGGGGCTGGACCGGCTCGGCGAGCGTCTGGCCGCCGGTGAGGTCACCGAAATGATCATCGCCACCAATGCCACGGTCGAAGGCGAGGCGACAGCGCATTACCTGGCGCAACTGGCGCGACAGCATGCGGTGCGCCCGAGCCGACTCGCGCAAGGCATGCCGCTTGGCGGCGAGCTGGAATACGTGGATCGCGGCACCTTGTCGCATGCCTTTGGCACGCGTAGTGAGGTGCTTTGAGCGCGGGGGATTGGGAGTGGGGAATCGGGAATCGGAGAAGCGAAAGCAATGGCGGGCGCGGTAAGCTCTTGCGATTCCCTACTCTCGATTCCCGATTCCCCACCCATGACCGACACCATCTTCGGCAAGATCATTCGTCGCGAAATCCCGGCCAACATCGTCTACGAAGACGACGAGGTGCTGGGCTTTCAGGACATCGCACCGCAAGCGCCGGTGCATGTGCTGTTCATTCCCAAGCAGCACGCCATTCCCACGCTGGACGATGTACCGCCAGAGCAGGCGCTGCTGGTCGGCAAGCTCGCACTTGCTGCGGCGTCGTACGCGCGCGAACAGGGACTGGCGCAGGATGGCTATCGCATCGTGATGAACTGCCGCGAGCATGCAGGCCAGACGGTGTTCCATATCCATCTGCATCTGCTGGCCGGCGCGCCGTTGGGGCGTTTCGGTACGCCCTGACGCATTTCTCGATCAAGCGTCGCCTGAGCGCATAACGCGCCTGATGCGAGTTCCCCAGATCGCATAAACAAAACGCCGCTCCCTACGAGCGGCGTTTTTGTGTGAGAACTATTTAGCGGTCGATTACCACCAACCTCGGCCACCCCAGCCCCAGCCGCCGCCCCAACGCGGGCCCCACGGATCGCCCCATGGGCCATACGGGTACGCCGGCACCACGTCGACCTCGCGCAAGACGGGCCACAGATAGACCACGTCGGCATTCACCTTGGGCAGCTTGTAGTCGTACTCGCCGATCTTGGTGGTTTCATAGCCTTCGATCTTGCCGATGAAGGTCACTTCGCGGCCCGGCTCGAACACGGCCGGATCGTAGAAGCCCGAACGGCAGGCCAGGAAGCGGCCATCGCTGGCATCCACGGCGTTGCGGTCCGGGCGCCCGCTGGCATTGAGCGGGCGCGAGATCAGCTCGAAGCAGGTCTGGCCCTGGCTCGGTGTTGTCTGGATGATCTTGCCGCCCCAACGCACGGACGTACCGACCTGGGCGCTCGCAGTGGAATCGCTCGGGCTGACCGTAGGAAACTGGCCCTGCAGCGGCTTGGGCGCAGTCGCGCAGGCTGCGAGCCCGAGCACAGCGACAATGGGAAGAAGAAAGCGGGTACTCGCGAGGAAGCTCCGGTTCGCGGGCGATGCTGCAGCAGATCTTTAAGGAGTGAGGCGCTGTCCGAATCAGCGCCAGCGTATCGCGCGGCAGCGAAACGTTGGCTGAGCGGCAACAATGCCGTATTCGGGTGTGAACGGGCGACACGTTGCGCCCAGGCGATGGCCGGTTCGTAGGGTTCGCGTGCCAGGCCAAGCTTGGTATAGCGGCAGCCGAGCCGATGCCAGGCACGCAGCAGCGGATCGCGCTCACGCTCGCCGCGCGCCAGCAACCAGCCCATCCAGGCCAGTGCGCTGACGGCGAAGATGCCGAAGATGGCGGCCAGCTGCGTGGTGTCGAGGCGATCGATGCCGAACGGCTGCAACAGGCGTTGCTGGCGGTCGGCATCGAAGGACAGCACCAGGTCGTTCCAGCCGCGGCGCAGCAGATCGCTGACCTGGGCAAGGCTTTCCCAGGCACCGAGCTGGGCGAAGTTGTTGCCTGCACCGTTTTGTACGCGATCTTCGAGCGTGTCGTAGATGCGTTCCGGCGCCACTGCGGCGGTCGGGTCCACGCGCACCCAGCCGCGGTCGGCCAGCCAGACTTCGGTCCAGGCATGCGCATCCATGCGCCGCACCACCCAGTAATTGCCGAAGCCGTTGTAGGTGCCGCCGGCATACCCGGTGACCACGCGCGCCGGGATGCCGGCCGCGCGCATCAGCACCACGAACGAGGAGCTGAAGTGCTCGCAAAAACCGGCTTTCTGCTGGAACAGGAATTCGTCGACGCTGTTGCGCCCGAGTAGCGGCGTGTCCAGCGTATAGGCGAACTCGCGGGTGATCCACTGCAGTGCGCGCTGCACCACCGCATCGTCGTTGCTGCCGGCTTCCGCGCGCCATTGCCGTGCAAGGGTGAGCGTGCGTGGATTGAAACCGGGTGGCAGGGCGAGCGCACGCTTGCGCAGTTGGTCTGGAAGGTCGGTATCGAAACGTGCCGGTGGTGCCGATTGCAGCTCCCAGCGGGTCAACGCGCTCAGTGGCCGCTGCGCAAACAGTTCGTAGTCGGGCGACAGCTCGGCATTGGCCACCGCTTGCGTGGGCAGGTCCAGCGACACCAGTTGGCGACGGTCGGTGGGCTCGTAGTCCAGGCGGTAGCGGTAGGTCTGCGGCCCGGCAGTGACCGAGGCGGGTTGGCCGCGACCGGTCCAGCGCGCGCGCTGCCAGGTGCGGCCGTCGAAGTCCCACATCACCGGCCCACGCCAGTAGCGTTGCTCTGGCGGCGGTGCCTTGCCGGTGAACTGCACGCGCAAGGCCGGGCTGTCGTCGGCCATCAGGTCGATCCATTCGCCCGGCGACATGTTGTCCGACAGGCCGGGACGCGACAGCGCGCGCTCGGGCACGCCCCACAGCGGCGAACTCAGCCGCGGCAGCAACCAGAACGTGGCCAGCGCCAACGGCACGCCGATGGCGACCAGCTTGCCGATGCTGCGCAGTTGCAGGCGCAGGGCGGGCGTGCCGGTGCGGTGCTCTTCGTCGGCCAGCCGCTGCATGCTGAGTAGCGCGCTGACTACCGCCAGCAGCGCCAGGCCCATCGTCGCCGGCCCCTGGTCGAGCAGAAAGGCCGCGAATGGGGCGAACAATGCAAAACCCAGCAGGCTGCGTGCATCGCGCAAGGTGCGCAGTTCGGAAGCCTTGATCGCCAGCATCGACGCCAGCACCGCGCAGCCGGTGTCGCGCCCAAAGCGCATGCCGATCTGCCAATACACCGCCGCCAGCATCGCGACCACCAGCAACAGCCGCACCGGTGCCATCAAGGTGCCGCGCCAGCTCAGTACGACGACCAGCACGGCGGCCACGGCAATGGTGCCGGCGAGCAACCCCGGTAGCTGCAACAGCAACGGCGCCAGTGCCAGCCAACTGGTGGCCAGCACCCAGCCGCGGCTGGGCTGGGTGATCGGGAGGGACGGCTCAGTCACGAGGAAGCAAGGCCAAGGCGCGCAGGCACAGATGATGATGCGAGGGCCCTTGTGCAGGACCCAGCGGCGGCTGGCCCGGCAGCAGCAACCGGTAGCGTCGCCCGTCGCGCTCGGCCAGGTTGATCCAGCGGGCAAGCCGCGCAATGCGGCGTTCGTAGGGCAGTGCGTTGAGCGTGCGCCAGTCCAGCGTGACTTCGATGCCCAGGGGTTGCTCGTATTCGCGCACCAGCAGGCTGTCGCGGCGCGCGGAGTGCTTCCAGGAAATGGTGCGTGGCGCATCGCCGGCGCGATATGGGCGCAGCTGGTGCAACTCCTCGCCTTGCGCGTGGAGGCGGGTCTGGTTGGGCGAACCGGCGCCTTCGGGCAATGACGGCCCCTGTTCTTCGGGCTTGGGATAGGCCAGTAACGGCGTTTCCGGCCAGGCCCACGACCAGGCGCGCACCAGCCCCAGCGGCTGGGTGCTGGACAGGCGGATGCGTTCGATGTCCTGCCAGCCGCGCCGTTCGGTGGGCACCAGCAGGTCGACGTCGGCCATGTCGTGCTCGATCAACGAGCAAAAACCGCTGCTCTCCAGATGGTCCAGACGCAATCCGCGACGCACGCGGGTGTCGCGACGCGCCAGTGATACGCGCATGCGTAATGGCTCGCCTGCGATCACCGGCTCGGCCGACACCGCCTCGATGCGCAGCGCCGACAATTGCAGGTGCGCCATGATGCTGCTGGCAATCCCGGCGGTCGCCAGCAGCAAGGCCAGCAGCAGGGCGGGGTTGTTGTTGTAGTTCAACGCACCCAGCAGCATTGCCAGCAGCAAGGCGGTGACGAACAGCCCGAAGCGCGTCGGCAGCACGTAGATGCGCCGCCGATCCAGCACGATCGGCAAGGCCTCCGCGCCCCGCGGACGCGCCAGCAGGCTGAGTCGGCGGCCGATGCCGCGCAAGTGCGCACGCACCTGGGTCAGTCCACCGGCACGCTGTGCAGCAGCGCCTTGGCCAGTGCCGGCCCGGACGACGATTCGGCCTCTGGCACCAGCCGATGCCCGGCCACGGCCACGAACAGCGCCTGCACGTCTTCCGGCAGCACGTGCTCGCGCCCTAGCAGCAGCGCGTAGGCCTTGGCCGCGCGCAGCAGCGCGATACCGGCACGCGGCGACAGACCGACGCGCACGCCGGCGTGCTGGCGGCTGCGTAGCAGCAAGGCCTGCACATAGCCGATCAGCGCATCGCTGGTATGGATCTGGCTGACCACCGCGCGCAGTGCGACCACCTCGGTATCGCTGAGTTGCGGCACCGCCTGGGCGATCAGCTCGCGCCGGTCCACGCCCGACAGCAGCGCGCGCTCGGCATCGGCGCTGGGATAGCCCAGGCTGAGTCGTAGCAGGAAGCGGTCCAGTTGCGAATCCGGCAGCGGGAAGGTGCCGGACAGGTCGACCGGGTTCTGCGTGGCGATCACGAAGAAGGGTTCGGGCAGCGCATGGGTGACGCCGTCGAGCGTGACCTGCTGTTCGGCCATGGCTTCGAGCAGCGAGCTTTGCGTGCGTGGCGGCGCGCGGTTGATTTCGTCGGCCAGCAGCACGTTGGTGAACACCGGGCCGGGATGGAACTGAAACTGGCGCGAGGCGGCGTCGTACACCGATACGCCCAGCACATCGGCCGGCAGCAAATCGGAGGTGAACTGCACGCGCTGGAAGCCCAGCCCCAGGCTGGAGGCCATCGCGTGGGCGAGGGTAGTCTTGCCCAGGCCGGGCAGATCCTCGATCAGCAAATGCCCGCCGGACAGCAGCGCCACGAACGCCAGACGCACTTCCTGCGCCTTGCCCAGCAACAGCGAATTGACCTGGTCTTGTGCGCGCCGCAGCGATTGGCGCAGCGCATCGGTTAGCATTTCCGTGGAACGCAGCGGTGTCGACATCACAATTCCGTAGGTGAAAGAAGAGTGCACAGGGCAATGCAAGGGGATCAACGCGCACATCGCACTTTCGTGATCCTGTGGACACTGGCGACAGCCGTCAAGCTGTTGATTGCCGCGCGGCTGCCGCTGTTCGTGGACGAGGCGTTCTATTGGCAGGAAGGCCAGCATCTGGCCGCCGCATATTCGGATCTGCCCGGCATGACGGCCTGGCTGGCGCGGCTGGGTGTGGAAGTCGGCGGGCATCATCTGCTGGCCTTGCGCCTGCCGTTTCTGGCCATCGCCGCGCTGCTGCCGTGGCTGATCGCGCATATCGCCACGCGCTGGTTCGGCTCCACCCTGGGCTGGCAGGCCGGCAGCCTGACCTTGCTGATGCCGCTATCGGCCACGCTCGGCATCTTGGCCGTGCCCGACGTGCCGATGGCGCTGGCCGCGGTGCTGTGCATGGACGCTGGCGCGCGGCTGCTGCGCGAAGTCGACGCCACCAGTGCGCTCGAGCTCGCCATTGGGCTGGTGATCGGTGCGCTCAGCCATTACCGCTTTATCGGCGTGATCGGGGTGGGCTGCATCGCGTTGCTGTGCATTCCGCAGGGGCGCGCGGTCATGCGCGACCCACGCATCTGGATGGCGCTGACCGTAGGCGCGATGAGCTGGCTGCCGCTGTTGTTCTGGAATACCGACCATGACGAGGCCGGGCTGCGCTTCCAGTTGGTCGACCGGCATCCATGGCGCTTCCAGATCACCGGGCTGTGGTTCTTGCTGATACAGGCGGTGCTGGTGACGCCGCTGCTGGCCTGGGCGATGGTCAAGGTCGGGCTGGCTGGCACGCGTGCCGGCGGCGGCTCGCGTGCGCAATGGCGTTATTTCGGCTTGCTGGGCGGCATTTCGACCGTGGCGATCTTCGTGCTCGGTTTCTTCAGCGATGCCGAGCGGATCAGCTTCCATTGGCCGCTGCCGGGCTATCTGGCCTTGCTGGTCGCGGTGCCGGTCATCCTGATGCGTTGGCCGCATGCGCTGCGTCGCGCCGCATGGGTGATCGCCTTGCTCGGCACGTTGGGCGCTTACGGTTATTACCTTGCAGTGTCGGTGCCGTCGATTCGCGCGCATGCGGCTGGCGAAAAATACTATCCGCGTAATTTCGCCGGCTGGAACCACCTGGCGGGTGCGGTCAAAACCAGACTGGCACAGATGCCGCCGGGCACGCGGGTGCTGGCGGAAAACTTCAAGGTCGGCGCCGAGCTCGGTTTCCAGTTGCACGATGCCAACGTGGAAGTGTTGCGCGCGGACTTGAACGACAAGCACGGACGCAGCGCGCAGTTGCTGCAGTGGGGATTGCTCAGTGACGGCACGCGTGCCGGACCGCGCCTGCTGGTGCTCTCGCCCAGCGATCAGCGCTATCGCGACCTGCTGAAGCGTTACCACGCCATCTGCGACATGGTCGGGCCGTTGCCGCCGCCCACGGTGGTGTCTACCGACCATGGCTATCAACGCTTTCTGTTGTTCGCACTGCCCGCACAACGTCAGCCCGGCCCGTGCATCGCCCCGGCGATGGCCTGGATCGATACGCCGTTGCCCGATGTACGCGTGTCCGGGCAGGTGCAAGTGCGCGGCTGGGCATTCAAGGATGGCGTCGGCCTGTCGGATGTAGAACTGCTGCTCGACGGCCGCCCGGCCGCGCAGGCCGAGTACGGCACGCCGCTCGACGTGCGCCCGTATTGGAAGATCTCCACCGACCCGCAACACCCCAACGTCGGCTTCACCGCCACGCTCGATACCCACGCGGTGCCGCCCGGCACGCATTGGCTGGGGCTGCGCCTGCACGGCCACGATGGCAGCGTCGAGGATTGGTGGGAACAGCCGCTCACTGTCACGAATGATGCTGGGTTGTAACGTTCGAGCGCCGAGTAGAGCAGTCTGTTCGAGTCACAACACTGCTCAAGCGGCCTTCTGCGTGGTCCAACGGCCGGTCATAGTCGACAAGGAAAAAAGGAAAAGCAATTGCAGCGCAAATATAAGGATTTACCCGGCGATTCCGGCGACCGCCGTCGGGCAGACAGGGCTTGGAGCAAGCTGCCGGAGGTGCTGCTGGTTGGTGCCAAGTGGTCCTATCTTGCAATCGGTGTGTTGGCGATGGTTACGCTGTCGCCCAAGGTGCTCTATGCCGATCCATGGCGATTCGCGAAAAATCTCCTTGGCCAGCCTTGGCCGCGGAATGTACTTGCGGTGGATAACGGACATCGTGAGGTCCTGCCCAATCTGCTGCGTCTGGCAGAGCTCAGATGGTTCGATGGCAATCAATGGCTGCAGATCTGGGTAGGTATTGCGCTGGCATTGCTGACAGTGTGGATGTTGCTGCGTCTGGTGCGTACCGAGCGTCTGGGTTCTTTGGCGCAGGCTGCCGCTGGGCTGGTTTGTGCGACGAGTATTTTCTGGCTCGGAAACGAGCGGGCATTGGTGCATGCAAACGAGTCGGTGCATGTCTATCTGATCACCGCGTTTCTGGTCGCCGGTTGTTGGTTGCTTGGTCATGGCAGCGGTTGGTGGCGCGCCGTACTGGCGGCACTCTGCGGGTTCGCAGCGACCTTCTGTTTTGGTGCGGGCATAGCCACGTTCGTTGCTTTGCTGGTGATGTTGCTGCTGCGTAGGGCGTCATGGGCCCAATGGTGCATTGTGCTATCGGGCTTTTCTGTATCTCTACTGCTGGTCCTGGGCTTTGGTGATGCGCACACACAGGGCGCGCGCATCATCGCGCCACTTTCGCAGTTGGATATTGTGCTGCGTTGGCTATCTGCGCCGTTTATTTATGCCTGCCTTCCACTGGTTGACGTAAACGTTGCAGCAAAATTGCCAGTGGAATCCTTGAGGGCAGTTGCAGTTGCAATTTCCAATGCATACACGGCGTTATTCGGCCCGGTCATGATCTCGGCCTGGCCGCACAGATTGATAGGGGGATTGGGTGTGGGTGGGTTGATGGGCATTACCTACTCACTCTGGCGTCGGCGGGCGGAATCGGTTGCAGAGCTGACAGCGATCTCGATTGCCTGGTTTGCGCTCGCCATCGGAGCGGCAATCGCTTTGGCGCGCGCCATCTATTTCCAGTCTTTTCCCGAGCAATTGCTGGCTGGGCGCTATCTGCCTTGGTCGGTCCTGTTCTGGAGCGGTCTGTTGTTGTGGTCGTTCGTTCGGTATGGACATTTTCACCCGCGCCGTGTCGTAGTGGCGGGCTTGGTGCTGGCATGTTGCTTGGTGCCAAGCACGCTATGGATGGCGCTCCTTGCGCAGCGCATGCAGACCGCGGCCAACATGACGGCAACCGCGGCAGCGGCAGGAGTGATTGATGCGGATGCCGTCTACGGAGAGACCGTTCTCACGGAAGTTGCCGATGCACTGCCTTTACTGAGGGCAGAAGATACGTCCATCTTTGCATGGCCGGAAACACGTTATCTGGATGGCACGCAGGTCGCTGCCGATCCAGTTGCGATCGCAGATGTTGCTGCAACGCCGGTCCGTAATCTTCTGAATGATGCGTCAGCGATTCGATTTGATTTCAAGGCAGAGACGTCGGCGTCGCGTCTGGTCCTGATGTGCGACAAAACCCCTCTGGGAGTGGCGACGCGCGTGGGACGCGGGCCGCAGTGGGTTGGTTGGTCGGCACGAACTGCTGCTCCATCCTGTCTTCGGGCTCTTCAGGTGAGAGGCAGTGCCTGGTTTTAGGTTTGCCTTCGCGCCTGGCATGTCTAGCGGTTCAGTCAGTTTTTAGCACTCACTGCATGGCAGAGGAGGTCTTGTCGCCTCCCTGCGATCGTTGCCGGTCACTCAAGGCAGTTCAAACCCCGCCTGCCGCAACAACCGCGCCAGTGCGATCAGCGGCAGGCCGACCAGTGCGGTGGGGTCTTCCGAGCGGATGGCGTCGAACAGGCTGATGCCCAGGCCTTCGCACTTGAAGCTGCCGGCGCAATCCAGCGCTGGCTCGGCGGCCAGGTAGCGCTCGATCTCGGCGGGCGTCAGCGGACGTAGCTGTACTTCGGTGAGATCCCGCGCATGCAAGCTGCGCTCCGGGCCGACCAGGCTCACGGCGGTGTGGAAGCGCACCACGCGGCCGGACATTGCAGTCAGCTGCGCGCGCGCCTGGTCCAGCGTTCCCGGCTTGCCCAGAGCCTGGCCGTCCAGGTCGGCCACCTGATCCGAGCCGATCACCCAGGCATCCGGGACGTGTGCCGCTACCGCTGCTGCTTTCTCGGCGGCAAGACGGCTGGCCAGAGCGCCGGGGATTTCTCCGGGTTGCGCCTGCTCGTCCACCTCCGGCCGGGCGGTGCTGAAATCCAGTTGCAGGCGGCCGAGCAGCTCACGCCGGTAGACGGAAGTTGAGGCAAGGATCAGGCGTGGCATCATGGCGTGCTGTGAGTGGACGGGTAGGGGAGTCTGCCAGCCGCCGCGCCGCGCATGTGTGAATGGGCGCATTTGACACGGAACCTGCGGGTCTTTAACATTCTGCGGCTTATGTCCGCGAACGTACCCGAAATGCTGGATGCTTGGCGGATGGTCGCAGCGCGCAGGCGCTTCGATGGCCGCATCCCGCTCTCTGCGATGACCCGTCTGCAAGGAAGCCTTGTCGATACCGAGGGCGAATGTGTCTATTCGCTTGAATTCGACCAGGACGATCTGTTGAAGGTCGCTTATGTCGAACTCAGTATCGATGTCGAGCTGCCGCTGGCGTGCCAGCGCACCCTGCAACGGTTTCTGTATCCGGTGCAAATCAGACAGCGTCTTGGTTTGATCCGTGACGAGGCCGACGAAGCTGCATTGCCGGCCGAGTACGAAGCGCTGCTGGTGCCTGAAGATGGCATGCTGCGGGCGGTGGATCTGGTCGAGGACGAGCTGGTGTTGTCGGTACCGGTGGTGCCAATGGCGCCGGGAAGCGAAGCCGTCGAGGCCGAGTGGGTTCCGACCCAGGAAGAGCAAGACAAGGCCAGTCCGTTCGCGGCGCTGGCAGCGTTGAAGAAACAGTAACCGCCGCTGTTAAGGGCGGAAAGACAGGTCGACGCGGGCGTAGAGCGTCCTGTTCGACTCGACAGACAAGTTATCGAACTTAAGTTGGAGCAATCCCATGGCTGTGCAGAAATCCCGAGTCACCCCGTCCCGTCGCGGCCAGCGTCGTTCGCACGATGCCCTGACCGCCAAGCAGCTGTCGACCGATCCGACCAGCGGCGAGATCCATCTGCGCCACCACATCACCGCTGACGGTTACTACCGCGGCAAGAAGGTGATCGCGACCAAGTCGTCGGCCGTCCAAGAAGATTGATCCGTGGCGCCCGCCGCACTCAGCGGCCGGGCGACCCTCGATTCTTCCGGAGCCGTCGGTCACCGCGGCTCTTGCACTAGGAAACAGCATGAGCAAGCGGATCTATTCCAGAATCGCGGGCACGGGTAGCTATTTGCCCGAAAAGGTGTTGACCAACGACGATATGTCCAAGATCGTCGACACCAGCGATGAATGGATCTTCTCGCGCACTGGTATCCGTGAGCGTCATATCGTTGCCGACGACCAGACCACCAGCGATCTGGCGTATTTCGCCTCGCTGAAGGCGATGGAAGCGGCCGGCGTCAGCGCCGACGAGATCGACCTGATCGTGGTCGGCACCACCACTCCCGATCTGATCTTCCCGTCCACTGCCTGCCTGTTGCAGGCGCGGCTGGGCAGTGTCGGTTGCGGTGCATTCGACGTCAATGCGGCCTGTTCGGGTTTCGTCTATGCGCTCAGCGTCGGCGACAAGTTCATCCGCAGTGGCGACGCCAAGACCGTGCTGGTGGTCGGTGCAGAAACGCTTACCCGTATCGTCGACTGGACTGATCGCACCACCTGCGTGCTGTTCGGCGATGGTGCTGGCGCGGTGGTGCTCAAGGCCGACGAAGAAACCGGCATCCTCAGTACCCATCTGCACGCCGATGGCAGCAAGAAAGAGCTGTTGTGGGATCCGGTCGGCGTGTCGGTCGGTTTCGGCGAAGGCAAGAACGGCGGCGGCGTGTTGCTGATGAAGGGCAGCGAGGTCTTCAAGTACGCGGTCAAGGCACTGGACTCGGTGGTCGACGAGACGCTGGCGGCCAATGGCCTGGGCAAGGGCGACCTGGATTGGCTGATCCCGCATCAGGCCAACATGCGCATCATCGAAGCCACCGCCAAGCGCTTGGAGCTGCCGATGGACCAAGTGGTGGTCACCGTGGATCGCCATGGCAACACCTCCTCGGCCTCGGTGCCGTTGGCGCTGGACGAAGCGGTCCGCTCCGGCCGCGTGCAGCGCGGTCAGCTGCTGCTGCTGGAAGCGTTCGGTGGTGGATTTACCTGGGGTTCGGCGCTGCTGCGCTACTGAGTCACCGCAGGCATCGCCGCGTCCGCCGGCGATGCCTGGCAGCATCAGGGACGGACCCGTTATGGCAGAACCCATCGTCATCGCCGGACAGCGGGTCTGGCTGAAGCAGTACCGCCGCGACAGCCGGGCGGTCTCGCTCGGAGCACTCAACTTCGTCGCCCGCCGCTGGGGCCTGGATGCCTTGCGTCCACCGCCGCACCGTGGCGGCGATGCCGCACGCGATCTGGAAGCGCGCCGGCTCGGCGAACTGCAGGCGCAAGCGGTGAATGTGCCGCGCGTGGTCGGTTGCGGGCAGGCGGCCCTGGTGCTCAGCGACAACGGCCGTTCCTTTGCCAGCTGCCTGCGCGAGGCCGACGCGCCCGAGCGCGACCGCCTGATCGCGCTGGCGGTGGCGGCCATTGCCTATGCTCACCGCGATGGCGCGTATTTCGGCCAGCCGCTTCCGCGCAACATGACCGTCGACGGGCAGGCGGTCGGCTTCATCGATTTCGAAGAGGATCCGCTGGAAGTGATGGACCTGGCGCAGGCCCAGGCGCGCGACTGGCTGGTGTTTGGCTACGGCGTGGCCAAGTACTACCGTGGCCGCCGCGAGGTGCTGCAGCGGTTGATGACGGGCGCTTTCGATGCGGCCGGCCCGGCCGTGGCGGCGCATGCGCATGTGGTGACCGGACGATTGCAGCGGTTTGCGCAGCTCACCGGTCGCCTGGGGCGCTCTGCCGGGGCACTGGCGCGCGCCATCCAGGCCATCCACGCGGCGACTTCCCTGGCCGTGGTGCTGGTGCTGGTGATGTGCGAGGACTGGCTCGCCGATGGCGAAATGGACCTGCTCAACGCCTTGCTGTAAGTGTGCCGGCGGTCGCGCTGGCCGGGTCTTGCATACGCGGCAGTACAGACGCCAGGGCGATTTCGCACGTATTATCCCGGCTCGATTTTTGTAGGCAGCAACGCGTGACCGAATCCACTCTCGCCTTCGTGTTTCCCGGCCAGGGCTCACAGTCCTTAGGGATGCTGGCCGAACTGTCCGAGCTGCATCCGCAGATTCGCGAAACCTTCGCCGAAGCCTCCGAAGGCGCTGGCGTCGACCTGTGGGCGCTGTCGCAGGGCGGCCCGGAAGAGATGCTCAACCGCACCGAATACACCCAGCCGGCCTTGCTGGCCGCAGGCGTGGCGGTGTGGCGGTTGTGGAACGCGCAGCGCGGGCGACGCCCCGCGGTGTTGGCTGGCCACAGCCTGGGTGAATACACCGCATTGGTCGCGGCCGGTGCCTTGTCGCTGCACGACGGTGCGCACCTGGTACGGCTGCGCGGCCAGTTCATGCAGGCCGCCGCGCCGGCCGGTGTCGGCGCGATGGCGGCGGTGCTGGGTGCCGAGGATGCGCTGGTGCTGGAGGTCTGTGCCGAGGCGGCGGGCAGCCAGGTGGTGGTGCCGGCCAACTTCAATTCGCCGGGTCAGATCGTCATCGGTGGCGATGCGGCCGCAGTGGATCGCGCGCTGGCCTTGCTGGCCGAGCGCGGCGTACGCAAGGCGGTCAAGCTGGCGGTGAGCGTGCCTTCGCACACCCCGTTGATGCGCGATGCGGCCAACCAGCTCAGCGAGGCGATGGCTGGCCTGAGCTGGCATGCCCCGCAGATTCCGGTGGTGCAGAACGTGGATGCACGCGTGCACGACGGCAGCGAGGCGATTCGCAGGGCCCTGGCCGAGCAGCTGTATCTGCCGGTGCAGTGGACCGGCTGCGTGCAGGCGCTGGCTGCGCAGGGCATCACCCGGATCGCCGAATGCGGCCCGGGCAAGGTGCTGAGCGGGCTGATCAAGCGCATCGACAAGAGCCTGGATGCGCGTCCTCTGGCCACGCCTGCCGATTACGCTGGCGCGCTTGAGGCGTGGGCGCACTGATACTACGACGCATATGCCGGTGTCATGCCGGCCTCCATCAGCGTTCGCAATCACGGTTGCGACGTCCCCCTTCGAGGAAAAGAATTCATGAGCAAGCCACTGCAGGGTGAGATCGCCCTGGTCACCGGCGCCAGTCGCGGGATCGGCGCGGCCATCGCCGACACGCTGGCCGCCCAGGGCGCCACCGTGATCGGCACTGCCACTTCGGCGTCCGGCGCGAGCGCGATCGGCGCGCGTCTAGCCGCCCACGGCGGTCACGGGCGCGAACTCAATGTCACCGACGCAACTGCGGTCGATGGCCTGATCGATGCGATCGGCAAGGAGTTCGGGGCGATCTCGATTCTGGTCAACAATGCCGGGATCACCCGCGATAACCTGTTGATGCGGATGAAGGAAGACGACTGGCAGGCGATCATCGACACCAATCTGACCAGCGTGTTCCGCACCTCCAAGGCGGTGATGCGCGGCATGATGAAGGCGCGCAAGGGCCGCATCGTCAACATCGCCTCGGTGGTGGGTGTGACCGGCAATCCCGGGCAGACCAACTACGCCGCGGCCAAGGCCGGCATCATCGCGTTCTCCAAGTCGCTGGCCAAGGAAATCGGCTCGCGCGGGGTCACCGTGAATGTGGTGGCGCCCGGCTTCATCGACACCGACATGACCAAGGTGCTGCCGGACGAGGCCAAGACCGCCTTGCTGCAGCAGATCGCGCTTGGCCACCTGGGACAGCCGGAGGACATCGCCAATGCGGTGGCATTCCTGGCCGGCCCGAGTGCCCGTTACATCACCGGTGAGACCCTGCACGTCAACGGCGGCATGTACATGCCGTGAGCGTGCGGCGCCGGGAGGCGCTAAGTGGCTGATCGGCTGGGAGTTGTGATGCAATGCAACGCTCGGTCGCTTCCACTACACTATCCAACGCGGCCATCGCAGCGGCGATGGCGTTTTTTTCGTACCACCACTACTCCATCCGGAGCGATATCCCAAATGAGCACCATCGAAGAACGCGTCAAGAAAATCGTCGTCGAACAACTCGGCGTCAAGGAAGAGGAAGTCACCACCAGCGCATCGTTCGTCGATGACCTGGGTGCCGACTCGCTGGACACCGTCGAGCTGGTGATGGCGCTGGAAGAAGAGTTCGAGTGCGAGATCCCGGACGAAGAGGCTGAAAAGATCACCTCGGTCCAGCAGGCGATCGACTACGTGAAGGCTCACGTCAAGAGCTGATGCGTTGTTCCTGACGGTGGCGGCGTGCGTCATGCCGCTGCTGCGTCAGACATTCCATGGGGCCGCTGATGCGGCCCTGTGTTTTTCAGCGTTAATCGCAAACCGCAAGCACCGTCTGTTGCGTGGTGAGGAGATCTGCAATGAGTCGTCGTGTTGTCGTTACCGGCATGGGCATGGTGTCGCCGCTGGGCAATGATCTGGCCACCAGCTGGGATGGAATCATCCACGGGCGCTCAGGCATTGGCCCGATCAGGCAGATCGATGCCTCGCAGTTCACCACCAAGATCGCGGGTGAGATCAAGAATTTCGACCCCACGCTTTTTGTGTCCGCCAAGGACGTCAAGAAGATGGATTCGTTCATCCACTACGGTGTCGGCGCCTCGTTCATGGCGTTGGACGATTCCGGGCTGGAGATCGACGAAAGCAATGCCGAACGCGTTGGCGCCATTCTCGGCTCCGGCATCGGCGGTCTGCTCGGTATCGAAGAGCAGACCATCAAATTCCATGAGGGCGGCGCGCGCAAGATTTCGCCGTTCTATGTGCCCAGTACCATCATCAACATGCTGCCGGGCCAGGTGAGCCTGATCAAAGGCCTGAAAGGCCCGACGTTCTCGGCTGTTTCCGCCTGCGCCACCTCCAATCATTCGATCGGTACCGCGATGCGGATGATCCAGTACGGCGATGCCGATGTGATGCTGGCCGGCGGCGCCGAGCGTGGGTCCTCGCCGAGCTCGGTGGGCGGTTTCTGCGCAATGAAGGCGATGTCCACTCGCAACGACGACCCGACCGCCGCTTCGCGTCCGTGGGACAAGCAGCGCGACGGCTTCGTGCTCGGCGACGGCGCCGGCGTGCTGGTGCTGGAAGAATACGAACATGCCAAGGCGCGTGGCGCGCGTATCTATGCAGAGCTGGTCGGCTTCGGCGCCAGTTCCGATGCCTTCCACATGACCGCCCCCAGCGAAGACGGCGAAGGCGCGGCGCGCAGCATGGTTGCGGCCATGCGCGATGCCAAACTCAATCCCGAGCAGATCGGCTACCTCAACGCGCACGGCACCTCCACCCCGCTGGGCGACCTGGCCGAGACGCTGGCGATGAAGCGCGCATTGGGCGACCACGCGTACAAGGCCATGGTGAGCTCGACCAAGTCGATGACCGGTCATCTGCTTGGCGCGGCCGGCGGCGTGGAAGCGATCTTCTCGGTGATGGTGCTGCATACCGGCATCATCCCGCCGACCATCAATCTGGAAGAACCCAGCGAAGGCTGCGACCTGGATTACGTGCCGAACGTGGCGCGCGAAGTGCAGCTGGACGCGGTGATGTCCAACGGCTTCGGCTTCGGCGGCACCAACGGCACGCTGGTGTTCAAGCGCATCTGAGTTGGCGCGCCGTTCTTTTTACGGAGAACGGCGCGCAAGATCGTTTTGGCCGCCGCGCGCGATGCGTCCGCGCGGCCTGATTTCTGATTCACAGCCCGATTCCATCGTCGCTCGCCCTCTGCCGTTGCAGCAGGGCGGCGCGCTCTAGCACCCCACGCCAAACCAGGCCGATGACGCTCACCAGATCCCTGCATGCGGACATCGACCTGCTGGCGCTGCATCGGCTGGCGCCGCAGCGCTATCCGGCCTTGCTCGAATCCACCGCCTTCGGTACCGAGCACGGTCGCTGGGATGTCTTGTTGCTTGCAGAAGGTGCCAGTCTGCGGCTCGACGCCGATGGGCACACGCGCGATGGCGACGGACGCGTGCTGGAAGGCGGCTTTCTGGCTGCGCTGGATGCAGCCTGGCAGGCCGAGCGCGTGCCGCACGATGCGACAAGTCCGTGGCCGTTTCGTGGCGGCTGGGCGGTGTTGCTGGATTACGAACTGGCCGCGCAGGTCGAGCCGATTTTGCAGTTGCCTACCCGCGCCGACGGCTTGCCGAGCGCGCTTGCCTTGCGTGCGCCTGCAGCGGTGTTGCGCGATCGAGTAAATGGCCTGTGCGTCGCACTGGCCGAGCCGGGCCGCGAGGATCTGCTGACGCGCATCGTTGAGGACATCGCCGCCTGCGCCGTGCTGCCACCGTTGCCGGACTGGGTCGCTCCGGTGGCTGTCGAAGAAGACGCGCCCGAACACTTCACCGATGCAGTGGAGCGCGTGCTCGCCTATCTGTGCGCTGGCGACGTGTTTCAGGCCAATATCTCGCGCGCCTGGCATGCGGTATTCGCTGCTGCGGTCGATCCGGCAGCGCTGCATGCGCGTCTGCGCGCGGCCAACCCCGCACCGTTTGCCGGCCTATTTGAGGCGGCAGGACGCGCGGTGGTGAGTTCCTCGCCGGAACGCCTGGTGTCGGTGCAGGGCGATATGGTGCAGACGCGCCCGATCGCCGGCACCCGTGCGCGCTTTGCCGGCGACGACGATGCCGCACGCATCCGCGAGCTGGTCGGCCATCCGAAGGAACGCGCCGAGCACGTGATGCTGATCGACCTGGAGCGCAACGACCTGGGCCGCATCTGTGCGCCCGGAACGGTGGAGGTGGACGAGCTGATGGGCGTGGAGAGCTACGCGCATGTGCACCATATCGTCAGCAATGTGCGCGGCCGCCTGCGCGCTGAGGTCACGCCCGGCGAGGTGATCGCGGCGGTGTTTCCCGGCGGCACCATTACCGGCTGCCCGAAGGTGCGCTGCATGCAGATCATCGCCGAGCTCGAATGCACCGCACGGGGTGCGTACACCGGTGCGTTCGGCTGGCTCAATCGCGACGGCGACATGGATCTGAACATCCTGATCCGCACCGCCGAAGTGGCCGGGAACCAGGTGCATTTCCGCACCGGGGCCGGGATCGTGGTGGACTCGGATCCGCAGCGCGAGCTGGACGAAACCCGCGCCAAGGCGCGCGGCCTGCTGCGTGCATTCGACCAGACATGAGCGCTTCAACGGGACATCACCGGCGCGCGGTATCCTGCGCGGCGCTGGGGCAATGACGAGGTACGTGTGGCGGTGACTGGCAAACGTGGATGTCTGGCCGTGCTGGGCACGGCACTGTTGCTCGCGGCGCTGCTGGCGATTGCGGCTGTGGTGGCGTGGCGGCATTACCTGCACTTCGCCGATACACCGGTGAGCGCGAGCGCGCCCAGTGTGGTGATTGCGCCCGGCGATTCGCTCAAGGTGACGTTGCGCAAGTTGCGCGATGCCGGCGTGGCGCAGGGCATGGATCTGGAATGGCAGTTGCTCGCGCGCCAGGTCGATGCGGCCGGCAAGCTCAAGGTGGGCGAATACGCGCTGGCGCCGGCCTTGTCGCCGCGCGCGCTGCTCGAGCGCATGCGCCAGGGCCGGGTGATCCAGTACCGCTTCACGATCGTGGAGGGCTGGAATTTCCGCCAATTGCGCGCGGCACTGGCTACCTCCACGCCGTTGCAGCAATCCATCGGCGCGCTGGACGATGCGGCTGTGATGGCGCGGTTGGGCTTTGCCAATCAGCATCCGGAAGGCCGCTTCCTGCCGGAAACCTATCTCTACCAGCGCAGCGACAGCGATGTGGACGTGCTCAAGCGCGCCCACGTGGCGATGGACAAGGCGTTGGCGCAAGCCTGGGAGCAGCGCGCGCCCAATCTGCCGCTCGGCTCGCCGGAGCAGGCGTTGATCCTGGCCTCGATCATCGAGAAGGAGACCGCGCTAGGCAGCGAGCGACCGCTGATTGCCGGGGTGTTCCTGCGCCGCCTGCAGATGGGCATGAAATTGCAGACCGACCCGACCGTGATCTATGGCATCGGCAGCAGCTACGACGGCAATATCCGCCGCCGCGATCTGACCACCGACACGCCGTACAACACCTACACCCGCACCGGCCTGACCCCGACCCCGATCGCCATGCCCGGTCGTGAAGCATTGCTGGCGGCGGTGCGTCCGGCGCCCGGGGATGCCTTGTACTTCGTCGCGGTTGGCGACGGCACCGGCGCGCATGCGTTCTCGGCCACCCTGGCCGAACACAATGCCGCGGTGGCGCGTTACCTGCAGCGCCGCCGCCTGCCGGAAATTCCGCCGACGGAGTCCACTCCATGACTACTGCGTTCTCACCCTGGCAGCAGCGCGCCTACGATCAAACGCTGGCGGCACTGGACGCCGGCCGGCTCGGGCATGGCTTGCTGATCTGCGGGCCCGATGGCCTGGGCAAGCGGGCGGTGGCGTTGGCGCTGGCCGAACACGTGCTGGCCAGCTCGCCGGACCCGGCGTTGGCGCAGCGCACGCGGCAGCTGATCGCCGCCGGCACCCATCCGGATCTGCAGCTGATCTCGTTCATTCCCAATCGCACCGGCGACAAGCTGCGCACCGAGATCGTGATCGAGCAGGTGCGCGAGATTTCGCAGAAGCTCTCGCTGACCCCGCAGTACGGCATCGCCCAGGTGGTGATCGTCGACCCGGCCGATGCGATCAATCGCGCTGCCTGCAACGCCTTGCTCAAGACACTGGAGGAACCGTCGCCGGGTCGCTACCTGTGGCTGATCAGCGCGCAGCCGGCGCGCTTGCCGGCGACCATCCGCAGCCGCTGCCAGCGTCTGGAATTCAAGCTGCCGCCCGCACACGAGGCGCTGGCCTGGCTGCTGTCGCAGGGCGTTGGCGAGCGGGCTGCACAGGAAGCGCTGGAGGCCGCACGCGGCCATCCGGGGCTCGCCGCGCAGTGGTTGCGCGAAGATGGCCTGGCGGTACGTCGCACGGTGGCGCAGGACCTGGAGCAGATCGCCGCCGGGCGCGCCAGCGCAGTGGATGTTGCGCAGCGCTGGACCAACGATGGCCAGGCCGACCAACGTCTGCGCCACGCCGCCGACCTGGCGCTGGCACAGGCATCGGCCGGCTTGACCGATCCATCGCGGTTGCACAAGCTGGCGACCTGGTTCGACGTCGCCAATCGCACGCGCGATCTGCTGCGCACCACCGTTCGCGCCGATCTGGCGGTGACGGAATTGTTGCTGTCCTGGCGCGAGGGAGAGCGTCCGGTACGTTCTAGGGGAACTCGATGAGTGCAATGAATGCACGCCAAGGCATTTTGTCGCTGGCGCTGAAGGACAAACCGGCGCTCTACAGCGCCTACATGCCGTTCGTGAAAGGCGGCGGCATCTTCGTGCCCACGCCCAAGCGCTACATGCTCGGCGACGAAGTGTTCCTGCTGCTGACGCTGCCGGACTCCAGCGAGCGCCTGCCGGTCGCCGGCAAGGTCATCTGGACCACGCCCGCCGGCGCGCAGGGCAACCGCGCTGCCGGCATCGGCGTGCAGTTCCCGGATGGCCCGGAAGGAGAGGCGGTGCGCAACAAGATCGAGACGCTGCTGGCGGGGTTGACGACTTCGGATAAGCCGACGCATACGATGTGAAGTGAGGATGCAACGCGCGCGTTTGTCGGTATCGGTCTGCTGGGGAAGTGACGGGAAGCGGCGCAACCCGGCCTGTCGAGCGACTGCTGCCGACGTGCAATCGCAGCGTCTCACGCAGCACCGCAACGGCCTGTGTGTCTGCCGCGCTGCGCTGTTTTCCGGCGCCGTGCAGCCGCCTCGAATGAACCTGTTGACGATCGCCACAGCTGCCCTATAATGTGCGGCTCGCGTCACCGGGCGGTTAGCTCAGCGGTAGAGCATTGCCTTCACACGGCAAGGGTCACAAGTTCGAACCTTGTACCGCCCACCATCGAAATCCAGTAACAGATATGGGTTTCAGCGCGAGAAGAGAAGAGCCGGCCAAGTGCCGGCTTTTTGCTGTCCTGCAAGGTGTTGAGCATCTGGTTCAGTTGAGTATTTGTGCCGCCTGACAGATGTCGTCGAATCGTTGTGGCTGTCCAACGCTGCGTTTGGCGGGTGTCGCCGGCAGCGTGGATGGGTAAGGATTACGCGTAGTGGTAGCGCGCCTGAGCAATCAGCAGGATACCGTTCTCGGCCTTGTAGACAATCCGGTGTTCGTCGTTGATGCGGCGTGACCAGTAGCCCGCCAGCGCATGGCGCAACGGTTCGGGTTTGCCGATGCCCTGGAAAGGATCGCGCTGAATGGCCTTGATCAACTCGTTGATGCGTTTGAGCATCTTCTTGTCGGTCTGTTGCCAGTAGAGGTAGTCCTCCCAGGCATTGTCAGCAAACTGCAGAATCACTCAGCCAGTTCCCGTTCCTTGCCGCGACCGGCCTCAAGCTGGGCAATGGATTCCAGCAGCCGTTGCGCGCTCTTCGGGCTGCGCAGCAGGTAGGCGGTCTCTTCCATGGCCTTGTAGTCTTCCAGCGACAACATGACTACGGCGCGCTCACCGCTGCGCGTGATGATCACCGGCTCATGGTCATTGACGACACGGTCCATGGTGTCGGCCAGAGAGGCACGCGCGGCGCTGTAAGTGATGGTGTCCATGAGATGATCCGGATATGTACAGGAAATTGTACGTATGTGTCTGGGAGAGTCAACTGTCCAGTCTGCTGGCCTCCGGACTGGTTCAACGTCCCTGACCGTTATGTTGTTCCGGTTGTGCCTGCTTCTTGCGGGCCCGCGAATGAATCGCCATCCTGCAACACCCCCGCGTTGAAGAAGGAGTGGCGATGAAAATGCTGCTTGGAAGTGCTCTGGTTGCGATGTTGCTGATGGCCGGCTGTGCCCGCGATGTGGGCGAGCAGTACGTGGGCAAGTGGGTCAACGTGAAGTCGCAGAAGAACGTGCTGAGCATCGAGCACAATGGCGAGAGCTTCATCATTCGCGATACCACGCCGGAGTTATTGGGCAGCGGCGTCAAGACAAAGAATCATCCGGCGATCTTGAATAAGGGCGTACTGCAGGTGTCCAGCGCGGATGGCACCGTCAATTACGCGATCGATCAGGCGACCGGCCATTTGAGTACGGGCGATAGCGAGTACACGCGGGTCAAGTGATCGCTACGCGCTCGCTCAATGGGCGTGCGCTGGAGTGGGCGGCGCTGCGTGTGCAGCGGGATCGCATCACCAACGTAGCAGCGATCATGTCGTGTGGATTGCGTCGCTGGTTTGTGACTGCTGACCGCGATTCTTGCGTTCTCAACGACGCGCTGCCAAGCCCAGTGCTTGTGCCCTAAGCAGGCGATGCCAGAGCCCGCAGCTGCGTCTTAAACACCCAAAGCCAAGTGTGCGTTTGCATCCTAAGCACGCGATGCCAACGCGTGCGTCTGCATCCAGCGCCACAACGTGGTGCGCGAGACGCCGAGTGCTTGTGCGGCGAGGCCGCGATTGCCGTTTGCTCGCTCGAGCGCTGCACTGACTGCTGTTGCAGTGAGTTGCATGCGTGAGGTTGCGAGATCGGTGTGTTCGGGTGCCGTTGTGCTGTCGCCAAGGTATATGTCGAATAGCTCTGGCGCCCAGCTTTCCAATTGATCCAGGCTCAGGGTGTCGTGCGGCTGTGCCTTCCAGTGGATGCACAGGCGTTCGACCAGATTACGTAGCTCGCGCACGTTGCCTGGCCACGCGTGCTGTTGCAGCCGCTGCAGCGCTGTCGATGCCAGTGGTGAAGGGATGCTGCCGAGTTGCTGGAAGTAATGCGTCAGCAACAAGGCGATCTCATTGGGTCGGTTGCGCAGCGGCGGCAGTGCGATGCGCAGCGCTGCCAGCCGATAGAAAAGATCGCGGCGAAAGTGGCCTTGTTCGACCAGAAGCTGCAGCGGTTGCAGGCTTGCGGCGACGACGCGTACGTCGACAGCGACCGGCAGCGTGGCGCCGACACGTAGCACTTCGCGCTCTTCCAGTACGCGCAATAAGCGTGTCTGCAGCGGCATCGGCAGTTCGCCGATTTCGTCGAGGAATAGCGTGCCGTCTTGCGCGGCTTCGATCAGGCCGGTATGGCCGCCGCGGCGTGCGCCGGTGAATGCGCCATCGCTATAGCCGAACAATTCTGCTTCCAGCAGCGATTCGCTGATGGCGCCGCAGTTGATGGCAACGAAGCGGCCGCGCCGACGGCTGCCGGCATGCAGTTGGCGCGCGACCAATTCCTTGCCGGTGCCGGTTTCGCCGCTGATCAACACAGTACCTGGGTGTGGTGCGTACAGCTGCACCAACGCGCGCACGTGCGCCATTGCCGCGTCTTCGCCAAGTAATGCGTCGGTGCGGCGAGCGCGACGCGTGCCGGTGCGGTCGGTGGGGCGATCGTTGCTGGGCGCAGTGCCCAAGGCGATGGCGTGTTCGAGCGCCAGGCGCACCGACTCTGCCGAATACAACAGCACGCCGGGCAAGCCGGCCTGTTCGGCGAAATCGATCGCCATGCCGGTGCCAACGATGACCTGGATGCCGCTGGCACGCAGGTCGGCGATGCAGTCGCGCGCGTCTTCGGCGGTGACGAAACGGCGGTGTTCTATGTCGAGGTCGAAACTTTGCTGGAAGGCGCGGAACGAGGGCACATCGGTGGCGTGGGTGACCACGCCGATACGCGGCGCGATGCGGCGTGCGCGCGCCAGCGCTTCCATCAGATCGAAGCCGGTAGCCTGGATCGGAGCCAGCGGCAGCGCAAGCCGGCTGCGTAAGTAAGCTGCATTGGAGCCGCCGGCGACCAGTACGTCGCAGCGCTCGCGGCGCAGGCGCTGGCCGATGACCTCCACCGCCTCGGCAAAGCCGAGGTTGATCTGCTCGATGCGCGCGCGCTGGTCGAACTCGGGGATGACATCGGCCAGCAGGCCGGTCAGACGCGAGACGCTGACGGTCCAGATCACCGGTGATGAGACGTTGGAAGGCTCAGGGATGGAGGGTGTGCGCATGATGCAGTCGCGTTTCAATGACGTTCCATGCTGCTCCACGTGTTACGGATTTGCAACAAATTGAAATAGGCTGGGCAGTCAAATCAACGGGTTACAGTTGGCACGTCACTTGCGCCCACTACCGTATCCCAACCCAGGAATCGCCATGACGTCTTCGCCCCCGCTTCCGCCGGCACGCGCTTCCGCGCCGCACTGGCTGCCGAATCGCCGCTGCAGGTGATCGGCGCGATCAACGCCAACCATGCGTTGCTGGCCCAGCGCGCCGGCTACCAGGCCATCTACCTGTCTGGCGGCGGTGTGGCGGCCGGCTCGTTGGGGTTGCCGGACCTGGGCATCAACACGCTGGAAGACGTGCTGATCGACGTGCGCCGCATCACCGATGTCTGCGAACTGCCGCTGCTGGTGGATGTGGACACCGGCTTCGGGCCGAGTGCGTTCAACATCGAGCGCACCATCAAATCGCTGATCAAGGCGGGCGCGGCCGGTTGCCATATCGAAGACCAAGTCGGCGCCAAGCGTTGCGGGCATCGGCCGGGCAAGGAGATCGTCAGCCAGGGCGAGATGGTGGATCGGGTCAAGGCGGCCGCCGATGCCAAGACCGATGCGGCGTTCTTTCTGATCGCGCGCACCGACGCGATCCAGATGGAAGGCGTGGATGCGGCGATCGAACGCGCCATCGCCTGCGTGGAAGCCGGTGCCGACGGTATCTTTGCCGAAGCCGCATACGACCTGGACACCTACAAACGCTTCGTCGATGCAGTGCGCGTGCCGGTGTTGGCCAACATCACCGAATTCGGCAAGACGCCGCTGTTTACCCGCGACCAACTTGCGCAGGCCGGCGTGGCGATCCAGCTGTTTCCGTTGTCCGCATTCCGTGCGGCCAACAAGGCGGCCGAGGCGGTCTACACCGCGATTCGTCGCGACGGGCATCAACAAGTCGTGCTCGAAAGCATGCAGACACGCGAAGAGCTGTACGAGCGCATCGGCTACCACGGCTACGAGCAGCGCCTGGATGCGCTGTTTGCGCGCAAAGGCGCATGATCGCGCTCTGCTGCGCGCATGTTTCGCCACCTCATCCGTGACACCGCAACACGACATAGTTTGGGAGCTCATCGCATGAACGACACCGTCAATCCCGGCTTCAAGCCGAAAAAATCCGTTGCATTGTCCGGTACTACTGCAGGCAACACCGCGTTGTGTACGGTGGGGCGCAGCGGCAACGATCTGCATTACCGCGGGTACGACATTCTGGATCTGGCAACCACCAGCGAGTTCGAGGAAATCGCGTATCTGCTGGTGCACGGCAAGTTGCCCAACAGCGGCGAATTGCGTGGCTACAAGGCCAAATTGCGCTCGCTGCGCGGCGTGCCGGCTGCGGTGAAGACTGCGCTGGAACAGCTACCGCCGTCGGCGCATCCGATGGATGTGATGCGCACCGGTGTGTCGGTACTGGGCTGTCTGCAGCCGGAGAAGGACGACCACAATCATCCCGGCGCGCGCGATATCGCCGACAAGCTGATGGCCTCGTTGGGCTCGATGTTGCTGTACTGGTATCACTACAGCCACAACGGCAAGCGCATCGAGGTGGAGACCGACGACGATTCCATCGGCGGACATTTTCTGCATCTGTTGCACGGCTTTGCGCCGAAGGAGACGTGGGTGCGTGCGATGCACACCAGCCTGATCCTGTACGCCGAACACGAGTTCAATGCCTCCACGTTCGCGAGCCGCGTGATTGCCGGTACCGGTAGCGATATGTATAGCGCCATCGCCGGCGGCATCGGCGCGTTGCGCGGGCCCAAGCACGGCGGCGCCAACGAAGTGGCGTTCGACATACAGAAGCGTTACGACACGCCGGATGAGGCCGAGGCCGACATCAAGGCACGCGTGGAGCGCAAGGAAGTAGTGATCGGCTTTGGACATCCGGTCTACACCGTGTCCGACCCGCGCAACAAGGTGATCAAGGAGGTGGCGCGGGAGCTCTCCGATGCGCAGGGCAGCCGCAAGATGTACGACATTGCCGAGCGCCTGGAGACGGTGATGTGGTACATCAAGAAGATGTTCCCGAACCTGGATTGGTTCAGCGCGGTGAGCTATCACATGATGGGCGTGCCGACCGCGATGTTTACGCCGTTGTTCGTGCTGGCGCGCACCGCCGGTTGGAGCGCGCACATCATCGAGCAACGCGTGGACGGCAAGATCATTCGCCCCTCGGCCAATTACACCGGGCCGGAAGATCAGGTGTTCGTGCCGTTGGATCAGCGTCCCTGAGAACGCGCCAGCCGTTGGAGTGGTCCACCTCGATCGCCTTCGTTCAATGAAGGCGATCGAGCTCTCGCAATCGTGATGAGAGATGGCAAAACCCCAAAGGCGTCTGAGACTCTAATCCGAATCCCGAATCCCGAATCCCGAATCCCGAATCCCGAATCCCGAATCCCGAATCCCGAAATGCCCCCGCCCGCTTCAATATCGCCAGCCATGAACAGCCAGTACCGCAAGCCCCTGCCGGGCACCTCGTTGGATTACTTCGATGCACGCGCTGCGGTGGATGCGCTGCAACCAGGCGCGTACGCAACGCTGCCGTACACCGCGCGCGTGCACGCCGAAAACCTGGTGCGGCGTGCAGAACCGCAGATGCTGGAGGCGTACCTGCGCCAGCTGATCGAGCGCAAGCGCGACCTGGATTTCCCGTGGTTTCCGGCGCGCGTGGTGTGCCACGACATTCTGGGGCAGACCGCCTTGGTCGACCTGGCCGGCTTGCGCGATGCGATTGCCGAGCAGGGCGGCGATCCGGCGCAGGTCAATCCGGTGGTGCCGGTGCAGTTGATCGTCGATCACTCGCTGGCGGTGGAATATGCCGGTTTCGACAAGCAGGCCTTCGCCAAGAATCGCAGTGTGGAAGATCGGCGCAATGCCGATCGCTTCCACTTCATCGAATGGACCAAGCGCGCGTTCGAAAACATGGAAGTGATTCCGCCGGGCAACGGGATTATGCATCAGATCAATCTGGAGAAAATGTCGCCGGTGATCTATACGCTCGATGGCGTGGCGTTCCCCGATACCTGCGTGGGCACCGACAGCCACACCCCGCATGTGGATGCGCTGGGTGTCATCGCAGTCGGTGTGGGCGGATTGGAAGCGGAAAACGTGATGCTGGGGCGCGCGTCGTGGATGCGCTTGCCCGACATCATCGGTGTGGAGTTGCTGGGTAAGCCAGCACCCGGTATCACCGCCACCGACATCGTGTTGGCGTTGACCGAGTTCTTGCGTCAGCAACGTGTGGTCGGCGCCTACCTGGAGTTCTATGGCATCGGCGCCACTGCGCTGACCATTGGCGATCGCGCGACCATTTCCAACATGACGCCGGAGTTCGGTGCCACCGCGGCGATGTTCTATATCGACCAGCAAACGCTGGACTATTTGCGTCTGACCGGGCGCGAAGACGCGCAGATTGCGTTGGTGGAAACCTACGCACGCCACACCGGCTTGTGGGCGGATGACTTGGTCACCGCGCAGTACGAGCGCGTGCTGCAGTTCGATCTGGCCAGCGTGGTGCGCAACATGGCCGGCCCGTCCAATCCGCATAAGCGGGTGGCGACCAGAGAGCTGGCCGATCGCGGCATTGCCGGCGCGTGGGAAGACGTGCCGGGCCAGATGCCCGATGGCGCAGTGATCATCGCGGCGATCACCTCGTGCACCAACACCTCCAACCCACGCAACGTCATCGCTGCCGGTTTGCTGGCGCGTAATGCAAATGCACGTGGACTGACGCGCAAACCGTGGGTGAAAAGTTCGCTGGCGCCAGGCTCCAAGGCGGTGCAGTTGTATCTGGAAGACGCCGGCTTGCTGAGCGAGCTGGAACAACTGGGCTTCGGCATCGTCGCGTTCGCGTGCACCACCTGCAATGGCATGAGCGGCGCGCTGGATCCGGTGATCCAGCAGGAGATCATCGACCGCGATCTGTATGCGACAGCAGTGTTGTCGGGCAACCGTAATTTCGACGGGCGCATCCATCCGTATGCCAAGCAGGCGTTTCTGGCATCGCCGCCGTTGGTGATTGCCTATGCCATCGCCGGCACGGTGCGCTTCGATATCGAAAAAGATGTGCTGGGTATCGATGCCGATGGCGTGGCGGTGACGCTCAAGGATCTGTGGCCCAGCGATACGGAGATCGATGCGGTGGTGGCGCGCAGCGTCAAGCCGGAGCACTTCCGTAGCGTTTACGACCCGATGTTCAAGCGCAGCGTGGGGCAGGGCATCCGCGTGAGTCCGTTGTACGACTGGCGGCCGACCAGCACCTACATCCGTCGCCCGCCGTACTGGGAGGGCGCACTGGCCGGTGCGCGCAGCTTGCATGGCATGCGTCCGTTGGCGGTGCTGGGCGACAACATCACCACCGACCATCTGTCGCCGTCGAATGCGATCCAGGCCGGCAGTGCCGCTGGCGAATATCTTGCGCAGATGGGCGTGCCGGAAGAAGACTTCAACTCCTACGCCACCCATCGCGGCGACCACCTCACCGCGCAGCGCGCCACCTTCGCCAACCCCAAACTGATCAATGAAATGGCTGTGGTCGATGGACAGATCACCGCCGGTTCGCTGGCGCGTCTGGAACCGGAAGGGCAGGTGCTGCGCATGTGGGAGGCGATCGAAACCTATATGACGCGCAAGCAGCCGCTGATCATCATTGCCGGTGCCGATTACGGGCAAGGGTCCTCGCGCGACTGGGCGGCCAAGGGCGTACGGCTGGCCGGGGTGGAGATGATCGTAGCTGAAGGCTTCGAGCGGATTCACCGCACCAATCTGATCGGCATGGGCGTGTTGCCGCTGGAGTTCAAGCCCGGCACCGACCGCAAGACGCTGGGCATCGACGGCAGCGAAACCTTCGACGTGATGGGCGAACGCACGCCCGGCGCTACGCTGACGCTGTCGATCCATCGGCGCAACGGCGAGCAGTTGCAGGTGCCGGTGACGTGCCGGCTGGATACTGCCGAGGAAGTGTCCATCTACGAGGCGGGCGGCGTGCTGCAACGGTTTGCGCAGGATTTTCTGGAGAGCCGGGAATCGGGAGCCGGGAATCGAGATGCGTTGAAAGCGACATCGGCATCGCAAGCACACTAGCGTCCATGGCTCCCGGCGTCGTACTGCCGCTCTAATCCCCAATCCCCCATCCCGGCCTTCACCCATGACCCATCTCCCCCAACTCCGCATCCCCGCCACCTACATGCGCGGCGGTACCAGCAAGGGCGTGTTCTTTCGCCTGCAGGATTTGCCTGCCGCTGCACAGCAGCCCGGTCCGGCGCGCGATGCCTTGTTGTTGCGGGTGATCGGTAGCCCCGATCCGTATGCCAAGCAGATCGATGGCATGGGCGGGGCGACTTCGAGCACCAGCAAGAGCGTGATTGTCTCTGCAAGCACGCGCGCCGGGCACGATGTGGACTATCTGTTCGGGCAGGTTTCCATCGACAGTGCGTTCGTGGACTGGAGCGGCAACTGCGGCAATCTGTCGGCGGCGGTGGGGCCGTTTGCGATTGCCAATGGCCTGATCGACCCCGCGCGAGTGCCGCGCGATGGTGTGGCGACGGTGCGGATCTGGCAGGCCAATATCGGCAAGACCATCGTGGCGCATGTGCCGATGAGCGATGGCCAGGTGCAGGAAACTGGCGACTTCGAACTGGATGGAGTGACCTTTCCGGCGGCCGAAGTGCAGCTGGAATTTCTCGACCCGGCCGATGCTGCAGAAGGCGAGGGCGGGGCGATGTTCCCCACCGGCAAGCTGATCGATCAGTTGGAGATTCCGGGCCTGGGCACGATCGCCGCGACGCTGATCAATGCCGGCATTCCGACCATCTTCGTCAACGCGCGCGATCTGGGTTACACCGGCACCGAGTTGCAGGAGGCGATCAATGGCGACCCGCGTGCATTGACCATGTTCGAGACCTTGCGTGCGCATGGTGCGGTGCGGATGGGTTTGATTGCGAAGGTAGAAGATGCCGCCACGCGGCAACACACGCCGAAGGTGGCGTTCGTTGCGCCGCCGGCCGATTACATCGCCTCCAGCGGCAAGCCGGTGCACGCGGCCGAACTCGATCTGCTGGTGCGCGCGATGTCGATGGGCAAGTTGCATCACGCGATGATGGGCACCGCGGCGGTGGCGATCGGGACCGCCGCCGCAGTGCCCGGTACCTTGGTCAATTTGGCGGCGGGCGGCGCGACGCGCTCGGCGGTGCGCTTCGGGCATCCCTCCGGCACGTTGCGCGTTGGGGCCGAGGCGCAATTGGTCGATGGCCAGTGGCAGGTGACCAAGGCGCTGATGAGCCGCAGTGCGCGGGTGCTGATGGAAGGCTGGGTGCGGGTACCGGGTGATGTTCTGCAGGCACAGTGATCGGCGCCAAGCGTCATGGAATGCCGCCGCCACCGCTGGCGATGTCAGCGCCTTTCCCCATGATTGGAACAGCAGGCTCAAGCCTCCTTTCTAGGCGACCCGTCACCAGTCTAGGCGACCCGTCGCCAGGCACCGGGGCCTGAGACCCAGTACGCACCAACGCACAAATTGCACGGCCGTGTTGCATTAATTCGAACACCTTTTCGAATTCCGAAAACTTTTTCGCACGCGCTCTGCCAAATTTGTGTAAATCGTGTTAATTCTGTTGCAACGCGGCATGCAGATCAGGCCGTTCCGCCACCAGAATCCGGAGTCTTTCCCATGTCCGCCAGCCGGTCGCTCAAGATCAGCGCGCTCGCCGTTGCCGTCGCTTCCCTTCTTCCGTTCCATGCCGCTGCCCAGCAGGCGCCCAGCGACGACGGTGTCGTGCGTCTGGACGCGGTCAAGGTCACGGTCGAACGCCGTTCGGAAGACTCCAAGGACGTGCCGGTGTCGGCCTCGGTGCTGCGTCCGGAATTTCTGGATGCCATCTCCACCAGCGGCTCGGATATTCGCGTGCTCGCCGGCAAGGCGCCCAGCCTCAATATCGAATCGTCCAACGGCCGTGTGTTCCCGCGCGTGTACATCCGCGGCTACGGCAACACCGATTTCAACACCTACGCCTCGCAGCCGGTGTCGTTGATCTATGACGACGTGGTGCAGGAAAACGCCTTTCTGAAGGGCTTCCCGATCTTCGATCTGGAAGGCCTGGAAGTGCTGCGCGGCCCGCAGGGCACGCTGTTCGGCCGCAATACGCCGGCCGGTGTGGTCAAGTTCAATTCGGTCAAGCCGACCATCGGCGCCAATGACGGCTACGCCAGCCTGTCTTACGGCACCTACGGCACGATGACGCTGGAGAGCGGCCTGAGCATCGCGATGGGCGAGCATTGGGCGGCGCGTCTGTCCACGCTGGGCCAGCGCCGCGACGACTGGGTGGAAAACAGCGACGGCCGCGATCTGGAAGGCTATACCGACTCGGCCGTGCGCCTGCAGCTGCTGTATCAGGCCAGCGACGATTTCAGCGCCTTGTTCAACGCGCATGCGCGTCACCTGGACGGCACCGCGCGCCTGTTCCGCGCCAACATCATCCAGCCCGGCACCAACCAGTTGGTGGACGGCTTCGACGAAGAAAAATCCTTCATCGACGGCGCCAACAACCAGGAGCTGCAGACCTACGGCGGCAGCGCCAATCTGACCTGGGATCTTGGCGATATCGCGCTGCACTCGATCACCGCCTACGAAGGCATCGGCAAGTACTACAGCCGTGGCGATATCGACGGCGGCTTCGGCGCGGTGTTCGCACCGCCGTCCGGCCCGGGCGTGATTCCGTTCCCGGTGGAAACCGCCGGCGGCATCAAGAGCCTGGACCAGTACAGCCAGGAACTGCGTGCCGAATCGCAATACGAGGGCCCGCTCAACTGGCAGGCCGGCCTGTACTACTTCCACGACGATGTGGAAGGCGAAAATTACACCTACAACACCTTCAGCGGCGGCGACCTGGCCAGCTATCAGCTGACCCGCCAGCGCAACACTTCGTGGGCGGCGTTCGGCTCGTTGAACTACGCGGCAACCGACCGCCTGAACCTGCGCGCCGGCATCCGCTACACCTACGACAAGAAGACCTTCGACGTGCTGGCGCTGGACCGCGTCACCCTGGTCGAGCCCTCCAGCGGCGAGACCGACAACTCCAAGGTCACCGGCGATCTGGCGGCAACCTTCTCCCTCAACGACGACGTCAACCTGTATGCACGTGCCGCACGCGGGTTCCGCGGCGCCAGCTTCGGCGTGCCCTCGGGCACCGCGCCGCTGACGGTGGCCGAGCCGGAAACGGTGGATTCGTTCGAGATCGGCATCAAGTCGGATCTGTTCGACAACCGCGCACGTCTGAGCTTCGACATCTACGATTTCCGCGTCAAGAATCAGCAGCTCACCGCGGTGGGTGGCGTCTCCAACGACGTGCGTCTGCTCAACGCCGACAAGACCAAGGCGCGCGGCGCCGAGTTCGACGTCGAAGCGCTGATCACCCAGAACCTGCGCGTCACCGCCGGTGGCGCCTACAACTGGACCCGCATCGACGACCCGAGCCTGTCGGTGGGCGTGTGCCGCACCTGCACCGTGACCGACCCGCTCAATGCCGCCGGCAATGCGCTGATCGATGGTAATGATCTGCCGCAGGCTGCCAAGTGGATGGCCAATGCCACGCTGCGTTACGGCATCCCGATGGGCAACGACGGCGAGCTGTTCTTCTACACCGACTGGTCCTACCGCAGCGAAGTGAACTTCTTCCTGTACGACTCCAAGGAGTTCACCGGCCAGCCGCTGGTCGAAGGCGGCGCCAAGATCGGCTACAACTGGGGCGCGGGTGCGTACGAGTTGTCGGTGTTCTGCCGCAACTGCACCAACCAGATCCGCGTGACCGGTGCGATCGACTTCAACAACCTCACCGGCTTCATCAACGATCCGCGCATCGTCGGTGCGCAATTCCGCGCCAATTTCTGATCGGCGTTGTGGTGTAGCACTCTTGAACCGCCGGCGATGATGCCGGCGGTTTTTTTATGGCGGCAGGAGCAGATGCATGCAGCGGATATGTCGAAATACGTGGTGGGTGGTGGGGCTGTGGTGTGCGTCGACAGTGGCGTGGGCGCAGACGCCTGCGGCGAGTGCAGCGCAGGCAGCGCCAACGCCCACATCCACCGAGTTGCTGGTGGTCTCCACCGATATCGGCGACGACATCGACGATGCGTTTGCGTTGGGGCTGTTGTTGCGTAGCCCGCAGTTGCGCGTGCTGGGCATCGCATCGGCCTGGGGCGATACCAGCTTGCGTGCGCAGTTGTTGCAGCGCCTGTTGCAGCAGGCCGGGCGGAGCGAGGTTCCGTTGGCGGTGGGCGCGCGTACCACCAGCACGATTGCCTTCAGCCAGGCGCGTTGGGCGGCCAAGGGACAGTTGCCAGGCAAGCTGCCGGATGCGGCGGCGATGATCCTGCAGCAGGCTCGCCAGCATCCCGGTCAGGTGACCTTGCTGGTGTTGGGGCCGATGACCGACGCCGCATTGGCGCAGCAGCGCGACCCGGCCGGCTTTGCCAAGCTCAAGCGCATGGTGGCGATGGGCGGCTCGGTACGCGTGGGCTATGGCAAGTCGGCGTATCGCCTGGCCAGTGCGCCGGCACCGGAGTACAACATCCTCTCCGATGTGGCCGCTGCGCAGCGCGTGTTCTCGGCAGGCGTGCCGATTGTGTTGCTGCCCTTGGACGCCACCCAGATCACGCTGGAAGAACCCGAGCGCATCGCCTTGTTTGCACATGGCGATGCGCTTACCGATGCGCTCACTCAGCTGTACTACCAGTGGCGCAATACCGACCAGCCCTGGGCCAGTGCAACGCCTACCTTGTTCGACGCGGTGCCGGTGGCCTGGCTGCTGCGCCCCGCGCTGTGCCCGACCACGCCATTGCATCTGGAGGTCGATGCGCAGGGGTACACCCGCGAAGGCGCTGGCATACCGAACGTGCAGGCCTGCCTGCGTGCGGACAAGGCGGCGTTGATCGACATGTACATGCGTACGTTGTTGCAGTTGCACTAAGAGCGGCGAACAAAACGACTTCACGCCGGTCCGTTGCAGGGCCGCTGAGCTGCGACTTTGCTGCAGGGCCCTTGCCCGCCCACCATCGCGGGACACGCCGCAAGTACGTCCATGTAGGCTCTTACGCGGCATCCATGCCGCGTAAGGTCCCGCGACGGTGAGCGGGCAAGAACCAGTGGAGATGGTCGGTCTGCGTAGCTTCAACAAAAGCAACCGACGAATTCTCTTGTGCGGTGAGGGCACCGTACACTCGACCGACAAGGTTTCTTACCTGAGCTTCTGACTGCATCTAAACGGCGCTGCGACTCAAGTCTCAGCATGTCGAAGTGATTGCTTAGCGCGGATAGATCAGTTGCAGAGCGGTTGATCTTCCACTTGGCTGCAGGGCCCTTGCCCGCCCACCATCGCAGGACACGCCGCAAGTACGTCCGTGTAGGCTCTTACGCGGCATCCATGCCGCGTAAGGTCCCGCGCTGGTGGGCGGGCAAGGACCTGTCGAGATGGTCGGTGTGCATGTTTTTCAACAAAGCAACCCGTCAACTCTCTGGTGCGGTGTCCTCGCCGATTGCGGGACCATGTGGCGGCATGGATGCCGCCACTGAGCCTCCATGGACGGATTCACGGCGTGTCCCGCGAGCGGTGAGGGCATCGCGCCCTCGACCGACTAGGCTTTTTGCTTTGGACTTTTGACTGCATCCAACAAGATGCGACCAATAAAACCACTGCGTCCGCAGGTCGGGCGCGCCGGTGCCATCGCAACGCTTGCCTAGCGGCGCATGATCGCCGCCCATCGGTAAGTCCATGCCTCGCCGCCATCGCCGCCATCAGTGACGTGAACGGCATCGCTATACTTGCGTCCTCAGTCATGGGGTAGCACGAATGGACAGCCAGCAATCAGGGATGAAGTGGTCGGGCACGCGGCGCATGTTGCTGTGGGTGGTGTTGCTGACCGTGGCGATCGGCGGGGTGGCGTGCAAGCGCAACGAAAGCGGCCAGTTGCCCACCGCCAGCGGCGAGGCGATCAAGGCCGACAAGCAGGCCATTACCGGCTTTGCGCTGGCGCGCGCCTATCCCGACCAGACCAGCGACGGCCTGTCGCTCGCGCTGGAATTCTCGCGGCCATTGGTCGGTACCCAGGAGTTCGATGCGCTGGTGCGCTTCGAAGAAAAGGTCGGCACCGGCGACAGCAGCTGGTCGCTGTCCGACGACGGCAAGACGCTGCGCTACCCGTATGTGGAAGCCGCCAAGGACTACACGGTCTTGATCGACGCCAACCTGCTGGCCGCCGATGGCAGCCGCCTGGGCAAGCCGCTCAAGCAAAAGGTCTATACCGGCGAGCTGAAGCCTGTTGCCGGGTTCGCTTCGCAAGGCAGCGTGCTGCCGGCGCGCGAGAGCCGCGGTCTGCCGGTGGTGTCGGTCAACGTACCGGAGGTGGACGTTGAATTTTTGCGCGTGCGCGAGAAATCGCTGCCGGCGTTCTTTCAGCAGTTTCAGCGCGGCGGTCGTCGCGGCAGCTGGGAGCTGGAGAGTGAGTACAGCGACAAGGAACCGCTGTCCAAGCTGGCCGACCCGGTCTACGTCAATCGTTTCATTCTTGGCGGCAAGCAGAACGAGCGCGTGCTGACCTACCTGCCCACGCAGGACATCAAGGAACTGCAGGAGCCGGGCCTGTACTTCGCGGTGATGAAGCGCGCCGGGAGTTTCGATAATGGTTTCGATACCGCGTTCTTCACCGTCAGCGACATCGGCCTGCACACGCGTGCGTACAAGGACAAGCTGTTCGTGCACACCGCCTCGCTGCAGAGCGGTGAGCCGATCAAGAACGTGGAAGTGCGCATCCTCGATGCCAAGGGCGAGCTGTTTCTCAAGGGTGCCACCGACGGCAACGGCAACGCGCTGCTCAACTACACGCTCGATGCCGGTCACGTGCTGACGGCGCGCAGCAAGACCGATATCTCGGTGCTGCCGTTCAACCAGCCGGCGCTGGATCTGAGCGAATTTGCGGTGGCCGGGCGGCAAAGCGCGTGGTTCGATGTATTTGCCTGGGCCGGTCGCGACCTGTATCGCCCCGGCGAGACCATGCGCGTGTCGGCGATCCTGCGCGACAACGACGGCAAGCCGACCAAGCCGCAGCCAGTGTTCCTGCGCCTCAAGCAGCCGGACGGCAAGACCTTCCGCGAAACCAGACTGCAGCCCGGCGAGCAGGGCTATTTCGAGTTCACCCAGCAGATTCCGGCGGATGCGCCGACCGGGCGCTGGCAGGTGGAATTCCGCACCGATCCGGCCAGCAAGGACGCCGTGCAGGGCATGACCGTGCGCGTGGAAGAGTTCCTGCCCGAGCGCATGAAGCTGGACCTGGACAGCACGCAAAAGACCCTCAGTGCCGGCCAGCCGTTCAAGCTGGTCGCCAACGCCGCCTATCTGTATGGCGCGCCGGCCGATGGCAACCGCTTCACTGCCAAGCTCGCGGTCAGCGTCGAACAGCATCCGCTCGAGTCCCTGCCGGGCTGGTTCTTCGGCGATCCCACGCTGGAGCTGCCGCGCGAAGCCAAGGACGTGATCGACACCGAGTTCGGCAGCGACGGCGTATTGCGCGAAGACATCGCGCTGCCCGCCGAAGCCAAGCCGGTGAGCACGATTGCGGCGGTGGTGTCCGGCAGCGTGTACGAAACCGGCGGGCGCACCGTCACCCGCACCGTCAAGCGCGTGCTGTGGCCGGCCAAGGCGCTGGTCGGCGTGCGCCCCTTGTTCGACGACAAAGACGGCGCCGATGCCAATGGCAATGCGCGCTTCGAAATCACCCGCGTGGATGCCGATGGCAAGCCGCAACCGGCCAAGGGCCTGAAAGCCACGCTGGTGCGCGAGCTGCGCGACTACCACTGGAACTACACCGACGACCATTGGGATTACGACTTCACCCGCCGCTTCGAGAACAAGGACACGCGCACGCTCGACATCGGCAGCGGCAATGCCAAGCTTGATGTGCCGGTGGAGTGGGGCGAGTACCGCCTGGACGTGTTCGACCCGGCCACCGGCCTGACCACGCGTTATCCGTTCCGTGCCGGCTGGAGCTGGAACGACGAAAACCGCGGTCTGGATGCGCGCCCGGACAAGGTCAAGCTGGCGCTGGACAAGACCGGCTACCGCGCCGGCGACACGCTCACCGTCACGCTTACCCCGCCGCATGCCGGTAAGGGCGTGCTGTTGGTGGAAAGCGACAAGCTGCTGTACGTGCAGGACATCGACGTCAAGCCGGGCAGCACCTTCGAAATCCCGGTGACGGAAGGCTGGGAGCGCCACGATGTGTACGTCACCGCGCTGGTATTTCGCGGTGGTAGTGCGCCGAGCAAGATCACCCCGGCGCGCGCGGTGGGTGTGGCATTTGTGCCGATGGATCGCAAGACACGGCGTGTGGCGGTGGGCTTGGCTGCGCCTAAGCAGATGCGCCCCGAGCAGGCGTTGCCGGTGACGGTGAGCGTGCCGGAGTTGGCCGGCAAGGCTGCGCACGTGACCATCTCTGCGGTGGACGTGGGCATCCTCAACATCACCCGCTTCCCGGTGCCCGATGCCAACGCGCAGTTCTTCGCGCAGCGCCGGTTGGGTACCGATTCCTACGATATCTATGGGCGGGTGATCGAAAGTTTCGAAGGCGCCAGCGGCAAGCTCAAGTTCGGCGGCGACATGGCCCTGGAAGCCTTGCCGCAAGCCAAGCGCCCGACCGCGCGCGTGCAGACCGTGGACCTGTTTTCCGGCTCGGTAAAACTCGATGCCAAGGGCAATGCGCGCGTGCAACTGCCGGTGCCGGATTTCAACGGCACGCTGCGCGTCTCGGCGTTGGTGTATTCGGATACGCGGTTCGGCAATCACGCGATGGAAACCGTGGTGCGCGCGCCGATCCTGGCCGAGGCCAGCATGCCGCGCGTGATGGCGCCGGGCGACCGCAGCACGGTGACGCTGGACGTGCAGAACTTCACCGGCAAGCCGGGCGAGTTCAATGTGCGCGTAGAGGGTGTTGGCCCATTGGCCATCGCCGAGGCGTCGCGCAGCGTCAAGCTCGGTGTGGATGCCAAGCAGACGCTGAGCTTCCCGTTGAGCGCCACCGAAGGCTATAGCGTGGCCAAGGTGCGCGTGCGTGTGGACGGCAACGGCTTCAAGGCCGACCGCAGCTACGACCTGCCGGTGCGTGCCGGTTGGCCGCAGGTGTTGCGTGCGCAGACGCGCGTGCTCGATCCGCTGGCGCCGATCACCCTGGACAGCGGCTTTGCCGATGGCCTGATGGCCGGCTCGGTGACCGCGCGCATGGTGGTCAGCCCGCTGCCGCCGATTCCGTTCGCCAGCGCCTTGCAGGGGGCGTTGGAGTATCCGTATGGCTGCGCCGAGCAGACCACCAGCAAGGGCTATGCGGCGCTGCTGCTCGACGATGCCACCGCCAAGGCGCTGGGCACCAAGGGGCTGGATGCGGCCACGCGCCGCGAGCGCATGGAAGGCGCGTTCGGTCGCCTGGCCTCGATGCAGATCGCCAGCGGGCATTTTTCGATGTGGGGCGACGACGGCTACGTCAATCCGGGCCTGACGCCTTACATCGCCGAGTTCCTGCTCGACGCCAAGGACGCCGGATTTGCAGTGCCCGACAACGTGCTGCAGAAAGCGCTTAATCGGCTCAGCGAAGATTTGCTGTCCGGTGGCAACGAGTTCTACGGGCAGGATCGCCGCGATAGCCTGAAGTTCGCCAATCAGGCCTGGTCGGGGTATGTGTTGGCACGCGTCAACCGCGCCCCGCTGGGCACGCTGCGCGCGCTGTACGACAACCAGCGCGACAAGGCACTGACCGGTTTGTCGCTGGTGCATCTGGGTGCGGCGTTGTCGCTGCAGGGCGATACCAAGCGTGGGCAGGCGGCGATCAAGGCAGGGTTCGCCAAGGACAGCAGCGAGCGTCCGCTGTACTTCGCCGATTACGGCAGTGCGATCCGCGACGATGCGTTGATGATGGCGCTGCTGCACGAGCGTGGCTTGTCCAAGCCCGAGTACGACACCCGTGCGGTTGCGCTAGGCCGCGCGCTGGATGCACGTCGCGCCACCGGGTGGCTGTGGCTGAGCACGCAGGAGCAGGTGGCGCTGGCGCGCTTGGGCAAGGCGTTGATGGTGGGGCAGGGCAAGCAGGTCTCCGGCACGCTGACAGTGGGCGGCGAGGTGCAGGAAATTGCGCCGGCACGCCTGTTCGGGCGTAGTTTCGATAGCGCCGCATTGGCGCGCGGCGTGCAGTTCGCACCGCAGGGCGAAGCACCGATGTACGCCAGCCTGGAAGTGGCCGGCATTCCGCGCAGCACACCGGAGCCGGACACGCGCAACCTCAGCGTGGAGCGCAGCTGGTACACCACCGACGGCAAACCGTGGACGCCGCGTCCGCTCAAAGAGGGCGAAGCGTTGATCGTGCGGGTGGTCATCACCGCCAACAGCAGCATGCCGGACGCGTTGCTCACCGACCTGTTGCCGGCCGGCCTGGAGATCGAGAACTTCAATCTGGGCGATGCCAAGCAGTGGGCCGATGTGGTGGTGGACGGCATCGGCATCAGCGAGCGTTCCAGCGCTGCCGACGTCAAGCACGAAGAGTTCCGCGACGACCGCTACGTGGCCGCGCTGTCGCTGTCCTCGGGCAGCAAGGCGCAGGTGTACTACCTGGTGCGTGCAGTCACGCCGGGCACGTACACGGTTCCGCCGTCGTTGGTGGAGGACATGTACCGTCCGGAGCTGCGCGGTGTGGGGCGCAGTACGCCGGCGACGATGACGGTGGTGCAGCCGTAGGAGATCAATGCAGGAGCGCGCTCGCGCGCGATGAGGCTTTCCCGGTAATGCCCCATCGCGCGCAAGCGCGCTCCTACGTTTCGGGAGTTTTCTCACCGACCCGAGCATCCGACTCCGATGCAAGCGTTTGCATGGGTGGGCCAGAATGTATCGATGCTCAGCTCTATTTCACCAGGACATCGTGCGCTACGTCGCGGCCGGCGCTCGCTTGCAAATTGCTGCTATCTACTCACCGTCACAACCTGCCAGCGGCGACGTGTGTTCGACGATTTTCAGCTGGCCGCGTCGGCGTGCCGCGCATTCATCGCCGCGCTGCCGGAAGATGCCACGTTACTTGCTTGGGTACTGATGCCGGACCATGTCCATTGGCTGGTGCAGTTGGGAGATGTGACGCCACTGGCGCGAACGGTGTCATGCATGAAGGCAGCCAGCACGCGTGCGGTCAACAGGCAACGCGGGATGCGCGAGGCGGTTTGGGCGCGTGCCTACCACGACCGTGCCTTGCGCAAGGAAGACGATCTGCGCAGCGTGGCTCGCTACCTTATCGCCAATCCGCTGCGCGCTGGACTGGTTGAAAGGGTCGGCGATTATCCATTCTGGGATGCACTCTGGCTGCCGTAGGAGCGCGCTTGCGCGCGATTGGCATCACCGGGGAAGCCTCATCGCGCGCAAGCGCGCTCCTACGCCAGCAAAACTGCTGCTTCGCATATGGAGACATCACTGCGCAGTGTCTTTTCAGTGCGATGCAAGCGACACGCAAGGGTCATTTTTACTGGCTACGGTGGCGTGCTTTCTTACAGGCGCGGCGTCCTTGCTGCGCGACTTACGGGATTCCATGCAGCGCTCCGATTCGTACCGTTTGCACTTGTCCGTTCTCGCCGTGGCCATTGCGGCATGTTCGCCAGCTTCGCAGGCCTGCGCCAACGAGCGTGCAGCGATGCCGGCCGACGCCGCAGCTCAAACGTCTTCTGCAGCTATGGCTACGACTGCGAGCGCATCAGCGAGTGTAGTTGCACCTACACCTACACCTACACCTACACCTACACCTACACCTACACCTACACCTACACCTACACCTACACCTACACCTAGAGATACAGCTACGGCTAATACTGAAGAGGCAACCACGTCCGATGCTGAAGTTGCGACGGCAAAGCAACGTTCTCCATCGTCGCCGGATGCATCTACAGATTCCGTAGATCCTGCTGCATCGCCTTCATCGGCAACATCGGCACAAGGCGAAGTAACCAACGCCGACGCACCGCCCACTACCAAAACCGGTGTGCAGACCCTCGATGCCATGCAGGTCACCGGCGTGCGTCGTGCCAACGCCGCCGCGGTGGAAAGCAAGCGCGCAGCAACCAATATCACCGACGTCATCAGCGCCACCGATGTGCGCGCCTTGCCAGACAGCACCATCGTCGAAGCATTACGCCGCGTGCCCGGTTTGTCGGTATTGCCGGCGACCGACAACGAGCACCCGCGCGACGAAGCGGCCACACCGGTCTTGCGTGGCCTGGGTCCGTCTTACAACAACGTCACCATCGATGGGCTGACCATCGCCTCGCCCGGCACGCCGAACGGCACGCTCGGCTCGATCACCCGCGGCGTGCGTCTGGATTTGTTGCCGGCGTCGATGGTCAGCGAGTTGCAGGTGGTCAAGACGTTTACGCCCGATCTGGATCCCAATGCCACGGGCGGGGCGATCAACCTCAAGACGCGCAGCGCGTTCGAAAACGGCGGCAAGCCCTTCTTCAGCGCCGAAGCCGCGCTCGGCCACGCCAACGATGTCGGCAAGCCGCGCGATCAGGACGACCCCGGCTATCGCTTGAACGCCACCGGCAGCCGCACCTTCGGTAGCGAGCAGCAATACGGCTTCACGCTGTCGGCCAATTACCAGACGCTGAGCAGCTACACCGAAACCCATATGACCACCGACACGGTGCACTACGGGTTCTACGACAACAACGGCGTGCTGCAGACCGGTGCCAACCTGGGCAATGGCTGGGCAGTGCCGCAACAGGACAAGTATTGGTACGTGCAGAATCAGCGCGACCGTTATGGCGTCACTGGCAAGTTCGAGGTGCATCCCAGTGCTGCGCTGGAAGCCTATGCGATGGCCGGCTACTACTATTTCAAGGACAACATGCAGCGCAACGAGGTCCTCATCGACCCGCGCAACCGTGGCCAGGTGTTCAATCAGACTGCCACCTCCGGCAGCTATCCCGGTGGCGATATCGAGGTGGGCTATTCCAACCAGATCGTCACCACGCGCACCAAGGTGGCGCAGTTGGGCACGATCTGGCGGCCCACCGATCGGCAGCAGTTTTCTGCACGCGGTGCGTGGTCGGATGCGACCTACGACGAGCCGATCCGCATGATCAAGTACGCCACCGGCATCACCCGCGCGGCGCCCGTGCCGGTGGGCCAGACCGGCAGTGGGGTGACCATCAATGCCACGCCCAACTACGCGTTCAATTACGACACCTCCGGCTTCGATCAGCGCTTCGGGGTATCGCCGCAGGCCTACAACAACCTGGACAACTACAGCCTGTCGTACTGGCGCCCGGACTATAAACGCACTGCGGCCGATCGCATCCTCACCGGCCGGCTCGATTACGGCTTCAACCAGGGCGAAAGCGATCAGGGCATCGGCTTTGCGGCAGGCGTGTCGTACACCACCGACAAACCGTCCTACGACATCTATCGGGTCGAATATCAGCCCAACACCAGCGCGCCGGCGTTCGGCCTGGCCGATGTGGCAGGCACCGGCAGGGCGCCGATGCGCTATGCCGGCCTGAACCTGCTCACCATCGATCCGGACAAGGCCAATCGCGCGTTGGCTGCGACACCGCTGAGCGCATTCAACAGCACCGACCAGCAGGCTTTCAGCAATCAAGACAACTTCACCCATACCGAAAAAACCTTCGGCAGCTACGGCCTGGTCAGCTATCGCAGCGAGCGTTTCAACGTGCAGGGCGGCCTGCATTTCGACAGCACCAAGCTCAACACGGTCGGCCGCCAGCGGCAGCTCGACACCGCCACCAATCGCTACGTGTATGTCGATAATCCGACCAATGCGGACTACGACTATCTGCTGCCCTCGGCGATCATGACTTACCACCTCACCGACGCACTCGACCTGCGCGCCGGTGCCAGCCGCACGCTCGGTCGCCCGCCGTACGATGCCTATGCAGCGCGCACCTCGATCGGCTTCGTCAACACTGCCGATGCCGGCAACCCGAATGCGCAAGGCGTCACCGTCACCATCGGCAACCCGGACATCAAGCCGCGCGTGTCCAATAACCGGGACCTGTCGCTGGAATGGCGGCTGCCCGGCGATTTCGATGCGTTCGCGTCTACGGCCGTGTTCGACAAGCGCATCCAGGACGAGATCTTTACGCTCTCGCGCACCGACAGCTTCACCTTCGACGGCACCACCTACGCCAACGCGCTGATCAGCACGCCGGCCAATGCCGCCAAGGCGCGCATCCGCGGGGTGGAATTCAACGGCATAGTCAACACCCTGGCACCGCTCGCGCCGTGGCTGAGCGGTGTCGGTTTCAGTGCGAACTTCGCGGTGCTCGATGGCAGCCTGGATGTGCCCTACAGCGTCGGCAGCGGCAGCAACGTGGCCCAGCGCGAGCGCAAGCTCGACAACCTGGTCGGCCAGCCGGACTACACTGCCAATGCCACGCTGTTCTACAACACCGGCGGTCTGGAGTTGCGCGCAGCCTACAACCGTCAGGGCAAAGCCTTGCGTGCCATCGTCAGCAATATCGATTGGCAGGATCTGTACTGGTCGCCGCGCTCGCAGCTGGATTTCACTGCGACTTATGCGATCAGCAAACAGCTCAGCCTGATCGGCCAGGTCAGCAACCTCACCCACAGCCGCATCACCAGCGTGACCGGTCCCGGGCAGAATCTGCTCAAGGACAGTTACTCGGTGCCCACCACCTATTGGTTCGGTCTGCGCTTTACGCCGACGTTTTAAGCATGGCGAAGACGCGTCGCGAGCGGTCGTTAGGTGTGAGTACCGGCGCAGTGGTGGTCGTGCAGCGCACGCGCGCTAGCTGCCGCAGCGTGCATCACGCATTGGCCGCGCCGCCCGACGAAGCGCTGTCATTCTGTCAATCACATTCAAGCGGAGTTATTCGATGACATTACGTTCTGTTGCCACACTTGCGGCGATGCTGTGCGTGGCGCTCGCCACCACTGCAACCGCAGCGCCCACCGGTGTCGCCGCGATCCAGGCCCGGCTGACCAATCCAAACGGCGGCATCGTAGTGGTGGCGCATCGCGGTTGCCACGCACCGGCACCGGAGCACGGCTTCAAAGACACCGCACCAGAAAACTCGCTGGCCGCGCTTGAGCGCTGCATCACCATCGGCGCCGATGTGATGGAAACCGATGTGCGGCGTGCCGCCGACGGCACCCTGGTGATGCTGCACGACGCCACCGTGGACCGCACCACCGACGGCACCGGCAAACCGTCCGAGCTGACCTTGGCCGACTTGCAAAAGCTGCGCCTGCGCAGCGACGAAGGTGGCGCGCAGGCACCGCTGACCGATCAACGCGTGGTCACGCTCGATCAGATGCTGGCCAGGTCCAAGGGCCATATCCTGCTCAATCTGGACGTCAAGGATGCGATCTACGTGCAGGTGGTCGATGCGGTTGCCCGTGCCGGCATGCAGCATCAAGTGATCGTCAAGGCCGAAGCCGGCATTGCTACGCCGCCGCTGGCCGCAATGCTGCCGTTCGACAAGGTGTATTTCTTCCCGATCCTGATCAACGCGCATGGCAATGCCGATCTGGCCGCGATCGCCACCGCGCAGACACGTAACGCGCATCCGGCCGCGTTCGAGTTGCCCAAGATGTCGGCAGCGCAGTTACCGGCATTGGTCGCCGTGAGCAAGGCGCACAACGTACGGCTGATGGTCAACTCGCTGTGGGAAGGCTTCATTGCCGGCTACGGCGGCGACGCCGATGCCGAGCGCGACCCGGACAAGGTGTGGGGCCGCTTGTACCGCGATGGCGTGTCGATCATCCAGACCGATGCGCCGGAAGCCTTGTTGCGCTATCGCGCCACGTTGGAGAAGCGCTAAGCGCGCTACAAGGCTGCATGCTGCAGCCGGTGCAAGCGGCAGACGCGCCGCGGAGACGGCTGGCGTCGCACGGCATGCATGACCCATGACACTGCGGCGATCTCGCCGCCGCCGTTATAGTCAGCGCCTCTGCACGCAAGGACGTCTGCATGCCGCTCGATATGCCGCAGCGCCGATTCACCAAGCATCTTGTCTGGTTATTGGTACTGCTGATCGCACTGCAGGTGCGCGACGTGGCCAAGCTCGTCGGCCTGCCTATCCCCAAGATTCCCGTGCCCTACGGCGGCGGGATTGCCGACAATCTGCTTAGCGTGGTGGTCGTGCTCGTTGCAGCGGCCTTGCTGCGTCCTGGTACGCCAGGCGAGATCGCAGCGCGTCTGGGGCTGCGTTGGAACGGCTTACGCGGCCCGGCGCTGACGCTGTTGGCCACACTGCCGTGCTGGCTTGGGCTATGGACGCAATCCACCTCGGTCGGCACCGGCGATCTGCTTGGCCTGCTGTGGCTGGCGCTGCTGTTTCCGCTGGCCGAAGAAATCGTCTTTCGTGGTTTCGGCTTCATCTTTGCCTGCCGCGCGTTGGCCTGGCGTCCGGCGATCGCCGCGTTGGTACAAGCCGTTGTGTTCGGCGGCGTGCATTGGCTGGGGGCAGGCGGCGGAGGCGGCGACGCCTTATTGATCTTCGCCATCACCGGCATCGGAGCGCTGCTGTTTGCCATTGTGGATGCGCAGGACGGCTACACGATCTGGAGCGGCTGGGTGCTGCATGTCTCGCTCAATGCAGCCTGGACGGTCTTTGCGGTGTCCGATTCGGCCGCCAGTGGCTGGCTCGGCATGGCATTGCGGCTATCTGCCGTATTCCTGACGATGGGATTGCTGCGGCTGTTTGTAACGCCGCCTCGCTCGCTGCGTGCGGACGTTGCAAGCTAGCGCGTTCGTCATTACGTCATTCAGGAGTGCGCAGGTGAGCTGATCACCCGATGCGCGGCGCGCAAGAGTGGCCGAAATGTGTTTTGCCCTGCATGCTTCGCAAGATGGATGAGCAGCAGCAAGCGCAGGCAAGGACCGAGAGGACGCAGGAACGCGTCGCTGGCACTCATGATGTGGCCCAACGCGGCCACCGCCGTTGGTTGACGTGGCTGCGCTGGAGCGCCGTGGCACTGTTGTCTGCCGTGCTGGTGCTGGACCTGGCTTTTCCGCTGCCGCTGCCCAAGTCGCGCGACACCTCCACGCTTGTGGTCGCACGCGACGGTACGCCGTTGCGTGCATTCGCCGATCGCAATGGCGTGTGGCGCTATCCGGCCACGCCGCAGAGCGTGTCGCCGCTGTATCTGCAGGCGCTGCTGAATTACGAAGACCGCTGGTTCTGGCGCCATCCCGGGGTCAATCCGTGGGGGCTATTGCGTGCTGGCGCGCAGTGGGTCGGGCAGGGGCGCATCGTCTCCGGCGGTTCGACGCTGACCATGCAGGTGGCACGCATCCTGGATCCGCATACGCGCACGCCGTGGGGCAAGGCCAAGCAGTTGTTGCGCGCGCTGCAGCTGGAAGCGCACTTGAGCAAGCGCGAGATTCTCACGTTGTATCTGGAGCGCGCGCCCTACGGTGGCACCATTGAAGGTGTGGAAGCGGCCAGTTGGGCGTACCTGGGCAAACCGGCCAAGGCCTTGTCGCAGGCCGAGGCCGCATTGCTGGCGGTGCTGCCACAATCGCCAAGCCGCCTGCGCCCGGATCGCCATCCGGAAGCTGCGCAACGTGCACGCGACAAGGTGCTCGATCGCATGGTGGAACTGGGCGTGTGGTCGCGCGCGCAGGTGGACGATGCGCGGATCGAACCGGTGGTCACGCGCTCGCTCAAACCGCCCTTGCATGCGGCCTTGCTCGCGCAGCGCTTGCACAGCGCGCAACCGCGTGCGGCGCGCATGGTCACCACGCTGGATGTGGAACTGCAGCGCACGCTGGAAGAACGCGTGGCTACATATTTTTCGCAATTGCCCGAGCGCACCTCGGCCGCCTTGCTGGTGGTGGACAACGCGACGATGGAAGCGCGTGCGTATGTGGGGTCGGCCAGCTTCGGCGATCGCAAGCGGCTGGGGCATGTGGACATGGTGCAAGCCTGGCGCTCGCCCGGTTCCACCCTCAAGCCGTTTCTGTACGGCATGGCGTTGGACGATGGGTTGATCCATTCGGAAAGCTTGTTGGTGGATGCGCCGCAGAGCTTTGGCAGTTATCGGCCCGGCAATTTCGATGCGGCCTTCAACGGGCCGGTGAGCGCAGCCACCGCGTTGCGGCTCTCCTTGAACGTACCGGCGGTGGATCTGCTCGATCGTATCGGCCCGGCACGCTTTGCTGCGCGGCTGTCCAATGCCGGGATCGGGCTGCGGTTTGCACATGGCAGCACGCCGTCGCTTGCATTGATTCTGGGCGGCACCGGTGCGCAATTGCAGGAACTGGTGGGCGCATTTGCTGCGCTCAATCGCGGCGGGATTGCCGGGCACGTGCGCTACACGCCAGAGGATGCGCGCATCGAGCGCCGGCTGATGTCGCCGGGTGCGGCCTGGATCGTGCGCGAGATTTTGCAAAGCAATCCGCGCCCCGGGTATGGCAGCGACACTTTCGACACCGCCGCGCGCCCGGGTGTGGCGTGGAAAACCGGCACCAGTTACGGCTACCGCGATGCGTGGGCGATCGGCGGCACGCGCCGTTACACGGTCGGGGTGTGGGTGGGGCGCCCGGACGGCACACCGCTGCCGGGCCAGTACGGTGCGGTCACCGCGCTGCCGCTGATGTTCGAAGTCATCGATGCGTTGCCGCGCAGTGCCGGCGATAGCGCGCCAGTGCCGATGCCGGCCAATGTGCAGGCCTTGGAGATCTGCTGGCCGCTTGGTGGTGCCGCCGATCGCACGCCACCGGCGCAGTGCGCGCGACGTGCCGAAGCGTACGCACTCGATGGCGCAGTACCGCCCACCTTCGCCGAACGCGATGCGCGGTTATGGCAGAGCGGCCAGCTGCACTTCGATGTGGATGCGCGCAGCGGTCAGCGGTTGTCGCAGGAGTGCAGCCAGCCGCATCAGCGCGAGCCACGCACGTTGGCGCGTTGGCCGGCACTGGTCTCGCCCTGGCTCAGCGCAGCCGAACGCGGTGCCGCGCAATTGCCGCTGCTCGCGCCGGACTGCCTGCCCGATGGGCGCATGACCGGTGGTGGCGTGCTGCGCATCGACGGCCTGAGCGATCGCGCCACGCTGGCACGCGCCAACGCCACCGCGCGGCCGGTGCGCTTGCAATTACGCGCATTGGGCAGCGACGCGCGCATCGACTGGTTGCTGGACGGCCGCTGGATCGCACAGACCAATGGCCGGCAGGGATTTCAACGCGATTTTGAAGAAGTGGGCGCGCATACGTTGACGGCATTGGCTAGCGATGGCGCCTGGACGCAGGTGCGCTTTCGGGTGTTGCGTTGAAGCAGAGATTCAGGAGCGGCTGGTCTGTTGTTTGGCTGCAGGGCCCTTGCCCGCCCACCATCGCGGGACATGCCGCAAGTACGTCCATGTAGGCTCTTACGCGGCATCCATGCCGCGTAAGGTCCCGCGACGGTGGGCAGGCAAGGGCCAGTCGAGTTGATCGGTACGCATGGTTTTTAACAAAGCAGCCAGCAACCTGTCTGGTGCGGTGTCCTCGCTGCGCTCTTGATGCTGTGAGTCTGCTGCAGGGCCCTTGCCCGCCCACCATCGCAGGACACGCCGCAAGTACGTCCATGTAGGCTCTTACGCGGCATCCATGCCGCGTAAGGTCCCGCGACGGTGGGCGGGCAAGGACCAGTGGAGATGGTCGGTGTGCATGTTTTCAACAAAGCAGCCGACTAACTTTCTGGCGTGGTGTCCCGCAAGCGGCGAGGGCACCGCGCCCTCGACTAACCAGGCTTTTGACCTGAGCTTTTGATCTGAGCCTTTGACCGCATCCAAACGACGCTACGACGCGATATCAATGCAAGTTGCGGTGCACTGACGCATCAACCACCATCACCTCACTCGCCAATCCAGCCTTCCAGCATGTCGGCAAACTCGTCGGCATGCTCTTCTTCCTGAGCCAGGATGCTTTCGAGAATGCGCTTGGTGGTGGTGTCCTTGTCGCCGATGAAATCGATCATCTCGCGGTAGCTGTCGATGGCGATGCGTTCGGCGATCAGATTCTCGCGCACCATGTCGCGCAGGTCGGTGCCTTCCTTGTATTCGGCGTGCGAGCGCTTGGTCAGCGTGTCCGGGTTGAGGTCCGGTTCGCCGCCCAGTTGCACGATGCGCTCGGCGAGTTTGTGCGCGTGGGCCTGCTCCTGCTGCGCGTGTTCCAGGAACTCGCCCTTCACCGCGTCGGCAAGCATGCCCTTGGCCATGAAGTAGTGGCGGTAGTAGCGCAGCGTGCACACGTATTCGGTGGCCAGTGCGGTGTTGAGCAGGTCGATCACCGCCTCGCGGTCGGCGTGGTAGCTCTCGGTGATGGCACCGTCTTCGATGCTCTGGCGTGCGCGGCTGCGCAAGGTGGCGGTGTCGGTGATACCGGCGGGGAGTTGCTTGGCTGGCTGGGTAGACATGGCTGGCCGTTTTCCTTCTGAGTGGGCGGGGGAATCAATGCATCAATCGGGCAGGTGCTGCAGCACGTAATCGGCCGCAGACACCTTGAATTCGCCGGGTTCTTCGACGAACAGGGCTTTCACCACCGCATCGTCGGCATACAGCGCGTAGCGACGCGAGCGCAGGCCCATGCCCGAGCTGCTGGCATCCACTTCCAGGCCCAGCGCGCGGGCCAGGTCGGCATTGCCATCGGGTAGCATGTGCAGGCCATCGGGGATCAGCTGGCTGCGGCCCCAGGCCTGCATCACAAACGGGTCGTTGACGGCGGTGCATAGCACTTCGATGCCGCGTTTGCGGAACTGCTCGAAGTGCTCCACATAGCCCGGCAGGTGCTTGGCCGAACAGGTCGGGGTGAACGCGCCCGGCACCGCGAACAGCAGCACCTTGCGGTCTGCGAACAAGGTATGGGTGTCGACTGTTTCGATCCCCTCACGCAAGCGCTTGAGCACGATTTCGGGGATGCGGTCACCAACGTGGATGGTCATGCGGCGTGCTCCTGTGGCTGAACGAATTCTAGAAAAGGACAAGGGAAAAGCGCGTCAACACGCTTGAAATCCGCAGCGAGACGCCTATCTGACGCACATGGCCGGCGCGATGGCGCGCCGGAGCGGCCGGCCCTTCACCCAACCTAATGGAGGCTCGCAATGAACATCGTTCGTTATCCACAGTGGCCCACCCACGCCCTGCAAAACGAGATCAAGCATGTGTTCGACCGTTTCTTCGAGCACAACGGCGACACCGACGAATCGGCGGTGGTGACCGCCCAGTGGGTGCCGCGCGTGGACATCAAGGAAGAACCCAACCACTTCGTGTTGTACGCCGATCTGCCCGGCATCGACCCGAGCCAGATCGAGGTGCAGATGGACAAGGGCATCCTGTCGATCAAGGGCGAGCGCAACAGTGAGTCCAGCACCGAGACCGAGCGTTTCTCGCGCATCGAGCGTCGTTACGGCAGCTTCCACCGCCGCTTCGCGCTGCCCGACAGTGCCGACCCGGACGGCATCACCGCGGCTGGACACAACGGCGTGCTGGAAATTCGCATTCCCAAGCGCCCGGCGGCCACCCCGCGCCGTATCCAGGTCGGCAACGGCCAGGGCGCCAGCGGCGGCACGGTGCAGTAAGGCGACGAACCTGGAGCGAAGTCATCGGCTTCGCTCCCCGGCGGCAACCGCACCGTAGAATAGGTGCGGTTGCCCGCCCGGCTGCGATATGACTGGCTCGTGGCCTTGGCTGCGGGCCGTTTTTTTCCAGAGGTGATTAGATGGAATTCAAGGATTACTACGCAACGCTGGGCGTCGAGCCCAGCGCGGGCGATGCGGAGATCAAGACGGCCTACCGCCGACTCGCCCGCAAGTACCACCCCGACGTCAGCAAGGAAGCCGGTGCGGAAGACAAGTTCAAGGCGATCAACGAAGCCTACGAGGCGCTGCGCGACCCGCAAAAGCGCAAGGCCTACGACCAGCTCAAGGCGCAGGGTTTCCGCCCGGGTGACGAGTTCCAGGCCCCGCCCAACTACAACGGCGGCCAGGGCTACGAGTACGATGAAGTATTCGGCAACGGCGGCGCCGGTGGCGGCTTCAGCGATTTCTTCGAAAGCCTGTTCGCCGGCCAGCGCGGCGGCCGCCCGCGTGGCCCGGGTGCAGGGCCCGGTGCAGGTCCCGGCCCGCAAACGCGTGGCGACACCCGCGCCAAGCTGGCGGTGCCGCTGGAAGCGGTCTATGCCGGCGACAGCGTGCGCATCACCATCAACGGCAAGCAGCTGGACGTGCGCGTGCCCAAGGGCGTCCAGCCCGGCCAGGTGATCCGCCTGAGCGGGCAGGGCAATGGTGGCGGCAATCTACTGCTGGAGATCGAATACGCCGCGCACCCGCAGTTCGAGGTGGACGGGCGCAACATCCTGTACACGTTGCAGGTCACGCCCTGGCAGGCCGCGCTGGGCACCACCATCAGCGTGCCGACCCTGGGCGGGTCGGTGGAGTTGAAGGTGCCGGCCGAGTCGGACGCCGGCCGCAAGTTGCGCCTGCGTGGCCGCGGCTTGCCGGGCACCACCCCGGGCGATCAGATCGTGGAGCTGGAGATTCTTGCACCGGCGCCCACCGACGATGTGCAGAAGAAGGCGTACCGCAACCTGGCCAAGGCGTTCGGCGAGACGGTGTGAGTTGGACCAAACAGCGCAAGCGAGATGAAGCCCCTCCCCATCCGGCGCTACGCGCCACCTTCTCCCGGCGGGAGAAGGGATCAAAGCCCCTCTCCCTTCGGGGCGATAAGGCGCTGCTTGCGCGCCAGTGGCGTGCATACCTTGGAGCGCCCGCGCTGCTAGCGCGGGCCGGGGCGCGGAGCGGGGGTTGGGGTGAGGGTACGGCAAGAAAGCGAAGCATCAACCAACGACCATCTGCGAGGTTGTTGAATCCAACTGTGCCCCATCTGACGTAGTACGCCAGCAGCGACCCGCGACGAAAAACAACGTGCCGCCAAATCGCACATCGCAACAGCTTCGCCAAGCATCCAGCGCCTGTCCTGGCCCCAGCTACCGAAAGCGCGGCCGGCGCACTACACTCGCCGCGCACACTAGGGGAAACACATGGCTCGCATTCTGATCGTCGACGACTCGCCGTCGCAGCTGCTGGGGATTCAGCGCATCGTCGAGAAGCTGGGGCACGAAACCATCACTGCAACCGATGGCGCTGCCGGCGTGGAAGCGGCCAAGTCCTCGCTGCCGGATCTGGTGTTGATGGATGTGGTCATGCCCAACCTCAATGGATTTCAGGCCACGCGCACGCTCAAGCGCGAACCGACCACCCAGCACATTCCGGTGATTCTGGTGACCACCAAGGACCAGGACACCGACCGCATGTGGGGCATGCGCCAAGGCGCCCGCGCCTACATCACCAAGCCGTTCTCCGAAGACGAACTGCTGGAAGTGATGGAGCGTGTGTTCAACCAGAAAGACGAACCGCCGATTGCGTGAGTGCGTTGGCGCGATGCGAGCGAAGTTGGCGTCTTCGTTCCGCAGGACCACAAGCTAACGTGTGATCGCGGTAACCACGCGCCACCTCGCGTTGATGCCAAAGCCAGCTGTGCTGCTGGTGCCGTTCGGACATCGTTGCAGTACTGAAGCTTGATCACCCTCTGCCAACTCCAGCGCGCACGCTCCGACGCTTGACCCCAAATCGCGCCGACACCGTGCCCCGAGCCGCCCGCCACCCCCGCCACCGGCTTAACTCACCCCACCGGCTAAACCGCCGATGCACCAAATGGGGCCTTTCAAAACGGTGGGTCTGCCCCATCTAGTAGAATCATCGAATCACACAACACGGCGGCACTGCGGGACTGGCCCGCGCAGCCCCTCGATCATGGAGCGTGCATGGCCTGGAACACACCCGGCAACAAGGGCGGAGACGGCCCGGATCCCAACCGTCGCAGGTCCTGGGGCCCGCGCGGTGGTGGCAACGGTGGTGGTTGGGGCAATCTGCCCGCCCCGTTGAAAGAGTTGTTCGATGGCGGCGTGTGGCGCTGGATCCTGGTCGCGGTGGTGCTGATGGTGCTGTTCTCCAGCTTCCAGCTCATCGGCGAGCAGCAGCGTGGCGTGGTGCTGCGCTTCGGCCAGTTCTCGCGCATCCTCCAGCCCGGCCCCAACTTCAAGCTGCCGTGGCCGGTGGAGTCGGTGCGCAAGGTCAACGCCACCGAGATCAAGACCTTCAGCAATCAGGTGCCGGTGCTGACCCGCGACGAGAACATCGTCAACGTCTCGCTCAACGTGCAGTACCAGATCAGCGACCCGCGCAAGTATCTGTTCGGTTCGCGCAATGCCGATCTGGTGCTGGAGCAGGCTGCGCAAAGTGCGGTGCGTGAGCAGGTCGGTCGTTCCGACCTCAATACCGTGCTCAACAATCGCGGCCCGCTGGCCATCGCCTCCAAGGACCGCCTGCAGGCTGCGCTGGATGCCTACAACACCGGTCTGTCGGTGACTGGCGTGACACTGCCCGACGCGCGCCCGCCGGAAGAAGTGAAGCCGGCCTTCGACGAGGTCAACGGTGCCCAGCAGGTGCGCGAGCGCCTGATCAACGAAGCCCAGGCCTATGCCGCCAAGGTGGTGCCCGAAGCCCGCGGCCAGGGTGCACGCACCCGCACCGGCGCCGAAGGCTACAAGCAGGCGACCGTCTCCAAGGCCGAGGGCGACGCCGACCGCTTCACCTTGTTGCAGGAGCAGTACGCCAACGCCCCCGAGGTCACGCGCAAGCGCCTGTGGCTGGAGACCGTGCAGAAGGTGCTGTCGGAGAACCGCAAGGTGATCGGCAGCGATGGCCGCCAGGTCATCTACGTACCGCTGCCGGCCGACCTCAACAAGCCCGCCAACAGCAGTGGCAATACGGGCAACGGCGGCATGCCGTCGATGGTGCCGCAGGATGTGCTGTTGAACCCGCCGCAAAGCAGCGGCAGCAGCGAGGGCATCCGCAATCCGGAGCGCGGCCCGCGCCCGACCGGCCGTGAGGGAACCGAACAATGAAAAATTCGCTAGTCATCGGCCTGATCGTCGCCGTGCTGCTGGCCCTGATGGGCTCGGTGTTCGTGGTACGCGAAGACCAGACCGCCATGGTGCTCAACCTGGGCCGCGTGGTGCGTGCCGACCTCAAGCCCGGCCTGCACTTCAAGCTACCGGTCGTGGAATCGGTGCGCGTGTTCGATCGCCGCTTCCAGGTACTGGACACCGCCCCGGCGCGCTACTTCACCGCCGAGCAGAAAGACGTGAGCGTGGACTTCTTCGCCATCGGCTACATCTCCGATGTGCGTGCGTTCTACCGCGCCACCGGTGGCGAGGAGTCGGTGGCCAATTCGCGCCTGGCCCCGATCATCACCGACTCGCTGCGCAACCAGATCAACTCGCGCACCTTGCAGCAGCTGGTCTCCGGCGACCGCAGCGAATTGATCGCCAACCAGCTCAAGGGCATCAACGGCGCCATCAAGGGCTTGGGCATGCAGATCACCGACCTGCGCATCAAGCAGATCGACCTGCCGACCGACAGCCAGGTGATCACCGACGTCTACGAGCGCATGCGCGCACAGCGCAAGCAGGAAGCCAGCAAGCTGCGCGCCGAAGGCGAAGAACAGGCCCTGACCATCCGCGCCCAGGCCGACCGCGAGTCCACCGTGATCGTGGCCGACGCCGAGCGCGATGCGCAGAAGCTGCGCGGCGAAGGCGACGCCGATGCCGCCCGCATCTACGGCCAGGCCGGCTCCAAGGATCCGTCGTTCTACGCGTTCTATCGCAGCCTTGAGGCCTATCGCGGCTCAATGACCGACGGCAACGGCGTGGTGGTGCTGGACAAGAACGACCCGTTCCTGCAGTACCTCAAGAGCGATCGTTGATCGCTCGTTGATCGCTTCGCGTTGAAACAAAAACGCCCGCGCAATGCGGGCGTTTTTGTATGTGTCCCCGGCGCGGCCGAAGGGACATGAGCCTGCCGCATCGCGATGTCTCAAGAGCGCACGTGTAAGCGCCAGCCTCTGTAGGAGCGCGCCTGGGCGCGATCGCTTTCCCGGTAATGCCAGTCGCGCCCAGGTGCGCTCCTACGACGTGCGGAGGCTTGTTGGATTGCCGAACTTGTCGGGCACACTGCAACTCCCACGTTGTGATGGTGTTGGTGATGCACGAGTTTCTGTCCGCGTTATGCCTGATCGCCGTCATCGAAGGCCTGCTGCTGTTTGCCGTGCCCGCCGCCTGGAAGCGCATGGTCGAGCAACTGTTCAGCCTGCCCACCGCCCAACTGCGCGCCATTGGCGGCGTGACCTTGGTGCTGGGCGCGATCGCGCTGTGGATCGTGCGCCACTGAGTGGGTGGTCCATTCCGACCGCAACGGGCAGCGTAGGAGCGCACCTGGGCGCGACGGCTTTACCGGTAATGCCTGTCGCGCCCTGGTGCGCTCTTACGACCCATTGGGATTGTCGCTACGGGATCTCCCAGGCTAGGGGCCGGCAGCGCTCGGAGCACCGCGCAACCGACGGCCAGCCGCAATCTGACCAGCTCCCCGATCCGCCGCCTGCAAGGGGTAGTGCCTGCCACCCGAAACCCGGATAATGCACAAAAGCCGGCCGGGCACGCTCCAACCAGAGCACTCCGTTCGGCTTTTTCCGTGTCAGGGCTTTCGCGCCATTGCAACGCTCCCCGATGGAGCTGCGCGCCAGGTGTCGCCGCCAGCCTTGAACCGGTCCCATCCCGCGGCCCCGATGGCCGCAGCAAAACTCAGGAGTTCACCCGTCATGGGTCAGTCAGTTGTCGTGCTCGGTGCCCAGTGGGGCGATGAAGGCAAAGGCAAGATCGTCGATTTGCTCACCGAAGAGATCGGTGCGGTCGTCCGCTTCCAGGGCGGCCATAACGCCGGCCACACCCTGGTCATCAACGGCAAGAAGACCGTCTTGCATCTGATCCCCTCCGGCATCCTGCGCGACGACGCGCTGTGCCTGATCGGCAATGGCGTGGTGATCTCCCCGGCCGCGCTGATCAAGGAGATCGGCGAGCTGGAATCGGCCGGTGTGGAAGTGCGTTCGCGCCTGAAGATCTCCCCGGCCGCGCCGCTGATCATGCCGTACCACATCGCCCTGGATCAGGCCCGCGAGAAGGCCGCCGGCGGCAAGGCCATTGGCACCACCGGCCGCGGTATCGGCCCGGCGTACGAAGACAAGGTCGCGCGCCGCGGGATCCGCATCGCCGACCTGCATTACCCGCCGCAGCTGGAAGAACTGCTGCGCACCGCGCTGGATTACCACAACTTTGTGCTGACCAAGTACCTGGGCGTGGAAGCGGTGGATTTCCAAAAGACCTTCGATGAGGCGCTGGCCTTCGGCGAGTACGTGCAGCCGATGAAGTCGGATGTGGCCGGCATCCTGCACGACCTGCGCAAGCAGGTCAAGCGCGTGCTGTTCGAAGGCGCGCAGGGCGCGTTGCTGGATATCGACCACGGCACCTACCCGTACGTCACCAGCTCCAACACCACCGTGGGCGGCGCACTGGCAGGCACCGGCGTGGGCGCTGACGCGATCGACTACGTGCTCGGCATCGCCAAGGCCTACGCCACGCGCGTGGGCGGCGGCCCGTTCCCGACCGAGCTGGACGACGAAGTAGGCCAGGGCATCCGCGACCGCGGTGCCGAATACGGCGCCTCTACCGGCCGCCCGCGTCGTTGCGGCTGGATGGACATCGTTGCGCTCAAGCGTGCGGTGGCCATCAACGGCATCTCCGGCCTGTGCATCACCAAGCTCGACGTGCTCGACGGCATGGAAAAGCTCAAGGTCTGCATCGCCTACGAATACCGCGGCAAGCGCACCGAATACGCACCGCTGGACGCGCAGGGCTGGGAAGAGTGCACTCCCGTGTACCTGGAGTTCCCGGGCTGGACCGAGAACACCCACGGCATCACCGAGTGGGACAAGCTGCCCGTGGCCGCCCGCGCCTACCTGCGCGCGCTGGAAGAACTGGCCGGCTGCCCGATCTCGATCGTCTCCACCGGCCCGGATCGTGACCACACGATGGTGCTGCAGGATCCGTTCGCCTGATCGGCTGACGCCAATCGCGGCATCGTCCAACGGCCCGGCTTGTCCGGGCCGTTGGCGTTTGAGGATTACTGAGATTTGGCATGACTTTTGGCGGTGCCTGCGTGCACTGTTCCGGCGGATCATCCGCGGACTGGCGCCGTTGCGTGCCTACTTCGCCCCCATCGAGAATTTCCCATGCGTCTTCCCCTGGTGACCGCCATCGCACTGGCCCTGGTTGGTACAAGTCCGGCTGCCTCCGTCTTCGCAGCTGCGCCCGTGCCGGCGAGCGTCGATGCCTCGTCCATCACCACCCAGTTGCCGCGCACGGCCAAGCCCACGCATTACGCAGTGGAGATCACTCCGCACGCCGACAAGATGACGTTCGACGGCAAGGTCGCCATCAACATCAGCGTGCTGCAGCCCACCGACCGCATCGTGTTGCAGGCGGCCAAGTTGAGCTTCGCGCGTGGCACGCTCATGCAAAAAGGCGGCAAGCCGCAAACGGCCAAGGTCAGCACCGATGCCGATGCGCAGACTGCCACGTTCGCGTTCGGCAAGCCGCTGGCAGTGGGCGAGTACGTGCTGTCCATCGACTACAGTGGCGTGATCAACACGCAGGCCAACGGCTTGTTCGCGCTGGATTCCACCACCGCACAAGGTCCGCGCCGCGCGCTGTTCACCCAGTTTGAAAACTCCGATGCGCGCCGCTTCATTCCTTCCTGGGACGAGCCCAACTTCAAGGCCACTTTCGACCTGGCGATCAATGCGCCGGCCGGGCAGATGGCGGTGAGCAACATGCCCGTTGCCTCGTCCCGGCCGGGCGCAAACGGTCGCACCCGCATCGCGTTCCAGACCTCGCCCAAGATGTCCACATACCTGCTGTTCGTCAGCGTGGGCGATTTCGAACGTTCCACCGTCAAGGCCGACAACGGCACCGAGATCGGCGTCATCGCGCAGAAGGGCAAGGTGGACCAGGCGCAATTCGCACTGGAATCCGGCCGCGATGTCTTGCACGAGTACAACGACTACTTCGGCATCCCGTACCCGCTGCCCAAGTTGGACAATATCGCCGCGCCCGGACGCAGCCAGTTCTTCAGCGCCATGGAAAACTGGGGCGCGATCTTTACCTTCGAATACTCGTTGTTGCTGGATCCGGCGGTGTCCAACATCAACGACAAGCAGGGCGTCTTCACCATCGCTGCCCACGAAATCGCCCACCAATGGTTCGGCAATCTGGTGACCATGGCGTGGTGGGACGACCTGTGGCTCAACGAAGGCTTCGCCAACTGGATGGAAGCGCGCACCACCGCAAAACTGCATCCGGAATGGGATATCGACAAGACCGGCCCTGCGCAGAAGAGCCGCGCGGCGATGCGGCGCGATGCGTATGCGACCACCCACCCGGTGGTGCAGCACGTGGCCACCGTGGAACAGGCCAGCCAGGCCTTCGACGCCATCACCTACCAGAAGGGCGAGGCGGTGATTGCCATGCTGGAAGACTACGTCGGCTCGGATCACTGGCGTGCGGGCGTGCAGAGTTACATCAAGCAGCACCAGTACGGCAATGCGGTGACCGACCAGTTGTGGCAGCAGATCGACGCGGTGGCCCTGGGCAAGCAATTCACCCAGGTGGCGCACGACTTCACCCTGCAGCCGGGCGTGCCGCTGATCAAGGCCAGCAGCCGCTGCGTCGGCGGCCAGACCGCGGTGACGCTGGAGCAGGGCGAGTTCACGCTGGACCGCCCCGACAAGCAGCCGTTGCGCTGGCATGTGCCGGTGGTCCTGCGCGGCGGCGATGGCACGCCGGTGCGCGTGCTGGTAGACGGCACTGCCCAGGTGCAGGTGCCGGGCTGCAACGCGCCAGTGGTCGTCAATGCCGGGCAGAAGGGCTACTTCCGCACGTTGTATGCGCCTGCGCAGTTCAAGGCGCTGACCGACAGCTTTGGAACGCTGCCGGTGGTGGACCAGTTGGGCGTGTTGAACGACACCAGCGCACTGGCCGTTGCCGGCGTACAGCCACAGGCCGACATGTTGGATCTCACTGCCCAGGTGGTGGCAGGCGCATCGCCCGATGTCTGGGACATGGTGGCCAGCATCTACGATGGCGTGGATGCCAGCTTCGAGCGCGACCCGGCTGCGCGCGCTGCGTGGCGTGCCTATGCCGTGCCGCGCCTGTCGGCCGAATTTGCAACGCTGGGCTGGGACAACCGCGCCGGCGACTCGGCGCAGATCCAGCAGTTGCGTAGCCGCCTGATCGCCAGCCTCAGCGACATGGGCGATGCCGCCGTGATCGCCGAGGCGCGCCGGCGCTTTGCCGCCTTCCAGGCCAACCCCGCCTCGTTGTCGCCGGAGCTGCGCGACAGCGTGCTGGGCGCGGTCGCGCGCAATGCCGACGCCGCCACCTGGGACGCCTTGCATGCCTTGGCCAGGCAGGAAACCTCGTCGATGGTGCGCGACACCTATTACGACTTCCTCTCCATGCCCAACGACGAGGCGCTGGCCAAGCGCGCGCTGGAACTGGCGCTGACACCGGAGCCGGGCGCCACCACCGGCGCAAGCATGATCGACCGGGTCGCCTCCCAGCATCCGGAGCTTGGCTTTGACTTCGCCGTGGCGCATCGCACGCAGGTGGACACCCTGGTGAACTCCACCTCGCGTGCCCGCTACTACCCCAGCCTGGGCATGGGCTCGGCCGAGCTTGCCACGGCCGACCGGATCAAGGCCTATGCCGAGCAGTACATCGCGCCCACCTCGCGGCAGGCCGCAGACAACGCCATCAACACGATCCAGACGCGGGTGAAGCTGCGGGCGGCGTTGCTGCCGCAGATCAAGGCGTGGTTGAAACAGCGCAAACGCTGAGCGTTGCAGTCATCGCAGCACAGGAAACAGCCCGGCCTTGCCGGGCTTTTCCTTGCCGGGCCGGCAGTCACCGGGAGGTGGGGAGCGAGGCGTGCTTGCAAAAGCAGAAGGGGGTGAGCAGACCCTGACTCGCACGCCTGGTTGCAGTGCTTTAGGTGCTCCACGCTGTCAGTGCAGTGCCCCGGTCCGCCCTGGGGGGAGGCGCGTAGGCGCCCGCCCGGACGCGGTCGCTTTCGAGCGGGCCGGCAACCGGCATGCGGTGTAGATGCAAGGTGCTGTGACACAGCTGTGCTACATTCGCGCGTACGAATGCACAAGCTCGAGGATTTCATGAGCACCACAACCATCCGTCTTCCAGACGAACTCAAGATGCGCGTTGCTGCAGCCGCGAAGCGGGGCGGCACGACGGCACATAGTTTCATCCTGGAAGCGATCGCCGAAAAGGCGGAATCGGTCGAGCGTCGTGCCGATTTCGATGCGGTTGCCGAGCAGCGTTATGCCGGCATCGTGGCGTCCGGGAAGACCATCGCCTGGGACGACATGCGTGGCTATCTGGAAAAGCGCATGGCCGGCGAACCGGCAAAGCGTCCCACGGCCCGCAAACTAGCCCGGTAGCATGGCGCGTATCGAGCTGGCACCGGAGGTTGCACAGGATCTTGAGCGGATCTTCGACCACCTCCAGCGCCATGAGGCCGCACATGTCGCAGCACGCCTGCACGAGATCATTGCGGCAATCGATGTGCTGGAAACCAATCCGCTGATCGGCCGGCCGGCTGGCGGCGACAAGCGCGAACTGGTGATCGGTCGCGGCGCGCACGGCTATCTGGCGCTGTACCGCCATGTCGCGCAGATCGACACGGTGTTTGTGCTGGCCGTTCGCTCGCAACGTGAGGCGGGCTTTGCGGGGCCGTGATGTCCGCAGTTCCCTCATCGCCGTAGCCAATGCAGACGCCGCCGCGTCATGCTCCAAACGCACCATCGATCGTATGCATCGCGCCGGTGACAACGCTCGCTTCCGGTCCAGCCAGCCAGGCCACCATGCCGGCCACTTCGTCGGCACGGCCGTGGCGTTTGATCGCCATGAAGCTGTGCATCAGGTCTTTCATCGGCCCGTTTTCCGGGTTGGCGTCGGTATCGATCGGGCCCGGTTGCACCACGTTGATGGTGATGCCACGCGGCCCGAAGTCGCGGGCCAGCCCGCGTGCCAGCCCTTGCAGCGCGGATTTGCTCAGCGCGTAGGACGCCATGCCGGGCAGCGGCATGCGGTCGCCGTTGACCGAGCCGATCACGATGATGCGCCCGCCGGGCGGCATCTGCCGCGCGGCCTCCACGGCGGCGTGGTAGGGCGCGTGCACGTTGATGCGGAACAGCCGGTCCACCGCGTCCGGATCCTGGTCCAGCGCATCGCCGAACAAGGCGATGCCGGAGTTGATCACCAGCACATCCAGCGGCCCGCTGCGTCGCACCGTGTCGATGACCGCATCGCGGTCGGCGCTGTCGGCCAGCACCGCGGTCCTCACCCAGGCGCTGGGCATCAACCCGCCGAGTTTCTATGCCGCCTTCGGCAGCAAGGCCGGCCTGTATGCGCGCATCCTCGACCGCTACGCGCAGACCGGGGCCATCCCGCTGCCGCAGATTCTGGACGCCAACCGCCCGCTAGCCGACGCGCTGGCCGACGTACTGGAGCAGGCCGCCCGCTGCTACGCCGCAGACCCCATCGCCACCGGCTGCCTGGTGCTGGAAGGCACGCGCAGCAACGACGCGCAGGCGCGCGAAGCGGCCTGCGGCTTTCATGTCGCGGCCCAGGAGTTGATCCGCTCCCACATCGCCAAGCAGTGCCCGCACGACGCAGACCGGCTGGCCGATTTCGTCAGCACCACCATGGCCGGGCTGTCCGCCAGCGCTCGGCATGGGCAGAGCCTGGAGCGTCTGTTGGCGAGTGCGCGGTTGGCGGGGGAGGCGCTTCGGGTGGCGCTGCGGGGAATTGGGTGAGCGTGTCTGGCTTCTGCCGTTGAGCGGTAGACCTCATTTCAGGCCTGGACCTATGCCTTCCTTGGAGAAGCGCTGGGCATGAGCGCCTCTCAGGTGCATCGCAGCGTCAAGCGCGCGGTGGCATCCGGCTTGGCGCTGGGGAAAAGCCGCGGCGAGTGGGAGACGGTGCGCACGGCGCTGCACGAGTTTGCGGTCCACGGCGTGCGTTACGCCTTTCCTGCGGTCATCGGGCCGCTAAAGCGTGGCATTCCTACGGCCTTTGGCGTGCCCCCGCTGTCCACTGCGTTGCCAGCTCCCCAGGGGGGCACAGGTGTGGCCAAGCGCGCAGGTCACAGCCAAACGTGCCCTGTTAGCTGGAAAACGCGCTGCTGTAGGAGCTGGCGGCGAAGCTCCAAGCGATGGGTGTCAGTCAGTCTCCACCGCTGCAGCGCGCTTTCCCATTGCCGCCTCGATCAGCGCCAAGAGGTTCTGCTGGCGCTGATCGCAGAAGCTGTCGAAGTCATCGGCACGCAGGGCGGCTACCGGGATGCGATGGCTGGCCAGCAGCGCATCCATGCCAACGTTGTCCAGCTGGACCTGCTTGTGGGCCTGCAGGGCGGCCAGATAGCTGGAGGGGGCCGATCCGCCAATCATGCGGTTGGCCTTGTAGGAGATCGGCGTCTTGTTGATGATCGAGTCGTAGAGCCGACGCGGGATGTCCTGCTTTTCGCACCAATCGCGCGGGAAGATGTGGTGGATGTCCAGCGCCACCTCGTCGGCTTCCAGGTCGCGGATACGCGATTTCCAGAACAGGTCCTGTGCGCCTTCGCGCAGCACCAGCACGTTGATGCCCTTGTAGGCGGCGCTCAGGCGCGAGGTCAGCGAGGCGAGGCGGTCGATCTGGAAGGTGGCATCGGCAATCGTGCGCGGCGGTTGGCCATCGTGCTCGATCCAGCTCAGCAGCTCATCGACGTCATTTGCAATACGGGTCTCCACCGCGCCGCCGTAGAGTTCGCCCAGCACGCCGCACCAGAACCACTGCGCCAGCTTCTGGTGGATGCGCGGCTCGCGCCAGTGCTCTTCGGCGCCGATCAGTGCCAACACCGCCGCCAACGGCGCCAGCTGGGTGCGGTAAGGCAAGTCGCGTGGCGCGGTGAAACATTCCTGGCGCAGGAACTTGGCCGCACGCAGGAAGCCTTGCTCAACCGGGTCGGCCCAGCGCTTGTAGGCATCCAGCGGCAGTTCCAGTACGGATGCGCGCTTGGCGCTGACCGGGGCCACCTGCTTGCCGGTCTTGCCGGCCTCAATGTCGGCACGGCGCTTTTCCAGCGTGTGTAGCATGGTCACCGCCTGCAGAAAGTCGGTGTTCTCCACCCCGCGTAGGATTGGTTCCTTGGCCAGCCGCTTGTAGCGCGACGACACCTTACGCAGCTCGCTGCCATACCAGTCGTCGCGCAGGTTGTAGCCATCGGCGGCGTAGCTGGCGGTCACCAGCTCGAACACCGATAGCGGTACGCCGCCGGTATTGACCTTCTCGAACACCAGGCACACCGCTTCCTTGCTGGTTTCTTTCTTCAGCACGATCAGCGGGATCTGGTACTCGTTATAGGCGTCGAGTACCTGCTTCTTGAACTCGAAGAACTGCGCCACCGCTTCGGCGTTGTGTTCGTACAGGTCCTGCAGCCAACCCATCGCCTCCAGGATCTCCGAGCATGGGAAGTACAGCTGTTTGCATTCCAGCTCGCGCGTGGACAGGTCCAGATCCAGCCTACGGCCGAAATCGCTGCGCTGCTGGCGGCTGCCGTCGGTGGCGATGATGGCCTCGTCCAGCCGGTCCGGGCCGGCCAGGGCGGTGGGGATGTGGATGTAGTAGTGGCGGTCGACCGGCTTGCCTTTGTCGGTCGTGGTCTTGACCGGGCCGGACAGCTTGAGCACCTGGGTCAGCGTAGTCAGACGCTGCTGACCGTCGAGGATCAGCTTCTCCGGCGCGGCCAGTCCTTGCAGCGGCACGTTCTCCACCGGGCGGACCTGGAAGCGCACCTCGCCGCCGGTTTCCAGCAGCATCACTGCACCCACCGGGAACGAGCGCCCCAGGCTGACCAGCAGGCTGCGCACATGTTCGTCATCCCAGACCCAGCCGCGCTGGAAATCCGGTAGCTGGATCTTGCCTTGGACGACGTCCTTGAGCAGGTCCTTCAATGGCAGCTTGGTGCTGTCGAATGTGGTCATGTGCTTCGCTTCCTTGTGATGGATGTGATGAATAAAGAAAGTCAGTGTGCGGCCGCCTTGCGGCCGCGCTTTGGTTTGGGCGTGGCGGCGCGCTGGTTGCGGATGCGTTCCAGCAGCACGCTGGCCGGTTCGTCGCTGGGGTCCTGCGGCACTAGTTCGCCGCGGAAGGCTTTGGCGAGCAGGCTCTGGGTCATCGTGTTGATGCGCTGCTGGGCAGTGGCGACCTTGGTTTCCAGCTGGTCGGCATAGGCGAAGAGCTGTTCGACGCGGCGGACGATTTCGGTTTGTTCGGACAAAGTGGGGACCAGAATCGAGCAGGCTTTGACGTCTCTCTGATTGATGCTTGCCTGATTGACCGCATGCTTCGCGTTGGCGATTAGCCTTGCACGTCCAATCTCGGCGCTCAATGCACGCATCAAGAATTCGGGTTCGATCACCCGCTCATCGACGGCTATTCGCATCATATTGCTTTCAAAAACCGTCGGTCCTGGGAGCGAACGCACAAGCGCGCACTTGCCGAGATATTCGATGCTGTTGACGCGATTGATGAGGATGTCACCTACTTTGAGCGCCCACACCTGTTCTTCGCGTGCGTCGAGTTGGAGCGACCGGAAAGAGTGCCAATCCCTTAGCTCGCCGGAATAGAAGCCATCAATCCTGACGATTTTTGTTCCAGAGCCGTATGCGCTTGATGGCTTATACAGCCCGTTCTGCGGCCCCGTCCGGATGAGCTCGCCCAGTTTCGTTGGGACGGGATCATCCAAACCTTGCGTCGCGCGCCATTCGCTTGTCAGCTCGCATGTCGCTGCGGAAGTCAGTACAGACTGTATGAAGCGCTTGAGGAGGGCGGGGATGGCGTCGATGCGGGCCTTGAGGGTGTCGACCTGGGCCAGCAGCGTATCCAGCTTCTGCGCGATGCGCTTTGCTCTGCGAGCGGCGGCAGCAGAAACGGGGCAGTTTTTGCTTGTTCTGTTCCGAGGCGCGGCATTCTCACGCCATGTGTCACTGCTTGTACGTAGTCGCGGAAGCGTGGCGATTTGAGGTAGTGAAATAGATAGCCACCGTCTAGCTGATTAGGCTTAATGGCGATAATTTCACTTGAGCTATATCCATTGCGGTCTGCGCGAACCACCTTATTGAGATAAGGGCGCAACTTTCCGTAAAGCACGTCGCCCGCATGGAAGCTGTTTTTGGCACTTTGTGGTTTGCGTTTGCCGACCGTTTCGTAGGCGAGGATGTGTGACGAGTCGCGCTCGATGTCTTCGAGCTCGAGTAGCCATGCGTCTTCTTGCATCGCATCCGGTTGCACGGTTGTGTTGTCTGCGTAATTGACAACATCGCCGAGCTTGAGCTCCATCCATCCACCCGGCAACTCACTCACCGCCCACCTCACCACTCGCCACTTCCAGCCCCATCACCTCGGCCAGCAGCCGCTTCTGTTCCAGTGCCTCATCACCGGCGCCCAGCGCCTGCATCAGCGCGTCGAGTTCGCGCAGCGCTTCGCTGAGTTCGGCCATCGCTTCGGCGGCCAGCACTTCGGGCGCGGGCAGGCTATTAGCATCGACGCTGTCGGCGTCCTTGAGCCAGCTGATATCCAGTGAGTCGCCGCGCTCGGCGATCTGGGCGCGGGTGAAGCAACGGAAGCGGCCTTGCTCGCCTTCATCGGTGCGTGGGCTGGCGCCGTTGGGGTCGGTGCCGTAGGCCTCCTCAAACGGTTTGAGGTGCGTCGGCCCGAACGGGGTGCGCTTGCCGAAGTTGGGCATGTTGCTGCGCAGGTCGTAGACCCACGTTGCCTGCGTGCAGCCGGTGTCCTGGCGCGGGTTGGTGGCGGTGCCTTTCTGGAAGAACAGCACATTGGTCTTGACGCCCTGCGCGTAGAAGATGCCGGTGGGCAGGCGCAGCAGGGTGTGCAGGTTGCACTTGTCCATCAGGTCGCGGCGAATCTCGGTACCGACGCCGGCCTCGAACAGCACGTTGTCCGGCAGCACCACGGCGGCGCGGCCACCGGGCTTCAGGCCACGGTAGATGTGCTGCAGGAAGGCGAGCTGCTTGTTGCTGGTCTTGTAGGTGAGGTCGTCACGGGTGGGTCCGCCGCCGCCCTTGGCGGTGCCGAAGGGCGGGTTGGACAGGATGATGTCCACCTTGGGCAAGGCGGCGCCGGCATTGCCGAGGCTGTTGCCGAGCTGGACCACGCCGGCGCCTTCGCCGGACATGCCGTGCAGCAGGCAGTTCATCAGCGCCAGGCGGCGGGTGCCGGGCACCAGCTCCATGCCGGTGTAGGCCTTGTGCTGCTGGAAGCGGCGGGCCTTGTCGTCGAGCGTGTACAGAGCGTCGGTGTTGGCCTTGATGTAGGCATCGGCGGCGATCAGAAAGCCGGCGGTACCGGCGGCCGGATCCTGCAGGGTTTCGCCGGGCTGCGGCTGCAGGCAGCGGATGATGGCGTCGATCAGCGGGCGCGGGGTGAAGTACTGGCCGGCGCCGGACTTGGTCTCGTTGGCGTTCTTCTGCAGCAGGCCTTCGTAAAGGTCGCCCAGGCCGTCCTCGCGCGCGCTGAACCAGTCCAGCCCGTCGAGCGCGGTGACCAGGGTTTCCAGATGGCGCGGTTCCTTGAGGCGGGTCTGCGCATCGGCGTAAATGGCGGCGATCATCGGATCGCTGCTCTTGCCCAGGTCCAGCAGCATCTGCCGGTAGTGGTTGAGCAGGTTGAGGCCTGACTTGCCGTTGAGATCGGGCCAGCGGCTGCCGGCGGGCAGCTTGTGCTCGAAGGCGTCGTTGTTGCGTACCTGCTCGTATTCCATCTTGACGAACAGCAGCAGCACCAGCTCGGTGACGTAGTCGCTGTAGTTGATGCCGTCGTCGCGCAGGACGTCGCAGAGGTTTGATACGCCCAGGGTTCCGTAGACACTCAAGACCCTCGTTGCGCGTAGCGCCGTTCAAACTCTACAGGGGACAAGTCGCCAGTTGAACCGTGGCGGCGGTTGGGGTTGTAGAACATCTCGATGTAGTCGAATACCTCGGCGCGAGCGGCGTCCTTGGTGGGATAGGTCCGCCGCCTGATCCGCTCGCGTTTGAGCAGGCCGAAGAAGCTCTCTACGGGTGCGTTGTCGTGGCAGTTGCCACGCCGACTCATGCTGCACACCAAGCCATGGGACGCCAGGAAACTGCGCCAGTCATCGCTGGTGTAGACAGACCCTTGGTCCGAGTGAACCAAGCAACCAGTGTTGGGTTTGCGCCGCCACACCGCAGACAACAAGGCCTGCACGACCAACTCGGTGTCGGCCCGATCGCGCATCGCCCAGCCGACGACCTGCCTGGAAAACAGATCGATCACAACAGCCAGGTACATCCAGCCTTCATGCGTGCGGATGAAGGTGAAATCGCTCGCCCAGGCCGTGTCCGGCTCCGTCACGTCGAACTGTCGGTCAAGCAGATTGGCAGCCGCCTTGCACTGCATCCCTCCATGGAAGCGCGGTTTGCGACCATAGCCCACCTGGGCACGCAGTCCCTCGGTGCGCATCAGCCGATGCACCCGATGGCGACTACAACGCTCACCCAGATCGCGCAGATCCGTGGTGATCTTGCGATGCCCATAGACACTGCCGCTGGCCAGCCAGTGGTGCTTGATTAGTCCAAGCAAGCGATCATCTTCCTTGGCGCGCTCACTGTTGGGCGAGCACAACCAGGCGTAATAACCCGACCGGTTGACCCGCAATACCCGGCACATCGCACACACCCTGAATTCCCTGCAGTGGGCTTGCATGAAGGCGTACTTTGCCTTTACCCCTTGGCAAAGTACGCGGCGGCCTTTTTTAGGATGTCGCGCTCCTCGGTCACTCGACGCAACTCTGCCTTCAGCCGCCGAACCTCGGCGCTCTGGTCCACCTCGGCGCGATGCACCACGCCAGACTTGCCGAACGTGCGCAGCCAGGCGTACAGGCTGTGCGTCGTGACACCCAGCCGCTCGGCGACTTCTGCCACCTTGAACCCACGATCAGTCACTTGCCGGACCGCCTCGATCTTGAACTCATCCGTATACCGCTTGCTGCTCATAGACACCTCCGAATCGACCATTTTCCATGGCCTTGAGATGTCTAGGAAACCCTGGGCGTATCAGTTCCAGAGTTTCTGGACGATGTCGTTATGGGTCATGGGGTGCTGCCTTGTTCTGAAGTGGTGCGGGCCGGCAGCGCGATGCTGGAGGCCGGCGTGTTGATGGCGTAACGGGTGCTGCGGCCACTGCCGGGCAGGCGGCGCAGGCAGCCTTTTTCCAGCAGGTCGGCCAGATGGCGGGTGGCGGTGGCCTTGGAGACCTTGGCCACGGCCTGGTATTGCGAGGCGCTGATGCCGTGTTCGAAGCCGCGCTCGCCGCCATCGAGCAGGCGGTTGAGCACCTTGACCTGTTCGGCCGACAGCGGCTGTGCGTGGTGTAGCTGCCAGAAGCGCGCCTTGGCCAGCACGCGGTCGATGCGGTGCAGGGCCTGCACGAGGCTGTCATGCAAGGTGGTCAGGAACCAGTGCAGCCAGTGGGTGATGTCGAGCAGGCCTTTCTGGGTAGTTTCCAGGCTGCGGTAATAGCCGCTGCGGTCGGCAAGGATGCTGGCCGACAGTGCATGGAGACGGATCGCCTGCGGTTGCGCCTGGGCCAGGGCGAGATCGGTGAGTGCGCGGGTGAGGCGGCCATTGCCGTCGTCGAACGGGTGCAGAGTGACGAACCACAGGTGGGCGATGCCGGCGCGCAGCAGCGGGTCCAGCGTGGCGTCGGTGCGCGAGCTGGCGAACCAGTCGAGGAAGGCGGCGAGCTGGGCGTCGAGCCCGTCGCGCGGCGGGGCTTCGAAGTGGACGGTAGGGCGGTCAAGGCGGCCGGAGATGACCTGCATCGGCTCATCGCCACGTAGCGCGCCGATGCGGATGCGCGTGGGCAGCAGGCTGTCCTGTTCGGCAAACAGCCAGTGGTGCCATTGCAGCAGGCGGGGCAGGTCCAGCGGGGCGTCGGCGTGGCCGGTGGCGTCTAGCATCAGCTCGGCCAGCCCCTCGCTGCGGCCAGTGGTGCGGCGAGGACTGTCTTCGGCCAGGCCCAGATGGCGGGCCAGCGAGGAGCGTACCGAGCCGACATCCAGCCGCTCGCCCTCGATGGCCGAGGAGGTGACGATGTTGGAGAGCAGGGTGTCCAGCGCTTCGGCGGCCTGCTGGTCGCCGGCGACCGCGCCAGCCATGCCGAGCAGCTGGCCGTGCGCGTGCTGGCAGTCGCGCAGCAGAGCCGCCAGGGCATCGGCCTGCCAGTGGAAGCGAGGCCAGTCGGGCTGCTGCCAGATCCAGCGGGGGCGGGGATCGGTTATTCGATTGGGCATCGGTGAGCCGATTGGCTGGATTAATTGGCTCGTTGGGTGAGCCGATTATCCCGACTAATCGGCTCATACGCCAGTGAACTAGCGACTCAGCCAGTCTGATCCCACAGTTGCTCGCCCAGATCGCCCAAGATTTGGTCCAGCCGGCCATCGAGCAGGCGGTCCAACTGCAGGGCGCCGCCGTCGCCGCTGAAGTTGCGTTGCACGGTGTCGCGGTCCATCACCACCTCGTGTATCAGCTGCTGGGCCAGCCGCTTGAGCCAGCGCCGCTGCACCGGCGTCCAGCTGCGCTGGGCATAGATGCCCTGCATCGCCTTGTCGACGCGCTGCTCGAACGGCACCAATGCCTCGCCCAGCGCGGCACGGCGGATGTAGCCGATGATGCTGGCGGCGACCTCCTGCTGGGTGCTGTCGCGCCACGCGCCGCGCAGGTGGGCCTCGCTGTAGCCGTGCTGGTCGAGCAGCAGGCGTACCTCGCGCAACTGGGCGCGGGTGAGGTCGCGGGGGCGGTTGACGATGACGCTGAGCGCGGCGGACTGGTTGATCTGCTCGCGGATGAAGGCGTTGAAGCTGTCCAGGTAATCGGCTGGGGCTTCGTTGACACCGTAGTTCTGTGCGCGTTCGAGCAAGGTGTCGAGGTGTTCGGAAATGACCGGATAGCGGTCCGTGCCCAGCAGCACGCCCACTTCGGCCAGTTGCTCCACCAGACGCGAGTGCTCGCGGAGGAAGCTGGCGGCATTGCGCGCGCCGAGCTTGTGCAGGTGGGTGTGCAGCACGGCGGGCACCACGCCCCAGGAGGTTTCCAGCTCGCTGAGCTTGTCGCGCAGATCCGGGCGCTGCTCGGCGCGATGCTGGGCCTTGCGCAGCACGCGCATGATGCGCTGGCTCAATTGGTCGAGCGCGTCGTCGGCATGGCTGCCGCCGTTGCTGCCGGGGGCATCGAAGCTGCGCTGCTGGCCGAGCTCGTGGACCAGCTGCTCGATGCTGATGTTGGGGTCCTTGACCAGCGGGCGCATGGTGTCGACGTGTTCGAGCGCGGTGTACAGATCGACCGGATCGAAGATGCGGAACACGGTCTTGCCGATGTCGTCGCAGCGGCGGGTGGCGCGGCCCTTCATCTGTTCGTAGAGGATGCGCGAGCGGACCCGGCGCATGAACACCAGGTTGGCGATACGCGGCACATCGATTCCGGTGGTCAGCAGGTCGACGGTGATGGCGATATTGGGGTAGCGCTCGTTCTTGTAGTTGCGGATCAACTGGTCGACCTTGTCGCTTTTGCCGGTGATCACCGCGACGCTGGCCTGGTTGTAGTAATTGCCATGGACCTGTTTGAAGGCCTCGTCCAGCTGGTTCTTGACGCGTTCGGCGTGGGGCTGGCTGACGCAGAAGATCAGGGACTTTTCCTCGCCGTCCGGGTCCAGTTCGATGGCGAGCTGCTCGCAGACGACCCGGTCGAAGTCCGCGGTGATCACACGCCGGTTGAACGACTCGATATTGAAGTCGAGCTCGTCTTCCAGGTCAGCGGTATCGACTTCGCCGGTCTGCGTGTTGATAACGCTGACGCGCTCGCCGCGATCGAAGTGGATGCCGTTCTTGCCGAGCGCGGTGGTGTAGCGGATGGGCGGCTCGTGGTCGATCAGCCAGTCATCTGCCACTGCTTCGCGGTAGCTGTAGGTGTAGATCGGCTTGCCGAAGATCTCGGTGGTGTGCTTGGCCGGCGTGGCGGTCAGGCCGATACGGCAGGCATCAGCGTAGCTGCGACATCGTCGGCTTAGGTCTGCAAAGAAAACCTTGAAGCACCGCCGCTCGCTTGCGATGATGCATCGCAATTGCAACGCACTGGACCAGCCATGAAATCCGCATCTCTTCCATCGCTCCGGGTAGACCCGGCGCTGCGCGAAGCGGCCGAAGCTGTGTTGCAGAAGGGTGAGACGCTTTCCAGCTTCGTCGAGCACTCCGTGCGTGCCCAGGTGCAGCAGCGTCAGCAGCAGGAAGCCTTCATTGCACGCGGGCTGGCCTCGCGTGACAGCGCCAAGGCGTCGGGGCGGTACATCGACGCAAAGGATGTGCTGGCCGGGCTGCAATCCAAACTGGACAAGGCGCGCAAGGGCTAAGCCAACGTGGGATTTTCTGTCCGCTTCACTCAGGAAGCGCGCGACGATCTCGCGCGGCTTTACGACTGGCTGCTACAGCGTGCCGAAGGCGACTTCACCGTTGCCGAACGTGCGCTGCAGGCCATCGGCGATGGCGTCACCGTGCTTGAACTGGCTCCTTTGAGCTGCCGCAAGGCGGGGGTGGCAGACCCGTTCTTGCGGGAGTTGGTGATCGGCTTCGGTGTCAGCGGCTACGTCCTGCTGTTTGAGGTTGAAAGCAATCAGGTCGTCACCGTTTTGGCAGTCAGGCATCAGCGTGAAGACGACTATCATTGAGTTGATCACCTGCATCCAACTGGTGGCGTGAGAGTCGATGTCCGGCTAGGGCCAAGATCAGGGGTTAAAGATAATGAGTGACCAGTTTTTCAATCAGCCTATTCTCAATTCTCCATACGGTTACCCGTCTTTGCACTGGGAGCTCGACGAAAAGGGTCAACCTACACAGCAAGTAGTCGAATCTCGCCGAGCATCCAGCTTCATTAGGGCCTGTTAACACTAATGGCCCGAGCGATTAAACTATTGGGTATGGAGATCACGCCAGCACAATTTTCTCTGATCGAACACTGCCTGCCGGCGCAGCGCAGCAATGTCAGCATGACCAACCTGCAAGTGGTCAACGCCATCCTTTACGTTGCCGAGCATGGCTGCAAATGGCGCGGCCTACCCAAGCGCTTTGGCAACTGGCATACGGTCTACACACGCATGAACCGTTGGGCCAAGGCGGGTGTGCTGGACCGGATGTTCGCCCAATTGCAGAAGTCCCAGATCGTGCGCATCAAGATCGAAGCAGTCTCGCTGGACTCCACCAGCGTCAAGGTCCATCCCGATGGCACGGGTGCATTAAAAAAACGGCCCGCAGGCCGTCGGCAAGTCTCGCGGTGGATGGAACACCAAGATTCATATGGTTGCCGCAGATGCTCGAACAGCCATCACCTTTGGATTGACGCCTGGCAACGTGCATGACGCACCTGCAGGCCGCGCGTTGCTTGAACACCTGGGGCCAGTGGAGCGGCCGATTCATTTGTTGATGGACCGTGCTTACGAAGGCAACGAAACACGCCAGTTGGCGCTCGATCTTGGCTTCGTGCCGGTGGTCCCGCCGAAATCCAATCGGGTCGAGCCTTGGGAATACAACCGGGAGATGTACAAGCGGCGTAACGAAGTGGAGAGACTGTTCCGTCGCTTGAAAGGCTACCGCCGGATTTTCTCGCGCTTCGAGAAGCTGGATGTCATGTTCCTTGGATTCCTCAGCTTCGTCCTAGTCGTTGATGGGCTTCGGATGTGTTAACAGGCCCTAGTCCGATTCCAAAGCCACGTCGGCACCAGGGCGAGCAGGCTACCCTGGCGCTGGATGAAGTTGAGAGCCTGGCTGACGACGGGCAGCGCTACCGACACTCTGAGCTGATCAATTCGGTGCGGCGCGAGGTCGATGCTTGGCGTCTCTTGCCACCTGCGCAGTGGCGCGTCACCCCTGAAACAGCCCGCTTACTGGAACATTGGCGCAACCACAAGTTCGCCGGTGTGCGCCCATTCTTTTGCCAAATAGAAGCGGCCGAGACCGCCATCTGGTTGACCGAGGTCGCTCCACAGCTTGGAAAGAGCGGCGAGCGCTTCCTCGATCACCTGAAAAAGGCCAGCACTGATGCCAATCCCGGCTTGATGCGTTTGGCGCTGAAGCTGGCGACTGGTGCTGGCAAGACCACAGTCATGGCCATGCTCATTGCATGGCAGACGGTCAATGCTGTACGGCATCCGCAGAGCAAGAAATTCACCCGTGGTTTCTTGCTGGTTGCCCCTGGCCTGACCATCAAGGATCGTTTGCGTGTGCTATTGCCCAATGATGCAGACAGCTACTACGTCAACCGCGAAATCGTGCCGCGCGACATGCTGTCCGATTTGGACAAGGCCAAAATCGTTATCACTAATTACCACGCTTTCAAGCGGCGCGAACGCATGGAGCTGTCCAAGGGCGGCCGCCGCCTGTTGCAAGGCCGTACCGGCAGCGAGCTGGAAACGCTGGAAACCGAGGGACAGATGCTCCAGCGAGTCATGCCGGAATTGATGGGGCTGAAGAATATTCTTGCCATCAACGACGAGGCACACCATTGCTATCGGGAGAAGCCGCACGCTGCCGTGGACGACGAAGATCCTGATAAAGATCAGAAAGCGGAAGCCGAGGACAACAATGAAGCCGCCCGGCTTTGGATTTCTGGCCTAGAAGCGGTCAACCGCAAGCTGGGGCTGCAGCAGGTGATGGACCTGTCAGCGACGCCTTTCTTCCTCGCCGGCTCTGGCTATGTGGAGGGCACGCTCTTTCCGTGGACGATGAGCGATTTTTCGCTGATGGACGCTATCGAGTGCGGCATCGTCAAGTTGCCGCGCGTGCCGGTCGCCGACAACATTCCCGGCGCGGAAATGCCCATCTATCGTGAGCTTTGGAAGCACATCGGCAAGAAGATGCCGAAGAAGGGGCGCGGCAAAAACGCCCAGCTCGATCCATTGGCCATTCCGGTGGAATTGCAGACCGCACTGGAAGCCCTGTACGGCCACTACCTCAAAACCTACGAAGCGTGGAAGCAGGCAGGCATTCAAGCGCCACCGTGCTTTATCGTGGTGTGCAATAACACCGCGACTTCAAAATTGGTGTTTGATTACATCTCCGGTTTTGAGCGCACGGATGAGAATGGCTTCATCAAGCCTGTACCCGGCAGGCTTGAATTGTTCCGAAACCATGATGAACACGGTCCGTTAGCACGTCCGAACACCCTGCTGATAGACAGCGAGCAACTCGAATCAGGCGAGGCGCTGGATGATAACTTCCGGGGGATGGCGGCCGACGAGATAGAACGCTTCAAGCGCGAAATCATCGAGCGCACCGGCGATCGTCGTCAGGCTGAGAACCTGAGTGACAGCGAATTGCTGCGCGAGGTGATGAACACCGTTGGCAAGCAGGGTCGCTTGGGTGAACAAATCCGCTGTGTGGTGTCGGTGTCGATGCTCACGGAAGGCTGGGATGCCAATACAGTTACCCACATCCTCGGCGTGCGTGCCTTTGGTACTCAGCTGCTGTGCGAGCAGGTGATTGGCCGTGCCCTGCGTCGCCAGTCCTATGAGCTGAACGAGCAAGGTCTCTTCGACGTGGAGTACGCCGACATATTCGGCATCCCCTTCGACTTCACAGCCGAGCCTGTCATCATCACGCCGCCCAAGCCCCGCGAAACCATTACAGTCAAGGCACTGCGTCCGGAACGCGATCATCTGGAAATCTGGTTCCCGCGCGTACAGGGCTATCGCGTTGAACTGCCAGAAGAACAACTCGAAGCAGAATTCAACGACGATCACCACCTCAGCCTGACGCCTGACATGGTCGGCGCGACCAGGACCCACAACGCCGGCATCATTGGCGAAGCGGTAGAGCTGGATATCAAGCATCTGGGAGACGTGCGCCAGTCCACCCTACTGATGGAGTTGACCAAGCATCTGCTGTTCCAGCATTGGCGTGATCTAGGCCAGGATGCACCGATTGCCTTGTTCGGGCAGCTCAAGCGTATCGTGCGCCAGTGGCTGGACCAGTGCCTGGAATGTAAGGGTGGCACCTACCCGGCGCAGTTGATGTACCGCGAACTGGCAGATATGGCCTGCCAGCGCATCACCAAGGGCATCACCGCGAAGGAACTGGAGAAGGGTCGGCAGGTTAAGGCCATCCTCGACCCATTCAACCCGACCGGCAGCACCGCGCACGTGCGTTTCAACACTTCTCGTCCGTGCATTGAACGCTGGGAAACCCTCGGCGTGGAGAACCAGCCGAAAAATCAGGTCAACTGGGTGATTCTGGACAGCGGCTGGGAAGGCGAATTCTGCCGCATCGCCGAATCGCATCCCAAGGTGCTGGCCTACACTAAAAACCACAATCTCGGCCTGGAAGTACCTTACCGCTTTGGCTCGGCCAACCGCATCTACATCCCGGATTTTATCGTGCAAGTGGACGATGGACGCGGTAAGGGTGATCCGCTGAACTTGATCGTTGAGATTAAGGGTTACAGGCGCGAAGACGCGAAGGAGAAGAAGTCCACTATGGACACCTATTGGATTCCCGGCGTGAACCACCTCGGCAGACATGGCCGCTGGGCCTTCGCCGAGTTTGGCGACGTGTACGAAATGCAGCATGACTTCGCGAAAGAGGTCGAGGCGAAGTTCAACCAAATGATTGAAACGGCTGTGCCCGCGCCGGGGAAATAAGGAGTACTAAGATGGCAACGAAGAAAACAGAGAATCCCGGCAAGAGTATCGAGCAGATCACCCACACCGAGGCCAAGCGGAAGAACATTCCGACGGTGGAGCATCAGTCCGTGATGCAGCACCACGAGCAAGCGCCTGTGCAAGTGGCCTATCCGCGTGCCAACAGGCAATGGCTAGGGGAACTGTGCGCCTTGCATGACGGGGGAAAGGTTTCCCGGAATTCCAGCAGCGGCTTAACCGCGACCTCGATCCACAACTCATTTGGCGAGGCAAGGATCAGCAAGACTGGTCAGATCTGGTCGTCAATGCGCCGCCGCTGTACATCCAAGAGAAGGTGAAACCCAAGGCGCTGATCGACGATCTGCGCCGCCAGACCGAAGAACGACGCGAAGCTGCCACGCCGAAACAGGACTCGCTCGATTTGTTCGGCGACTTCAATGGCCTTCCCGAAGGAGCGGATCGCACCGAGTTCTACCAACATGAGGGGCATTGGCAGAACCGGATGATCCTGGGCGACTCCTTGCAAGTGATGGCTAGCCTGGCCGAGCGCGAGGGGCTTCGCGGCAAGGTGCAGTGCATCTATTTCGATCCGCCCTATGGCATCAAATTCAACAGTAATTTTCAGTGGTCCACCACCAGCCGCGACGTGAAGGACGGTAACGTGGGCCACATCACCCGCGAGCCGGAGCAGGTAAAAGCGTTTCGCGATACGTGGCGCGATGGCATTCATTCGTACCTAACTTATTTACGCGACCGACTAGTTGTGGCGCGGGATTTGTTGACGAACAGCGGTTCGATCTTTGTGCAGATCGGCGATGAGAATGTGCATCGCGTGCGGGCGGTAATGGATGAAGTTTTTGGTGACAGGAACTTCATTAGTTTGATCACGGTACAGACAACGACGGGCTTCGTGACGAACTATGTCGGCAATGTGAGTGACCATATCCTTTGGTACGCCAAAGACAAAGCACTTGGCGCTCGTAAAGCGCGTTCGCCCATGTTCCGCAAAAAGTTTGAGCTTGGAGAAGGAAACGCTCGCTGGTTGATGTTTCCTGATTTCACCTATCGTGGCGTGTCAGCAGCTGAAAAGCGTGGCGATATTCCAGTTCCAGAAGGTTCATTGCCATATGCTCCAGACAATCTTCTTTCACAAGGTCGTGCCAAGGAGCATCAGCCATTCACTTTTCGCGGGAAAGGCTACGATACTTGGGAGAAGAACTCGCATTGGAAGGCATCATTCCCAACGGGAATGGACAGGCTTGCAAAAGCTGGGCGCATTCATGTTGCTGAAAACTCACTGAGATTCATCCGTTATCACACTGACTTTGAGCTGTCGGCCCATGGGAATGTTTGGACGGATGTAAGCACTGGCAGCTTCACGGAAGAAAAGGTCTACGTCGTCCAAACGAACACCAAAGTGATTGAGCGCTGCCTACAGATGGCAACCGACCCTGGCGACTTGGTGCTTGATCCCACTTGCGGTTCCGGCACTACCGCCTATGTTGCCGAACAATGGGGCCGCCGCTGGATCACCATTGACACCTCGCGCGTATCGTTGGCGCTGGCCCGCGCTCGAATCATGGGTGCCCGCTATCCGTTCTATCTGCTGGCGGACAGCAAAGAAGGGCAGTTGAAGGAAGCCGAGATCACCCGCAGTGCGCCGTCCAGCCAGCCCACGTGGGACAATATTGCCCACGGCTTTGTCTGCGAGCGCGTGCCGCACATCATGCTCGAAACGATTGCCAACAACGCAGAGATCGACGTCATTTGGGAAAGATTCCAGACCGTGCTGGAATCGCTGCGTGAAGCGCTGAACAAATCACTCGGCAAGCAGTGGCAGGAATGGCAAATCCCGCGCGAGGTAGAGACCGAGTGGACTGCTGAAGCCAAGAAACTCCACGCCGACTGGTGGCAACAACGCATCGCCCGCCAACAGGAAATCGATGCCTCTATTGCCGCTAAGGCTGAGTTTGAGTACCTCCACGACAAACCATATGAGGACAGGAAGATGGTACGTGTGGCCGGCCCCTTCACTGTGGAATCCCTGTCGCCGCATCGCGTGCTGGGCGTGGACGAGGAAGACAACCTGATCGACCACGTGGCCGAGACTCAAGCGGAGTACGGACAGGACTTTGCCAGCCTGATCCTGGCCAATCTGCGCACCGCTGGCGTGCAGCAGGCGCACAAGGCCGACAAGATAGAGTTCACCTCACTGGAGCCGTGGCCGGGCGATTTGATCTGCGCCGAAGGCCGCTATCTGGAAAACGGACAGGTAAAGCGTGCCGGCATCCTGGTCGGCCCAGAGTTCGGCACAGTCACCCGTGCAGATTTGGTCGATGCTGCCCGCGAGGCTGGCGATGCCAATTTCGACGTGCTCATCGCCTGCGCCTTCAACTACGACGCACCGGCCACCGAATTCAGCAAGTTGGGCCGTATCAATGTACTAAAGGCGCGTATGAACGCCGACCTACACATGGCCGAAGACCTGAAGAACACCGGCAAGGGCAATCTGTTCGTGATCTTCGGCGAGCCGGATGTGGACGTGCTGGACACACAGGGCCACAGCATCCGCCGATACGATGGCAAGCGTGACGTTATCGAGGTACCTGCCGACGGGCAACTGGTGGTGCGCATCAACGGCGTGGATGTGTTCCACCCCAGCACCGGTGAAGTGCGTAGCGACGGTGCAGACGGCATCGCTTGCTGGTTTTGGATACCGACTACAACGAGGAATCCTTCTTCGTCCGCCATGCCTACTTCCTCGGCGCGAATGACCCGTACAAGGCTCTGAAGACTACCCTCAAAGCTGAAATCGACCCCGACGCTTGGGCAACGCTCAACTGCGACACCTCGCGCCCTTTCCCGAAACCGAGTAACGGTCGGTTTGCGGTGAAGGTCATCAATCACCTCGGTGATGAGGTGATGAAGGTTTTCAAGGTAAGCTAGATATATGAAGATCGACTTCTCCCAGCCCAAGTTCACTGGCGCACGCTTTGACGAGCATACATTGCCCGTCGATGTGGCTCGTGATCTTGCGGCTTATGAACGTCTGATTGTCGAACTGGCCAAGCATCTGTATTTGCAGGAGCACCCAGGACGGCAGCGTGTGCCCAAGGGCTTTGAAGCGGGTTTCCGCTTGGATATTGAGCGCATCGACGAAGGTAGCACCAAGCCGATGCTGGCGTTGGTCATGGCTGGCGCGCTTGCCCTACAAGGCGGTGAGAGAGATTATTTCGAGCGTGCCCGTGATTTGGTGGCTGAGTGTATCGCAGCACCGGTTACTGCATTGCCAGATGCATTTCCGAAAGAATTGTTAGGGCACTTCAATCAGTTCGGACGTTCTTTGCGTGCCGATGAAGCTTTAGAGTTGCCACTTCAGATCGGAAATCCGGCCCGCCTAACGCAGGAAAAACGCAAGCAACTGGTGCTGGCTGCGGACCAGGTATATGAGCGAGAAATTTCGCTCAATGGCTACATTGAAGAGGTTGATTTCGCCAAATCCTCATTTCGCCTGAAGCCGGCAGACAATAGCCCGGCCGTTGTTATTCCCATGGTGGACTCGTTTCATAACACGGCTCGCATCTATGGGGGCGCGAGCGTCATCAGATTAGCGTGATAGGCGTAGGTGCGTACGATTCTTACGAACGCCTGCAAAAAATAATTTCCATCGAGTCACTGGAAGTCACCAAGAACTATGCCATCTCGGCGCGCTTCGACGAGATCTCCCAGCTTAAAAATGGCTGGTTCGCGGGTAGTGGTCTGGCGCCCGATGCCGACAGGCTGTCTAGTGTCTCTGAAAAAATAATCGCTGATTACCCGGATAAATTACCGTCACCCATAATTGTTTCAAAGCAGGATGGCAATATTTTGCTCGAATGGAAAGTCGAAGGTGATCCGTCGCTGGACATCGACTTGACGAACTTGCAGGCCAGTTACCATGCGTTCGGGGCCGATGAGGAGGACGTGGAGAGAGACTTCAATCTCGATCCTGTCGGCTGGCAATCCCTGTTCGCGTTCTTGAATGACACCATCAAGGTGCAGCAGGCATGAACGATCAGACCTTATTGCTGCGCCAGGTGCATCCGAATTTTTCCCCGATGGTGAAGTCTCCAGCCAGGCTTTTTCCCTTTCCCAAAGGATGACGGAAAGCTGTCCGTTTACGATGGCGATCAGACTACCGCGGAGGCATCGCATCATCACTACACACTGGATCTCGGTTTGGAGTCCGTTGGTGTGTGGGCTGTCAGTGGCGCAGAGGCCGCATCGGTTGGGCTGATACATCAGCCCGATCCCGTCGTCGGGAACCCAGCGCACGCGATTATTAATTTCAACGCGGTCACCGAAAAAGAGTGTCGGAAGCTGGCGAAGAAGCTGAAAAAATTTGCGGTGGATCGCGGTAGCCAGTACCGCGCGGCGTAGTTGCCAGAATTGAGAGGAACTGATGGAATTCCGCATCGCCGACACCTTTACCACTAGTCTTGCGCGCTTGACCGGCGATGAGCAAAAGGCAGCCAAGACCACCGCCTTCGATTTGCAGGTGGATCCTGTTGGTAACGGCATGAGCTTCCATAAGCTCGACAGAGCCAAAGATCCGAACTTCTGGTCGGTGCGTGTCAGCCGCGATATTCGCCTGATCGTCCACAAGACCGCTGGCAGTCTGCTGCTCTGCTATGTCGATCATCACGATAAGGCCTATCAATGGGCCGAGCGGCGCAAGCTGGAAGTGCACCCGACCACCGGCGCAGCGCAGCTTGTCGAAGTCCGCGAGCGTGTCGAGGAGATCCTCGTTCCGAAGTACGTCGAGGACAGCAGGCCTGCCACGTGGCGGAAGCCGAAACTGTTCGCGAAACATGGTGACGACCAACTGCTGGCCTATGGGGTGCCGCAGGAATGGCTTGCCGACGTGAAAGCTGTCGACGAGGATTCGCTGCTTGAGCTGGCCCATCATCTTCCCGGTGAGGCGGCAGAAGCCCTGCTTGAACTGGCGACCGGCGGCACGCCGGCGTTGCCGGAGGTGGCGGGTAGGGGCGCGGATCCGTTCCAGCACCCGGACGCGCAGCGTCGCTTCCGCGTCATGTCCGATATGGACGAGCTGGCTCGCGCCTTGGAATACCCGTGGGACAAGTGGACAGTTTTCCTGCATCCGGCACAACGGCAACTTGTCGAACGTCATTACAACGGTGCGGCGCGTGTGTCTGGCTCGGCGGGCACGGGCAAGACAGTGGTTGCCTTGCACCGGGCTGTGCATTTGGTGCAAAGGACGAAGACGCACGCGTCCTTCTTTCCACGTTTTCGGACACGTTGGCCAACGCCTTGCGCGGCAATCTGTATCGGCTGATCTGGAACACGCCGAAGCTAGGTGAACGTATCGACGTATTCGCCATGGATGCTCTTGGTATCCGCTTGTATGCGGCGGAATTCGGCAAGCCGGTATTTGCCAGTCGTGATGAAACTTTCTCTATGCTGAAGTCAGCTGCTACGCAGGTCGATGGCCTGAAGGCCAACGCTGCGTTTTTGCTGTCCGAATGGGACGACGTGGTGGATACATGGCAAGTGGAAAGCTGGGAGGCTTACCGCGATGCCAAGCGGTTAGGGCGCAAGACACGTTTGCCGGAGGCGCAGCGAGCGTTGTATTGGCAGGTTTTCACCCAGGTGCAAGCGCAATTGAAACAGGCCGGCAAGATCACTACTGCCGAAATGTTCGCCAAGCTGGCCGAAGTCATGCCCAATCGCAAACATCCGGTATTCGATTACATCGTGGTGGATGAAGCGCAGGATATCAGCGTGCAACAATTGCGCTTCCTTGCAGCGATTGGCGGCAACCGCGCCAATGCGCTCTTCTTCGCCGGCGACCTCGGTCAACGCATCTTCCAGACGCCTTTCTCGTGGAAACATTTGGGTGTTGATGTGCGTGGTCGATCGCGCACGCTCAATATCAATTACCGCACATCGCACCAGATTCGCTCGCAGGCCGATCGTCTGCTCGGCCCCGAGGTATCCGATGTGGACGGAAACGTCGAAAGCCGCAAGGGCACGGTTTCCGTGTTCAATGGGCCGGAGCCGACCATCTGCGGCTATGCCGATGCCCAGACGGAAAGCGAAGCCGTTGGCGTATGGTTGAAGCAGTGCAGCAGCAGTGGCGTGCAGCCGCAGGAAATCGGTGTCTTCGTCCGATCCGAAAGCGAACTGTCTCGCGCACAGGCGGCAGTAAAGGCCGCTGGCCTACAGGGGCGCGTGCTTGGCAAGGATATGGCGACGGAAGAGGGCTTCGTCAGCATCACCACCAAGCATTTGGCTAAGGGCATGGAATTCCGCGTGGTCGCAGTGATGGCCTGCGATGATGCAATCATTCCTTCACAGGCGCGCATCGACACTGCCGCCGACGAGGCCGAGCTGACCGAAATTTACAACACCGAGCGCCAGTTGTTGTACGTAGCTTGCACCCGTGCCCGCGATCAATTGCATGTCTCAGCGGTGAAGCCTGAATCAGAATTCCTTCAGGACTTGCTGCAAAAGTGATCAGCCGTTTTCTCGTTTTGGGAAGGTACGTAGGCAAACCGACCTTCTTGGCAGGAAAAAGTAGGCGATGATACAACTGTGACTATGTCTGTTTGCGACCCGTTCGACCTGTAGCCACGGCTACAGAGATCACTGCTACCGCCTCTCGTATTGACTCATCCGAATTTCAGTAGCAGTCTTGCTGCACGGAGCCTCGAAACTCCACGTGTAGCGGTACCCACCTCCGACAAACCGGTGGGTTTTTGTGCCTGCTTGTTTAGGGGTGCAACCGACGTGATGCCTGCGTCGGGAGGGCGGCTAATACAACACCCGCAAGGGGAATACGCCCGCCGGCTACACGCGGTTTCGAGCCTCCCGACTTCCCGTCCGCCGCCTTGCGGCGGGCGGGCTGATTCCATGGAATGAGGAGCAGGCCATGTCGGACGTTGTACGAGATGCGCAGTCACACCCGGGCTACTACCTGCCAGAAGGCGCGCAATACCGTTTGCAGCAACTGCGCGACCACATGCGGTTTCTAGCGCGCCTGGCGCAGCCGCGCACGCAGGCCGAAGAGCAGTTGCGGCAGCCAGGCATCTGCATGGAGGAGTTGGCGTGCTGCCTGGAGCTGCTGGCCGAGCAGGTGACGCAGGCACTGGCGCAGGTGCAGTGGCCCGCGCGCCTGGAGCCCGACGCCTCTGACAGCGCGCGTGCTGACGCCGGGGAGGCCGCATGAGCCGGTCGGTGATGGCGTCGGCCCGCGCGCGCAGGCGGGCAGGGGATGACAAGCCGTGTGATGCGTTTGCCTTCGGCATCACGATGGAGCAGGTGGATGCACTGGATCAGTTGTTGCTGACCATTGCCGCCCATGGCGATGTGATCGCTGCCGGCAACGCCGATCGGCTGGACCGCCGCACCTTGCCCGTGCTGGGCAGCGCGATCTTTGATGCGGCCGGTGCGATGCGCACCATCCTGGATCAGTTGGCGCTTCAGCGGCTTTGATGGGCCGCTGTGGCCATTGAGCGTTAGCGAAAGATGAATGCAGCTACAGGTTCTGCACTTTGGGTGGTGCAGAGATCCGGGACCGGCTAAACATGGTCCATCAAGTGGCGCATTCCTACATTTTGCAGAAGCCGGTAGCACGCAACGTGCTCTCGTCAAAATGGCGTGGGCGAAAGGTCGCGCCGTCGTGTGATTCACTCGCTTCTATAGCCAATGTGATGGTAGCTAACCCGTTTTGGTAAACCGTGCTCGGCTCGAATAGAATTTTCCGATGGTTCGCCTGACTGAGAATATTTGTATTTTCCTAAGCCGACGGCACGCAACTCTTCCTTCCCGGTGGGAGTGTCTGGGCCACGATCATCTTCATATGAGCCTTTCCACGTTCCAGCCATCATATGCTTTGCATGCACCAATTCGTGCCCCAACACTGAAACTTTGTCGATGGGACTGGAGGTCACCTTAGTGGTTGGGTCCCCATCGTCGTCCAGCTCAATGCTCGTCTGACGGGCACTCCATGACACAACAACACTTGATCCCTGGTTTTTTTCGCCTCCCGGCTTCTTCAGAGCATATGAACGGCCGGCTTTCTCGCGAATATCTTTGAATCTGCTTAGCTCAGGATGAGCGTCTAATTGGTGCCGTGAGAGAACGGGCTCTGCACCTGGATTTTCGGGGGGAGCGATCTCATGAATAGTGACCTTGTGTCTTCTTTTTCCACTAAGCTGCTGTAGCTTGTCCAGTAACTGGTTGCCAGTTGGTCGAGAGTTGAGATGATCGAGATGCACATTCACTTCCGCATTAAACCGATCTTGGTCGCGGGGCGTATTGGGCATGCTTTGTGAGTAGATCCCGCTATAATTGGTTTGGATTGGCATAATGTATATAGTTATTATGTCAAGTGGATGTGGCGCGCACTATACCTTCGCCTATACGTTGTTGCTATCCAAGTGCGCAAATCTACAAGCTGATGCGAAGCAGGCCAATAACCCCTGATTTAGTGAAGTTTCTATAAAATATACTCAGCATTGACAATGCAGGCCTCTCACAAGTCGCGCTTGGCGACCTCGCCACAGCCTCGACACCTGAGGCAATCTTCATCAGGTGCCAGTGATTGATTTTTAGCATGGGCGACCGTTGCGAGAAAGCGAAATCCCAAGTTCGCCCGCAACGCCGCGCATTGTTCAGAGGTTCCCTAAAGATAGTCTAGGGCCATCAATCGTGCCGAATGCAGCTGCCGTAGGTGAGTGGTCGCAATTTTGCCGCTGGCGAAACAATATTCAGGGGGTTGTTAACGGTTCTTGGTTTGTAGCGCTGAGCATTGAATTTCCAAGTGTTTGACGCTGGCAGTGGAGTCAGATGCACTGAGGCGGTACCCTTCGTCCGGAAGTTGGCCGCGCCCGCACTTGCGGCGGACGCGGCCCTCATCATGTTTCCTTTAGCGGCTTCTAATGAGCTACTACCGCTATGAAGACATCCTTGCCAACTACTTCCCAAGACAGCGTGCCAAAGCCTCGAGAGCCCCAGTTCTCGCCCCAACTGTTCTCGATAATCAGCCCGCTTTGATTATAGCCAAGTGCTACGACGCCGTGCCCACCATCGACCGGACTGGTAGTGTCGTTGTCCACTTCGTTGGCGCCTAGGTCGTTAAAGCCTTGTCTGGTGTTGAAGCCGATCACCACCGGTGTTGATGCAGCTAGCGCTCGTTTTATCTGTTCGATCAGCGGGGCATTTCCGTTCCCGCTACCCGAATAAATCACAGTGTATTTCTTGTACGGCGTTCGATGGTTTGCCGCACTGGCACGGTCGGCTGCGGTTGGTTTGTGCTTCCAGTCGTAGTTGCCCCAGGAATAATGCTGCTCCGTGTCGATTCCTTGTGAAAGCGCTGTATCCAGGTTCGCTTCAATGGTGCTACCTTCATCGACACCATTATTTACTTGGCTATAAAGATACATGGGGGCAAATCGTTTAACTGCCTGCTTCCCTGCGTTGGCGTACCAGCCGCCCAATGTGTGAGCCGTGGCCCAGGATCCGCAGGAATTGACTTGCCCCTGGTCACCGGGCTCAATGGCAAAGCCGCGCAGATCAACACTGGCGGGTAGGTCGCCGGCACCGGTGCTCATGGTGCCAAAGATGGGGGTGACTGGCTGGACCATCAAAGACTGCTTGAGGCCTTTGCCATGGGTTGCAGCCTGTGCAAGGGACATGGTGGAGCACCCCATCAATACAACGAGGCAAGTGGAAATCGAGCATAATTTTTTCATTGGTTTCTGGTTCGCTTAAGGAGTGAGTCGCACAGAGCAGCCGCGTGGGCATGCACCACGCAGTGTGAGTGACGGCGGTTTGGTTGGTGAAGAGTATAAAAAAGCAGATTTTCGCGGCTCCCCAGCCGCAGCACAATATGATGCCCGCACCGGGGCCATGCTCACCGCAATGCGAAGAACTCTTCGCAATAAAGAACGTTTAGTCGAACTGGATTTTTCGAGACTTTATCTCTATTTTAAGGGCGGTTAACAAAACCCAGGAAGAAGTCGTCAGCAGATGATGGAGCAAGCAAGCAAGAGCAACGTCATGTGGAGATCGATGCGGCGTTCAAAGCGGATGCGCAGTTTGCCCAGGCCTGCGAACCAGGCATGGGTGCGCTCGACGACCCAGCGATGACGGCCCAACCGGTGGTTGCGCTCAATGTCTTTGCGTGCGATCCGGGCAATGATGCCGCGCTGCTTGAGGAAGGTGCGACAGCGGGCGATGTCGTAGGCCTGGTCGGCGTGCAATTTGTCTGGCCAACGTCGCGGGCGCCCTGGTTTGCCACCAATTGGCGGCAAGGCGTCGATCGACTCCTCGAACACGACCGAGTCGTGCCGATTGGTGCCAGTGAGGCGCACCGCCAATGGCACGCCGGGGCGGCCTTCGGCAATTTTTCCTAACGCGGACTCAAAGTGTAACTGCAATGATTTGCCCTTCATTTTTCAGAAGCAAGCGCCACTTTTGCCAATGCAGACATCAACAGCTTCGCCTTTTCTGGATGCTTGACTTCCTGTTCGCCCACCAGCTCCACAACGCTGCAGCCATCGGTGTGTATCGGCCTTGGCGTGAACAGCATGCCCGCCGCGCCGGGAACCGAGGCCAGCAGCGTCAACGGGTCGTACAAGTTGAGTTTGGTGACCTTCGGCCAGATCTGGTCGAAGGCCATGGCTTGATTTGCGCCCTCTTGCGGGCTGTTTGCCTGCGGTAGTGCGTCTGCGGTGAACGTGCGAAAGAACCACGCCTGATCCAGGCCCGGAAGCAGCCCTGCCTGAATCCCTTCCCACAAGCCGTTCAAGGCGTTTTTCTGCACGTCTTCGAGATACCTGCCCACCGAATGCCCACTTTTCGCGAGGCCTTCGTAGAACGAGGGCGACACCGCTGTCTTGTAGGCAGCTTCCTTGGTAACGATGCGCAACGGGATGCGCAGTTGCTGTGCCTTGCGGTACAGGCCACGGGCCGCGTCCAGGTCTGTCGCATTGTTGTAGGCGCGTGCGTCGGGCTGCACATGGCCGTCAGCGTCCCTGGCCGGCTCGACGCCCCCCATGATGGCGATGCTCTTGACGCGCTCGCGCACAAGCGCCGGATGCGCATCGACCAGCGCATGGGCGTCGGTCATGCCGGCAATCACCACCATGCTCAGCCCCTGCGGTGCCTGCATCAGGCGCTCGTGCAGCGCTTGCAGGCTGTTGTCGCAAATTTCGGCCGATTCCGCATGCAACCCCTGGCCTTCCTGCAGGAATTTGGCATGGTCCTCGGCCTGTTTCGCACTCATCGGGTAGTCCTGCCCGCGTGAGACACGCACATCGGGTAATTGCAGGCGGTTGAAGACGCCCTTGGCGAGCCGGGCGCGCTGCTCGCGCACGCTGGCATCGCCCAAGGTCACCGCAACGTCGGTGAGGCGTACAAAGCCTGCTACCTGCAGTTGCTTGCCGATGGTGTAGGCGACCACATCGTCGGGGTCCTTGTTGGGGTCGGTAAACAGCACCGTGTCGCGCGGTGTCGCCGGGGTGTGGAAACTGAGCTCCCGCAGCATCGCTGCTTCGTCGGGCGTCAGGCACGTACCGCCTTCAGACCCGAGTTCGGCAAGCATTCGGCGCTGTGTTGCCGTCAGCGCAGGCACACTGAGTGAGCGTTTGAGAACGGCAGCGCCTTGTGGTCTTTTCCGCGGCAATGCCTGCAGCACTCCATCGCTGACATTCGCATGGGGCAGGGGTTGCGCTGCCGCCGCGGGTGCAGTGCACTCACCCATAGACCCGGACGCCACCGAAGCGCCCATACAGGGTTGACTTGCCGCGCGTGTGAGTTGCGGACTGATGGGGGTCATCTGCTGTCCTCGCGTCGATGCTGGCCAATGAGGCGATCAGGATGGAGGCGGCTCCATTCTCTGGGATATCGATCGGCGAAGGGCGTTGCAACGACACGAAGCGCCGGTTGCCTGTTGCACTGCTTTGAGCCTGAAAGCGTGACCATCAGCATGGTGAGCGCGCGTTGCGATCCGCAGAGACTCTGGGCCTCACGATGCCATTGCCGTCTGCCTGACGATTGCCTTCTACGCCGCTGTCAGATGCTCCCTTCAGGCGAGTGGCCGCAGAGTCATGCAATTGCGTGGTGCTCACGCCGATATCTTGTAACTCTGCAAGGTGCAGATTTGTCTGTTTCGCCAGAAGCTTCGATCTTTCGGTTATTCGCTGTACGCACTGACGTCCGAATGGAACATTAGCGACTTGGACAACCTGGTGAAGAGGTGAAGCATGCGCCCGGTGAATTTGACATCAGCAACACGTAGAGGGGCAAGACACGATCAACAGGACATGCCAGCCGAGCGTGGCGTGGGCGCCTCCTCTGAGCGAACAGACCCCGATGAGAACACGCAATTGACGGAAAACCTAAGGCGGCCACCAGTGCGTGAGGCGCGTCTCAGAGAGCCAAACGTACCCATCGGCGTACAGATTGCAAACGTTGGAAGTCAGGTAGCGCATGCGGGCACGACACTGGCAGCTATCTCCACCATTCCTACCGGCTTGAACGCATTATCGGCGCCTTTCGCGGCAGCTTACGGTTACGCGACAGATGATCCGTACTTGAAAAACTATGCAATGGTCGCCTGTCTCCCTGTTGTGGCGTCGTTGAGTGCATTGGGCGCTACATATTCAGTTGAACGCCTGGCGGCCTGGTATCTGCAAGCACAAGCGCAGGCATCTGTTACAAAGGCAGCCAGGGCGACCGAGCTAGGAACAACGGAAGCATGTCTGGATGCCGCCATCGAGATGGTCACCATGCCTGACGCAGAGACTCCCACCCCTGAAATGAGCGAAGGTGAGCGGACTGCACTGGCCATGGATCTTCTGCACCTGGCAACGGCAGACCGTTCCCGATTGCCTCCTGAAATCTGGAGCGCTGCCAGTGGCGTCGGCGACGATGCCTATACATTGGTCAGTAACTTACTTGCGGCTGCGCGAATTCGCGCGTCTGCGGAAGCGTCTGCATCGTCTGCTGGCTGAGCGCTCTGCCACGCATGTACGTCGCCACACGGTCTATTGTTTCGGTCTTGCGTCCAAGTGCAATAACGCTTGCGTAGCGCAGTGGAACGCAGCCACTTTGGTGAACTGTTAGAAGAGGTGAGGAATGAGTTCCATCCCAGTGACTTATGCGGCTCGTGAAGCGGTAAGACACGATCAACGCGAGGCGCAGGCCCCGCGTGAGGTGGGTTACTCCTCGCAACGCGGCGACCCGCAGGCCAATCCACAATTGAAGCAAGACCTGTCGCGTGCGCCCGTGCGTGCGGCGCGGCTCAAGGCCCCACGCGTGCCCATCGGTGTGCACATTGCGAACACCGGGCTGCAGGCAGCGCGGTTTGCCACCTCTGCGGTCGCAGGGCCTGCCGAAGCCGCAGTTCTGGACGCGGTGCATGCGCCCGCTGCGGCGGCATATGAATATGCAAAAGGGGAGGTGTCCTGGAAAAAGAATGCGGGTGTCACGCTTGCGCCGGCCTTGGCCTACGCCGTGGTGATGGGCACGCTGTCTGCCGTGCAGTATCTGGCGAACCGGTACCTGCAAGCGCAGTCGCAGACGAGTGTCAGCAAGGCCGACAGGGCGAAGGAGTTGGGCGTCACCGAAGCATGTCTGGACGCGGCCGTTGCCATGGTGAACAAGGGGGAGGTGGCCGGTCCCGGGGGTGAGATGACCGAAGAAGAGGCAGCTGCGCTGGCAGCAGATCTTCAGAACCTGGCAACCGCAGACCGTTCCCGGCTGCCGCCAGAGCTCTGGCGCGCTGCCAGCGGCGTTGGCGACGACGCCTGCGCATTGGTTACTCAACTGCTCTTGGCCGCAAGAGCCCGCGCGTCTGCAGAGGCGTCTGCATCGTACGGCAGTTGAAAGGTGATCCCACGCGTTGCTGGTTGGAGTGGCGGGCCACGCATGCCCTGCCGGGTTTTCCGAACTACACCGGCGCAGACTTCAAAATCCCCGACAAACTCTCCCGCAAAATCAGCTGCAAATGCATGCGGTTGAGTTCCATGCCGCTGGTCATCACGTTGTGCAGGCCGCCGCACATGGCGGCCACGGCGAAGACGCGGGCCTGGAATTCCTGCTCGCTGCTGGCCGGGTCGGCGTGGCCGCGCAGCAGGCGCTTGAGCAGCGCGCTGAGGTGTTCGATCAGCGATGCGCTCTGCCTGCGCATGAAGGCGGCCAGCACCGGGTCGCGCAGGGTGGCCAGGTGCAGTTCCAGGTCGATGCGGGTGCGCTTGATATTGATTTCCTGCAGCAGCCATTCTTCGAGCAGGCCGGCGATGAAATCCACCACGTGCACGTTGGCGGGGCGTTCCACCAGCCACATCTGGCGGATGGCGCGCATGTAGTTGCGCTCCAGCAAGGCGCGCACCAGCGCGTCCTTGTCTTCGAATCGCTGCAGCAGGCAGCCGCAGCTGACCTTGGCGCGCTCGGCAATCAGTTCGAAGCTGGTGGCGCCCAGGCCGGCGGCGTCGATGCATTGCTCGGCGGCGTCCAGCACCTCTTCCCGCAGCAGTTCTTCGCGCTCTTTCGCCGTGCGCAACAGCAGAACGTTGGACATGGGCAGCAGGGTGCCAGGGGGCTGCAGTATACCGGCGCGGCGTTATTGCCCCGTTGTGCCTGCTTGTTGGTGTGCTGTGTTGCGCGCGTTGCTGAAACGCCTGCAGGCAATGGGTGATCGACCACGTTTTCACGGGCGCTGTGCGACACGTGAGGCTGATTTGTGCAGGAGATGGATGTGAGTGAGAAAAGTGCGGTGGCTGGCGTGTCCACCCAGTGGCCCGAGCGGTTGTGGGTGGTGCGGCATGGGCAGAGTTCGGGCAACGTGGCGCGCGATGTGGCAGAGGCGCACGGCCATGCATTGATCGATCTGGAACATCGCGATGCGGATGTGCCGCTGTCGGCGTTGGGCGAGCGTCAGGCGCATGCGTTGGGCACGTGGATGTTGGGTCTGCCGCAGCGCGAGCGGCCCACGGTGGTGCTGTGTTCGCCCTATGTGCGTGCGCGCCAGACCGCCACAGCGGTGGTGCGCGCGCTGGGCCACGGCGACGATATGCTCAGCATCGACGAGCGCCTGCGCGAGAAGGAGTTCGGCGTGCTCGACCGTTACACCACGGCCGGCATCCTCGCGACGTTTCCGGAGCTGGCCGAGCAACGCAAGTTGGTGGGCAAGTTCTACTTCCGCCCGCCCGGTGGCGAGAGTTGGTGCGATGTGATCTTCCGGCTGCGCGCGGTGGTTGGCGATCTGCAGCGAAATCATGTGGGCGCGCGCGTATTGATCGTGGGGCATCAGGTGATCGTCAATTGTTTCCGTTATCTGGCCGAACGCATGGATGAGGCCACGATTCTGGGCATCGACCGCGAAGGCGAGGTGCCCAACTGCGGTGTCACCGAATACGTGGCCGGCCGCGAGGGGCAGGCGTTGCACCTGGTGCGGACCAACTTCGTCTCGCCCGAGCTTGCCGATGAGCCGGTGACCACCGAATCCGACCGCCCGGCCGGAGCACGCTGATGGCCACCGCACGCGTCCGCACGCTCAGCGCTGCCGCATTGCGTGCGCTGCCACTGCCATCGCCCGGTGGCGACAAGGAGCAGCGTGGGCGGGTGTTAATTGTGGGTGGGTCGATGCGTGTTCCTGGCGCGGTGTTGCTTGCCGGCGAGGCGGCACTGCGCGCAGGTGCGGGCAAGTTGCAGATCGCCACCGCTGCGAGCGTGGCGCCCGGCATGGCGTTGGCGGTGCCGGAGGCCCTGGTGCTGGGATTGGCGCAGAACGGGCAGGGCGAAATTACGCGTGGGCATCGTGCACTGGATGCGGCATTGGAGGCCTGCGATGCGGCGGTGATTGGGCCGGGGATGGCGTCATCGGCGACCACCGCTGCATTGGTTAAACGCGCGGCTGAAAAAGCGGTTTGCACGTTGGTGCTGGATGCGGGAGCGTTGTCGCGCGGCTTGCGTGCGCCGGTTGGGCGGCCATTTGTATTGACGCCGCATGCGGGCGAGATGGCGGCATTGGCTGGAGACGACAAGGCAGCGATAGAAGCGGCGCCGGGTGCGTACGCGCTGACCTATGCGAAGAAACTGCGCAGTGTGGTGATTGTCAAAGGCGCGGACAGTTTTATTGCCGGGCCGGAGGGGGCGTTGTGGATGCATCGCGGTGGTGCGTCCGGCTTGGGAACCTCCGGATCGGGCGATGTGCTGGCCGGATTGATTGCCGGGTTTGCCGCGCGTGGCTGCGATGCGTTGACGGCTGCGTTATGGGGTGTGTTTGTGCATGCGGCGGCGGGGAAGCTGCTGTCGAAACGGATTGGGACGGTGGGGTTTCTGGCGCGTGAGCTTGGGCTGGAAGTGCCGGGGATTTTGGATCGGTTGGCGCGGGCTGCGCGGTAGTCGGCTCGCGGACGATTTGAGTTGTTGTCCTGTTGAGCGAGAGGGCCTGGCTTGCGTGCCACTGGCGCGCGTGTCTGGGAGCAACGCGTGGGCGGTGGTGACTACGGGTGTTGGGGACGTGTTGTCCTGGTCGGCATCTCTGTTGCTGCGTTGGTTTACGGGCTGGCCAGCAGTCCGTGCAGACGTACCCTCATCCGGCCCTTCGGGCCACCTTCTCCCGAGGGGAGAAGGGAGCGTCCGGTGGTAGAAGGATGCATGGTTGCGCTCGTTTTTCGTGCGATGTTGCGGCGCGTTGGTCGGTTAGGCTTGCTCACCAACCTGGGAGGGTGCACGGTGAAGCGAACGATTGCGTGGTCGATGGTGGGACTGTTGGGGGTTTGGGGCGCTGCGACTGAAATGGTGTTGGCATCTGCATCTGCATTAACAGCAACAACAGCTGCAGAAACTGCAGCAACAACAACTGCAGTAACGCCGATTCCGATGCCGACATCGACGACATCATCTGTCTCTACACCTGCATCGAAAGTGGCGGATGCCGCAGTTGCGGATGCGGCTACGCAGCCAGCAGCACCCGCCGGCGCGCTACGCGTTTACACCACCGCCCAAGGCGCGACGCAGCAGATGCGCGTCAGCACCGTCGAGGCACTCAAGACCGGGCATGCGTTGACGGAGAAAGAGAACAGCATCTTCGTCAATCCGCAACATCGCTTTCAGGAGGTGCTGGGCATTGGCGGGGCGATCACCGATTCCAGTGCGGAGACCTTCGCTAAGCTGCCCAAGCGTGCGCAGCGCGAACTGCTCACTGCCTACTACGATCCGCAAAAAGGCATCGGTTATACGCTGGCGCGCACCACCATCCATAGCTCCGATTTCAGCAGCGCCAGCTACACCTACATCAAGGAGGGCGATACGGCGCTGAAGACCTTCTCGGTCAAGCACGATCAGCGCTATCGCCTCCCGATGCTGCGCCAGGCCATCGCGGCGGCCGGCGGCAAGTTGACGACATTTGCCAGCCCCTGGAGTGCGCCGGCCTTCATGAAAGACAGCAACAGCATGCTCAAGGGCGGCAAATTATTGCCTGCGTATGCGCAGGCCTGGGCCACGTACTACACACGCTTCATTGCGGCCTACGAAAAAGCCGGCATCCCGATCTGGGGCATCAGCCTGCAGAACGAGCCGATGGCGGTGCAGACCTGGGAATCGATGCAGTTTTCTGCGGAAGAAGAACGCGATTTCCTCAAAAACCACCTCGGGCCGACCATGGCAAAAGCCGGCTACGGCGATCGCAAGATCATCGTGTGGGACCACAACCGCGACATGATGGTGCACCGCGCGCACGTGATCTTCGACGACCCGGAAGCGGCCAAGTATGCGTGGGGCATGGGCTTCCACTGGTACGAGACCTGGGCCGGGTTTGCGCCGATGGTGGAGAACGTGGCGGCGGTGGCGCAGGCGTACCCGGACAAGCATCTGCTGCTCACCGAGGCGGCGGTGGAAAAGTTCGACCCCGCCAGGTTGCAGTACTGGCCCAATGGCGAGCGCTATGGCACGGCGATCATCAATGATCTCAATCACGGCGCGGTGGGCTGGACCGATTGGAACATCCTGCTCGACCAGAACGGCGGCCCCAACCATGTGGGCAATTACTGCTTTGCACCTGTGCATGCCGACACGCGCACCGGTGAGGTGATCTATACGCCGAGCTATTGGTATATCGGCCATTTTTCCAAATTCATCCGGCCGGGTGCGCGGCGGGTGAGTGCGGCCAGTAGCCGTAGCAATCTGATGACCACTGCATTTGCGAACCGCGATGGCTCACTGGCGACGGTGGTGATGAATGCCAGCGATGTGGCGATCCGCTACAACCTGTATGTGGGCGAGGCGTCGCGCGAATTGGAGATTCCGGCACATGCGATCCAGACGGTGGTGATGACGCAGTAAACGTGGATGGTGGTCGCAGTGCTGGTGGGAGATTGCGTACCCTCATCCGCCCTTCGGGCACCTTCTCCCGGCGGGAGAAGGAGGGGCTTGCGTGATCGAAGCCATCTTTGCGTAGCCGGTCGAACTAACTTGCGTATCCGTCTTACTGATGCATCACTTACTGATGCATCACCAGTCGATACTGTCGCCAGTACCAAAAACGCCACCGAAGAGACGCTTGCCGATCGCTGCGCATGCAGCGATCGGCAAGGTTTTGGTGGCGCTACGGCGGAAGCTCCTTCTGTTGACTCAGGACAGCCTGTTGGCTCAGGACAGCAGCAGACCACCGGTGGCACCGAACACTTCGCCAGTGACGTAGCTGGATTCCTGCGAAGCCAGGATCACATACAGCGGCGCCATCTCCACCGGCTGGCCGGCACGCTTGAGCGGGGTTTCCGAGCCAAAATCGGGAATCTTCTCCGGCGGTTGGCCACCGCTGGGTTGCAGCGGGGTCCACACCGGTCCGGGTGCGACCGCGTTGACGCGGATACCCTTTTCGGCGACCTGCTGGGCCAGGCCCTTGGTGAAGTTGACGATGGCGGCCTTGGTGGAGGCGTAGTCGAGCAGGGTGGGCGAGGGCTGATACGACTGGATCGAGCCGGTATTGATGATGGATGCACCCGGTGGCAGATGCGGAATGGCCGCCTTGCATAGCCAGAACATCGCGTAGACGTTGGTCTTGTAGGTGGCGTCGAACTGCTCGGTGGTGATGTCGGCGATGTCTTTCACCGCGGTCTGCTTGCCGGCGATGTTGACCAGCAGATCCAGCCCACCAAGTTCATTGACCGCGCGTGCGACCAGTTCATTGCAGAAGGCTTCGTCCTTGAGGTCGCCCGGGATGCTGATGGCGGTGCGGCCTTCGGCCTGGATCAACTGCACCACCTCCGCCGCGTCCTGTTCTTCTTCCGGCAGGTAGTTCAGCACGATGTCGGCGCCTTCGCGTGCGTAGGCAATCGCGGTGGCGCGGCCGATGCCCGAATCGGCGCCGGTGATCAGCGCCTTGCGGCCCTTCAGGCGGCCGAAGCCCCGGTAGCTCTGCTCGCCGTGGTCGGCCTTGGGTTGCAATGCATGGATGGTGCCTGGCGCTTCCTGGGTTTGCTCGGGAAACTTGGGCTGCGGAAATTGGGTGAGCGGGTTCTGCATTTCGTACTGGTTCTTGGTGCTGGACATGCACTGGCTCCTGCATTGGGGGATGGCAGGCCGCAGCGTGCTGCGGCCCGATGCAGAGCAGTCTGGAAAGCACCGCGATGCGTGCGGGTGAAAGAATGTTGTGCATGATGTGAACGCGTCACGCAGATCGCGTGCGAGCGAGGCTGCAGCGCTGTGCACGCACGTTACGACCGGAGAACAGCAATGCAGTGTGTGGGGATCGATGGCGCCGGCAGCGGTTGGTTGGCGGTGTGGGAGACAGACGATGGGCTGCAATTTGCCTGCTATCCGACAGTTGGCGCCTTGGCGAGCGCACTGCGCCACATCGATGTGCTCGGCGTGGATATTCCAATCGGCTTGAGCGAGCACGCGCCCCGCGCTGCGGATGTGCAGGCGCGGCGCTTTGTGGGCGGCAGACGCGCATGCAGCATCTTTGCCGCGCCGCTGCGCGGGATATTGCATGCAAGCACGCAGGTGGAAGCCTCTGCGTTGCATCGGGTGCTGGATCACGACGGGCAGCGTGGCTTTGGCGTGCAGTCGTTTGCGCTGCTGTCGAAGATTCGCGACTGGGACAGCGCCTTGCGCGCCGATCCGGTATGGGCGGAGCGCGTATTCGAGGTGCACCCGGAAGTGTCGTTCGCCGTGCTCGCTGGCGGGCAGGGCCTGACGGCGGGAAAGAAGAGCAGTGCGGGCCACCAACAGCGAGCCGCCTTGCTGGGCCAGTGCTACGGCGCAAGGCAAGTCGCCGCATTGCTGGAGCGCGTGCCGCGTGCGCTGGCCAAGCCGGACGATGTGCTGGATGCCCTGGTGGCCTGCTGGAGCGCGCAGCGCATTGCCGCAGGTACCGCCGGCAGCCTGCCGGCGGTGGTGGAGCGGGACGCCTGCGGGCTACGCATGGGCATCCACTACTGACTCAGTGCGTCTGGATGGACATCGAATACGGCCGCTGCGCCGGGTCGGTGGCCCATTGCGTGTTCGGCGTGGCCTGCATGCGGAAGCGCAATTCGCCGCCGGCTTGAATCTGCTCGTGGGTTAGGTAGGCGCGGGTCAGCGGTTGGCCGTTGAGGGTGACGCTGCCGATATAGGCGCGCGCAGTGCTCAATCCCTCGGCGATCACGCTGAAGCGCTTGCCGTTGGGCAGGTTGAGCGTGACGCGCGGCAGGAACGGGCGGCCGATGATGTATTGGTTGCTGCCCGGTGCGACGGGATAAAAACCCAACGTGGTGAACACGTACCACGCCGACATCTGGCCGAGGTCGTCGTTGCCGGCCAGGCCTTCGGGGCCGGCGTGGTACTGGGTGTCCATGATCTGGCTCAGCCGCGCCTGGGTGCGCCAGGGCTGGCTGGCGTAGGCGTACAGATAGGCGACATGGTGGCTGGGCTCGTTGCCGTGCGCGTACCAGCCGATCAGGCCGGTGATGTCTTCCATGTGCTCGAACACCTTTGGGTCGACTTTGGCATCGAACACCGCATCCAGACGTGCCAGCAGTTTGTCGTCGCCGCCATGCGCGGCCGCAAGCCCGGCGACGTCCTGCGGCACGTACCACGAGTACTGCCAGGCATTGCCTTCGGTGTAGTCGCTGCCATAGCCGCTGGCGGATGGATCGAACGGTTCGCGGAAGTTGCCGGCGCGGGTCCGCGCGCGCATGTAGCCGGTAGCGGGATCGAAGGCGTGTTTCCAGTTGCTGGCGCGCTTGCTGAATTCTGCGGCGATGGCGGGCTTGCCGAGCTTGTCGGCCATGCGCGCGATGGTCCAGTCGTCGAAGGCGTATTCCAGCGTCTTGGAGGCGGCTTCGCCTTCTTCGTCGATGGGCACATAGCCCAGCTCGCGGTATTGCGCGATGCCGTCGTAGGGGCCGTAGTTGGCGCTGGCGACCATGGCCTCCAACGCTTCGTTGGCATCGAAGCCGCCGATGCCTTTCATGTAGGCGTCGGCAATCACCGGCACCGCGTGGTAGCCGATCATGCACCAGGTTTCCAGGCCGTGGAACGCCCAGACGGGGAGGATGCCGTAAGCGCTTTCGCGGCGCGATGCGAGCAGTGAATTGACCACATCGCTAGTGCGTTGCGGCGGCTGCACCAGGGTGAGCAGCGGATGCAGGGCGCGGTAGGTGTCCCACAGCGAGAAAGTGGAGTAGTTGGTCCAGCCCTTGGCCTGATGCACGGCATTGTCCGGCCCGCGGTACTGGCCATCGCTGTCCATGAACAACGTGGGCCCGAGCAGCGTGTGATACAGCGCGGTATAGAGCTGGGTGCGTTGTTGCGGCGTGCCTTGCGCATCGATCGCCGACAGCGCCTGCGTCCATTGCGCGCGCGCATCGGCGCGCACACGGTCGAAATCGAAGTCGGGTACTTCGGCCTGCAGATTGGCGATGGCGCCAGCTTCGCTGACCGGCGAGAGCGCGACCTTGACCACCAGCGGGGTGCCGTCGTTGGCGACATCGAACACGCCCACCAGTTGGCGGCCCTCGATCTGTGCGCGCTGTGCGGGGTTCTTCTCGCCCGGCGGCGGAAAGCCCTTGTACGGGATGTCCTGCTCGGTGTCGTGCAGTTGGGTAGCGGTGAGTGGGCGCGAAAAACGCATGGCGAAATACAACTGCCGGCCTGGCGCCCAGCCGCGGGTTTGGCGAAAGCCGGTGACGGTGCCATCGCCGCGCACGCGTAGCCGCGACCACTGCACCTTGCCCGGGTAGTCGTACAGGCTGGTGCGCAGGTCCACCAGCACGTGTGCCGGTGTGTCCTTGGGGAAGGTGTAGCGATGCACACCCACGCGCGCACTGGCGGTGAGTTCGGCGCGGATGTTGCGGTCTTTCAATGTCACCGCGTAATACCCGGGCTGGGCCTGCTCGCTGGCATGGTCGAACTGCGCGGTGTAGCCGCTGCCGGGTGTGGCGACATCGCCGCGTTCGAGTTTGACCTCGCCGGTTTGCGGCATCAGCAAGATATCGCCCAGGTCCGAATGCCCGGAGCCGGAAAAATGCTTATGCGAGAAACCGACAATCGTGCTGTCGCTATGCCGGTAACCGGCGGCCCAGCCGTAGGCTTCCTTGCGCGGTTTGATCTGCGTGTCCGGGCTCAGCTGCACCATGCCGAACGGCACCGTGGCGCCAGGATAGGTGTGGCCTTCGCCACCGGTGCCGATGAAGGGATCCACCGGCTGGAAGCCGGCGTCTGCAACGCGTGGCGCAGCGACGCCGGCAGACGTGGCGAGGGCGGCAAACAGCGCCAGCCAGCGCAGAGGAGACAAGGCGATCGACCGATGCTGCATGCGGAAGGTTCCAGGCGGATGCAGCGCCGGACCGTAGCACAGCTGTCGGGCTTGATCGCGTGGCATCGTGCGCCTGCATCGTTGAGCTCGCTGGTTTGTACGCAAAGCGTTTGCCAAAGAAAAACTCAAGGCCGTGCTGCTGAAATCGCGCAGACCGTCCGCATATCACGCAGATGGATCTGTTCGACGCTTCTTCCATGCCCTTGCAGGTGCTGCACGATGCCGAGGGCGGTGTGCGCTATTGGCCGCAGCTGCTGACGCCTTCGCTGGCACAGGAATGCTTCGCTGCATTGCGTGAGGCAACCGACTGGCGCAGCCAACACCGCGAGATGTACGACCGCATCGTCGCGGTGCCGCGCATGCTCGCCTCGTATCGGCTGGATGCACCGCTGCCGCCCGGGTTGCCATTGCACGCGCTGCTCGCGGCAGTGCAGGCCGTGCTGCCCGCGCCGTACAACGCAGTGGGCTTGAATCTGTATCGCGATGGCCGCGACAGCGTGGCAATGCATCACGACAAACTACAAACGCTGCTGGCGCCGCACCCGATTGCCTTGATCTCGTTGGGCGCGCCGCGCCGGATGCAGTTGCGGGTAAAAGACGGCAGCACGCGTGCGATGGGTGTGGACCTGGCGCCCGGGAGCCTGCTGGCAATGAGCCATGCCTCGCAAGTCACCCACGAACACGGCATTCCCAAGACGGCCCGTGCGGTAGGCGAGCGCATCAGTGTGGTGTTTCGTGTGCGCCCGGCCGAGCGCATGGCTGCCGGGCAGCACGGCCCACATTGGGAGCAGGCGCAGAGATAGTGCGCACGGTTGCGGTTGATTGCTGCGTTGAGTTCGGTAGCACGCCGCTGGCCCGGTTCCTCCGCAAACGCTGCACATGTCCTTGCACAGCAGCAGCTTTTGTTCGCGTGCCCGTGTGCTGCGTGTCATCGCCGGTCTTGCGCATTCGGGTGATTGCCATCGCCCTCACGGCTGGCCATGCTTGCGTGCAGTCCCCCTCAGCGTCGCCATCCCATGTCCCTGGCCGATACCCGCCACCATCAGATGTTTCCCGAGCTGGACTCGGGCCAATTGGCGATCACGCGGCGTTTTGCCAGCGGGCCGGCACAGCGTTTCGATGCGGGCGAGACCGTGTTCGAGGTCGGCGATGCGCATGCGCCGGTGTGGGTGGTGCTGCAAGGCGCCATCGAGGTGGTGCGCCGCGACGGGTTGGGCAACGAAAAGCCCATCACCTTGCATACGCCCGGCCAGTTCACCGGTGAGGTCAGCCAACTGGCCGGGCGCGCGTCGCTGGCCGGCGGACGCGCCGGGCCGGAAGGTTGCCTGGCATTGCCCTTCGACACCGCACATTTGCGCGCCTTATTGATCAGCTCGGCGGAAGTGGGCGAGGTGGTGATGCGCGCGTTGATCCTGCGCCGCGTGGGTTTGATCGAAGGCGATGCCTCGGGGTCGGTGTTGATCGGCGAGCCGGACGACCCGCATCTGACCCGTTTGCAGGGCTTTTTGACCCGCAATGGCTACCCGAACACGGTGATGGATGTCTCCGATGAGGAAGGCCGCGCGTTGGTCGAGCGGTTGGGCATCCAGGAACACGATTTGCCGGTGATGGTGTGCCCCAGCGGCCGCGTGTTGCGCCAGCCCAGCGATACCGAAGCCGCGCATTGCCTGGGCATGACCCCGGAGATCGACCCGGACAAGCGCTACGACGTGGCGATTGTCGGCGCCGGGCCGGCCGGTCTGGCCACCGCGGTGTATGCCGCCTCCGAAGGCCTGTCGGTGATGGTGCTGGACCAGCGTGCCATCGGCGGGCAGGCCGGTGCCTCGGCACGCATCGAAAATTATCTGGGTTTTCCAACCGGGATTTCCGGCCAGGCCCTGGCCGGGCGCGCCTATAACCAGGCGCTGAAATTCGGCGCCGAACTGGCGATCCCGATCGAGGCCGGCACGCTGGAATGCGGGCGCGAAGACGGTGCGCTGAAGCTGGATCTTGCCGATGGCAAACAGCTGCTGGCCAGCACCGTGGTGATCGCCTCGGGTGCGCGTTACCGGCGCCCGGAGATCGAAGGGCTGGACCGTTTCGAAGGCCACGGGGTGTCGTACTGGGCCTCGCCGGTGGAAGCGCGGCTGTGCGAGGGCGGGGTGGTGGCGCTGGTGGGCGGTGGCAATTCGGCCGGCCAGGCGGTGGCGTTTCTGGCACCGCGGGTGAAGCAATTGCACCTGATCATTCGAGGCGAAGGCCTGGAATCGTCGATGTCGCAATACCTGATCGAACGCATCGCGGCGCTGCCGAATGTGCAGCTGCATACCGGCACCGAAGTGTCCGCACTGGAAGGCGACCCGGAGCGCGGTCTGCAGGCGGCGGTGTTGCGCACGCGCGCGGACGGGCAGACCACGCATGTGGAACTGCGGCATCTGTTTCTGTTCGTCGGTGCCGACCCCAACACCGGTTGGTTGCAGCAGTGCGTGGAGACCGATGCACGCGGATTCGTCATCACCGGCACCACGCGCGGCGATGGTGTGCCGGCGTGCCTGCCGCTGGAAACCAATCGCCCGGGCGTGTTCGCCATCGGCGATGTGCGCGCCGGCTCGGTCAAGCGTGTGGCGGCCGCAGTGGGCGAGGGCGCTGCAGTGGTGGCGCAGATTCACCAGTACCTTGCGCACCAGGCCAACCCGGTGCCCGAGTCCGAACTTGCCACTGCCACCCAGGAGTCCGCCACATCATGAGTGATCCATGCACGCATACCGGGCAGATTGCCGGCGTCACGCCGAGCGCGCGTGGCTGCGAAGACTGCCTGGCAATCGACAGCCCCTGGGTGCATCTGCGCCTGTGCCGCAGTTGCGGCCATGTGGGCTGCTGCGATGATTCGCCGCACAAACACGCCACTGCGCATTACCGCGCCACACACCACCCCATCATCGAAGGCTACGACCCGCCCGAAGGGTGGGGCTGGTGCTATGTGGACGAGGTGGAAGTGGCGTTGCCGGATCAGACGCCGCAGCTGGGGCCGATTCCGCGGTATGTGTGATGGCGGCGCGGGGTATTGATCGGGGGCGTTGATGAGGGCTGGGGCGCCGCCGGGAATCGGGATTGGGGAATCGGGAATCGGGAATCGCAACGGCGGATTCCGTGCGTTTAATTTCTTTCCTGTTGGGACGTTGTGCGTTGCTGATTGCTAGTGGCACCCGCTGATGGGGTGCGTGCTGGTTCGCTTGCTTCACTCGCACACATGCGAATCACTCCGGCCAATGCACCTGCGGCAACACACCAATCTGCGGGCGGGCGAACAGATAGCCTTGTTGCAGGTGGATGCCCATATCGCGCAGGGCGCGGTATTCGTCGGGGTGTTCGATGCCTTCGGCAATCACCGCGATGCCGAGTTCTTCGCACATGCGGGTGGTGTGGCGGACGATGGTCTGGCGGCTGCGGTCGGCGTCGATGCCGCGCACCAACGCGATGTCCAGCTTGAGCAGATCCGGTTGGAAGTCTGCGAGCAGGCCGAGGCCGGAATAGCCGGCGCCGAAGTCGTCGATGGCGGTCTTCAGGCCGCGCGCTTGATAGGTGCGCATGATGTCGAGCAGATGCGCCGGCTCGGCCAGGTGTTCCTGTTCGCTGACCTCGAAGATGATGGCGTCCAGCGGCCAGCCGTATTGCTCGGTGGCCGAGAGCGTGGCGCGCAGGCAGTGCTCGGGGTTGTAGACCGCATTGGGCATGAAGTTGATCGACAACAAGGCCGGCAGCGCGGTCTGCGCGGCGCATTCGATCGCCTTGATGCGGCAGGCCTGATCGAAGGCGTAGCGGTTGCGCTCATCCACTGCGGCCAGGATGCTGCCGGCCGATTCGCCGTTGATGCCACGCACCAGCGCTTCGCCGGCATAGACCGTGCGGGTGGACACATCGACGATGGGCTGGAACGCCATGGTGATGGCGGTGGGGAAGTCCTGGCCATCGCGGCAGGCGTTGCAAACGGGAAGGGTCGGCATGGCTGAGCAATCGTGCGGCGTGGGGAAACTCTAGCCTTATCGACCGCAACAGCGTGTCATTGAGCCTGCACGCATCATCGCGGCGTCCTCACCCTGCGTCTGGGCGAGCTCGGCGATAATGCGCCATCGCTCGCATCGGACGCCCCATGACCGCTCTCACCGAACGTTACGCCCTGGCTGTGGATTACGCGCGCATCGCCCATGCCGGGCAGCTGCGCAAGGGCACGCAAATTCCGTATCTGAGCCATTTGCTGGGCGTGTCCACGCTGGTGCTGGAATGCGGCGGCGATGAGGAGCAGGCCATTGCCGGGCTGTTGCACGATGTGGTGGAAGACTGCGGCGGCGGCCATGAGGCCTCGATCCGCGCGCAGTTCGGCGATACCGTGGCCGACATCGTGATGGCGTGTACCGACGCCACTGCCGAAGACAAGGCCGAAGTGGACAACACCGAGCGCGCACGCAAACGCGATTGGCGCGAGCGCAAGTTGGCCTACCTGGACCACTTGCGCAAGACGCCGGAGCGCGCGCTATTGGTATCGGGCTGCGACAAGCTCTATAACGCGCGCACCATCGTGCAGGACCTGGAAAACCCCGCCGTGGGCCAGGACATCTTCAACGTGTTCACCGCCGGGCGCGAGGGCACGCTGTGGTACTACGGCGAGCTGGAAGCCATCTTTCGCACGCGCGATGCCGCCACTGCGCGGTTGTTCAGTGGCGTGGTGGCGCGCATGCAGGCATTGGCCGATACCGGCGAGCAGCCGGTGCCGGCGCATGCGTTGGGGTGATCGCGTTGTGGAGCGGCTGATTTGCGGGTTTGTTGCAGGGCCCTTGCCCGCCCACCGTCGCGGGACACGCCGCAAGTACGTCCTTGTAGCGTCATCGGCACGTTGGTTCGCGGCTGATCTGCGGGTTTGTTGCAGGGCCCTTGCCCGCCCACCATCGCGGGACACGCCGCAAGTAAGTCCTTGTAGTGTCATCGGCACGTTGGTTCGCGGCTGATCTGCGAGTTTGCTGCAGGGCCCTTGCCCGCCCACCATCGCGGGACACGCCGCAAGTACGTCCGTGTAGGCTCTTACGCGGCATCCATGCCGCGTAAGGTCCCGCGACGGTGGGCGGGCAAGGACCAGTGGAGATGGTCGGTATGCATGGTTGCAAGCAAGGCATGACATGCGCTGTCTAGATAACTGCGCGTCCGATCAGCTGCGCAACACAACGAGATCAACAGGCAGGCTTTCAACAAAGTAGCCGGCTCACTTTCTGGTGCGGTGTCCTCGCCGATTGCGGGACCGTGTGGCGGCATGGATGCCGCCACCGAGCTTACAAGGACGTACTTGCGGCGTGTCCCGCGAGCGGCGAGGGCACCGCGCCCTCGACCGACCAGGCTGTTGACTGTTGACCTAAAGCAATCGACTGCACCTAAACGATGCGACGACGACATCGGCTGCATGCGCGCCGCGCTAGGCTAGTGCGTTGTCGAACGTCGGTCTGGTGGTCATGTCCAACGCAATCTCGTCGTCCTCTGGCCTGGTGCGTGTGCGCGGTGCGCGCGAGCACAACCTCAAGAACGTGGACGTGGACATCCCGCGCGATGCGCTGGTGGTGTTCACCGGAGTGTCCGGCTCGGGCAAGTCGTCGCTGGCGTTCGGCACCATTTTTGCCGAGGCGCAACGTCGCTATCTGGATTCCATTTCGCCGTATGCGCGGCGCCTGATCGACCAGGTTGGCGTGCCGGAAGTGGATTCCATCGAAGGCCTGCCGCCGGCAGTGGCCTTGCAGCAGGCGCGCGGCGCACCGAGTGCGCGCTCGTCGGTGGGCAGCGTCACCACCATCTCCAATTCCTTGCGCATGCTGTATTCGCGTGCAGGCACGTATCCGCCGGGGCAGGAGATCATCTATGCGGACGGATTTTCGCCCAATACCCCCGCCGGTGCATGCCCCACCTGTCATGGCCTGGGGCGCATCTACGACGCCACCGAAGCGACCATGGTGCTGGATCGCACACTGAGCATCCGCGATCGCGCAGTGGCCGCCTGGCCCGGTGCCTGGCATGGACAGAACCAGCGCGATATCCTCACCACGCTGGGCCACGACGTCGACGTGCCGTGGCACACGCTGCCGAAGAAAACCCGCGACTGGATTCTCTACACCGACGAGCAACCGGTGGTGCCGGTGTATGCCGGCTACAGCCTGGACGAGGTCAAGCGCGCGCTGCGCCGCAAGGAAGAACCCAGTTACATGGGCACCTTCACCAGTGCGCGGCGCTATGTGCTGCACACCTTCGCCACCACCCAAAGCGCGCAGATGAAAAAGCGCGTGGCGCAGTATCTGATCAGCACGCAGTGCCCGCAGTGCGATGGCAAGCGGCTACGGCGCGAGGCGTTGTCGGTGACCTTTGCTGGGCTGGATATCGGCGAGCTGTCGCGCAGGCCACTGGATGAAGTGGCCGAGTTGTTGCGCCCGGCTGCCGAGGGCGATGCTGGCAAGCGCAAGCGGAATAACGCGCGCACGCAGGCCGACACACATCCCGAGCAAGCGATCGCCGCGCAACGCATCGCTGCCGATCTACGCGCGCGGATCGCCGTGGTGCAGGCACTGGGCCTGGGCTATCTCAGCCTGGAGCGCAGCACGCCCACGCTGTCGCCAGGCGAGCTGCAACGGCTGCGGCTGGCCACGCAGATCCGCTCGCAATTGTTCGGCGTGGTGTATGTGATGGACGAGCCCTCGGCAGGCCTGCATCCGGCCGATGCGCAGGCATTGCTGGGTGCGCTGGATCAGCTCAAGGCTGCGGGTAATTCGGTTTTCGTGGTCGAACACGAGGTGGATGTGATCCGCCATGCCGACTGGATCGTGGACGTGGGCCCGGCTGCCGGCGTGCATGGCGGGCAGGTGCTCTACAGCGGCCCGCCTGCGGGACTGGAACAGGTGGACGCCTCGTCCACGCGGCGCTATCTGTTCGGCACGCCGCCGCAGGTGCACAGCCATGCGCGCGCAGCCACCGGGTGGCTGCAGTTGCGCGGCATCACCCGCAACAATGTGCGCGCACTGGATGTGGACTTGCCGCTGGGCGTGTTCACCACCGTCACCGGCGTGTCCGGCTCGGGCAAGTCGTCGTTGGTGAGCCAGGCGCTGGTGGAATTGCTGGCCGCCCATCTTGGGCAAACGCAGGCAGAGGAAGACGAGGCGCTGGATCCGCTGGAGCGTGGCACGCAGGTGCCGCTGGGTGGCGCAATCGTCGGTGGACTCGAACAGGTGCGTCGTCTGGTGCGCGTAGACCAAAAACCGATCGGCCGCACACCGCGTTCGAATCTGGCCACTTACACCGGCTTATTCGATCCGGTACGCAAGCTATTCGCCGCCACGCCAGCCGCGCGTCGCCGCCGTTACGACCCGGGGCAGTTTTCGTTCAATGTCGCCAAGGGCCGCTGCGCCACCTGCGAAGGCGAAGGCTCGGTGCACGTGGAATTGCTGTTCATGCCCAGCGTCTACGCACCGTGCCCCACCTGTCATGGCACGCGCTACAACGCCAAGACCCTGGAGATCGAACTGCGTGGTCACAGCATCGCGCAGGTGTTGGAAATGACGGTGGACCAAGCCGCCACATTCTTTGCCGAAGACGCCAGCGTGCTGCGTCCGTTGCAGGTGTTGCGCGAAGTAGGACTGGGCTATCTGCGTCTCGGCCAGCCGGCCACCGAACTCTCCGGTGGCGAGGCGCAGCGCATCAAGCTGGCCACCGAACTGCAACGCGCGCAGCGGCGCGACACCGTCTATGTGCTGGACGAGCCGACCACCGGCTTGCATCCGGCCGACGTGGACACCTTGATGCGCCAGCTGCAAGGCCTGGTGGTGGCGGGCAATACGGTGATCGTGGTCGAACACGATATGCGCGTGGCCGCCAGCAGCGACTGGGTGCTGGACATGGGGCCGGGCGCGGGTGGTGCGGGCGGCAATGTTGTGGTGGCGGGTACACCTGATGTGGTTGCACGGCATCGCGGCAGCCGGACTGCTCCCTTTCTCGGGGCGCTGATCTGTTTAATGATAGATGTCGCAGTTGGACGACAACGCGCTGTCTAAGTGTCAAGAAGGTTCGCCAGCTCGCGCAGAGTTTCGCATGTGCATTTCCGCACCGACATAATCGAACTAAAGTAATCGGGACTAACCCAAGCTGGGTGTCTAGGGTGCTTAGGACACTATGTGCCCGCGCGATGTGCCAACTCTTCTGGGAGGGAGACGGGTATGTGCTTGATTGTGGAAAATGCAACGGTGCCGGCGTCGGTCTGTATTGATCACGATGCTTATGTTTCGGCCAGCAGTGCGCGTGCAAACACCGCGCGCGATGGTCTAGATGGACCGCGCTGCGTGACTGTGCGCTCGGCTTGCGCAGCTGGGGACGTAAGCACTGCTTCGCCTCAGTGGTCGGATGCCTTGTGCACCTTCGGTATCGCAGCGGTTCGAATGCATTTCCAGCTAGCGATCGGACGCATGCATTTTCTGGCGTCGTGGATTCGCACGCCTGCCGCATAGGCGCGCGTGGGCGTTGCAGAGAATGCGAGATCGTCGTCAGTAGATGCCGATGCCTAGTATCCAGATCTTTGGGCTATTCAAATGACCTCACCGGATTCGATCACACGTTCGAGTCAGTCGCGACAAACGCCAACGCTGGAGCCTGCAGAACCAGCGACGGCTTCACCGCAGAGTAGGCCTGCACCCGAGACTGCGGCCGACATCCTGGGCGCCTTGCCTGCGCGGGCGGGGCGCAGGGCATCCAGTAAGACCGCCAATGCTGCGCTCCACGTGCAGAACGTTTCATCGCATGGTGGACGGCGGGCTCGCATGCATCTCGAGGGCGCGGCTGCCGCAGACGGCGATGTCATGAGCTTGATGGAGGCGTGTCTGGCACGTCGGCCCGTCGTTCACAGCGAATCCAATCTGGGTGGCGGTGGACGTCTGTTGCGCTACATGCCGGATCGTGACGACTCGCGCATGCCACGCAACGAGGCGTTCTTCACCACCATCCCCGGCTTGCTGATCGCAGCTCTTACCGTGCATCCGGCGGTCGAGCGCCGCATCGGTACTATGCCGACGGCCGACCAGGTCGCTAGTCAGCTCGCCGATCCGCCGATCGGCCAGCTGACCGGTATCTGGCAGGCTGCCGACGGGCAATGTTTCGCCCTGCGTGCCAACCAGCTGCATCGTGTGGAGGCGTCCGGGCACTGGGCAGCCGTACCGCTGCCACCGGCATGTGATGGGATTGCCCATCTCTGCATGCTTGGCCGGCAGGCCGATGGCGGTGTGTACGTCCGTGCAGGCGAGCTGTGCTGGCGTGCCGGCAACGAGCAGATGTCCATCGCGGTGGGCCCGACGCCCGAAGGCGCCGTGCTGCGGTTCGATGCGGACGGCAGGCCATGCATGCTTCATGCTGGCGTACTGCGCCGCTGCGATGACGATCAGCTCGGCCGGGTCGTGGAGCTGACGCGTCCGGTAGCTGGCGGCCCGGCCTTCGAGTCGACACCTGCGATGCCTGTGGATGTGTTGCCACTGGCGCATGCTGCTGCCTTGGTGCTTGATGACAAGGGACGTGTGTATGAAGCCGACATGCGCGGGAGCGGGCCAATTGTCGCGCGACGATTGACGTTGCCTCGCTCGATGGGCAGCGAGGAGGGCTGGGCGGTGACCTCCATGGGGTTGTCGACCGATCACAGCGTGCATCTTCTGCTCGAACACAGCGACGGCCGCCGCATCTCGCTGCAGCGGCCAGCAGGGCAAGCGCAGTTCCAGCCGGCGTTCATGCTGGATCGTCCGTTGTTGCTCATGCGCAGCGAGGGGCTGCAGATGCCTGCGGATGAGGCGATGCAGTCGCGGGTGGTGCTCGATGGGCACGCGCAACTGGGACATCTGGACGGCGTCCTGCATTACTCGCCTGCTCCGAACCAGCCATGGGAGCGGCTGACGCTTCCCGGCGGCGCGCCGTTGACCGGCGTTGTCTCCCTGCATAGCGGTCCGCGCGGTTTTGTCGATCGTCGTCCGGTGTTTGCACTGCTGGCCGCACCGTTCCGATTGGTCGAGCTCAAGCTTCCCGGGCGCACCACCTGGCTGGCTGCTCATGCGGCGCCCAGCACACCCTCGGGTGGGCCGCTCGCCGTGGTGCCGGACGTGGTGGAGGTGCGTTGCCTGCCGATCGCCCGCTTCGATGAAGACATCGCGCAGGCGGCGGTGCATGCAGACCGCAGCGCTGTGGTGATGGCCGCCTCGGGGCGATTGATCAAGGTCGATGCGGATCGAAGCAGCGGGGACATGCCCGCGCTGGAAGGCGTTGTCGCGATCGCGGTGGGATTGGATGATGCCTTGTACGCCTTGAGCCAACCCGGCGATGGATCTGCACACGTGCACCGTCTTTCGCACGACCATGACCGGTGGGAGGCTTTTCCGGTTACGTTGCCGCAGACCTCGCCACTCCCGAGTGCGCTGCGAACCACGCGTACCGGACAGCTGCAGTTACGGCTCGGCGCGCAGTGGCACACGGTGCTGCCAGCGATGACCGGTCCCGACGGGGCCCGCTTGCCTGCACGCGTGGCTGCGCATGCGTCGCCTGACGACGTGGCCGTTTCCGGCACCCAGTCTGGCTCCAATGCACGGGTCAATCGGCAGCAGGCAAGCCGTCTCAGGACACCGGACCACGATGCGGCGGTCAGCACCACGTTGCTGGGGACCACCTCCACCGATCCACTGAGCCTGCGCTCGAATGCACGGGTGCTCGTACAGGGCGGCCGCGCGCAGGCCGCTGCGCTCGTAAAGGTGCTCACGGACGTTGCCGGCGGCACTGCGCGTGCCGTGGCCGGGTGGACTGGCGTTGGATACGCGCCCACCACGCAGCAACGGCGGCTCGCCCGTTTCCGTACCGAGGCAGAGCGGGTCCTGTCCTCGGCGCTTGAGATGTTCGACACCTTGCCGGTACTGGCAGAGGCGCGTATTGCCGGTGCCGCAGGTCCGCACCAGCCTACCGCGCTGTCGCAGAGCCAGCACGAACGACTGACGACGCTGCGTAAAACAACCTTGGCTGGCTTGCTGCGCGATCTGCGCAAGATCGGGTTCCGTGAGGGCGTTCTGGCTGCCGATTTCTCCATGGCGGATGGCGGGTGCACCCAGCGCGCGAGTTCGACCGCAAGTTATCGCGCCGCCGAGCTTTGGCGGCGGGCGCGTTCGGCCGTGATGCGCACGACGGTACAGAACAGCGATGACATGTTGCCGCACTTGGATCGTTGCATCGCTGCGCTGGCCGGCGGTGCGTCGCTGCATCCGCAGGCGTTGACCGCTATGGAGCATGCACAACTGGCCGAATTGCGCGAGGTCAGTCATCGGCTCAAGGCTGCCGGGGTCAGATTGCCGATCCGAAATGGTCGCGCCACCGATGCGTCGAGTGATCCGCATGCCCTGCGCAGTGCATGCCTGCTCGCAGGTCTGATGGAGTACAACGCGTTGCTGGATGTCGATGATGCGGCGGCCTTGGAGGCTGCCGACGCAAGGCATCGGCAATCCGGGCTGCGAGCCCTGGCGAAGCTGGGTCTGTCGTCATGGCAGGAACTGGAGGCCTTCGACGATGTGGTGACCACTTTCCGCGAGGAAGTCGCCACCCCGGGGAGCGCGCGTCAGCTGCAATTGCTCAAGAGCATCGGCCTGTCGCCAGGCGCGGCCCCGGACGAAATGGCTGCGCGCATGATCGATGTGTTGCAGGACCTGTTCAATCGCAGCACGTTCTTCACAAGCAGAGCGCGCTCTGCCGAGCTGCGCGGCTCTCTCGGTTCTACGCAATGGATGGATATCAATCCGGTCAGCGTCGGCATGGGCGGCGAAGCCATCCACGCGCTGGGTGTCGAACGCATCGGCGACTCGAAGGACGGCGATGCGGGACTGGTTGCCTTCTTCGTTCGGCATGCCAAAGCAACCGCGTCAGGGACGGCAGGCATACGCATCGATCTGCGGCCTGGCCCAGGAACCGGCGCACATGTCTACGATGCGGATCCTGCACGGACCTTGTCGGCGACGTGGGGCGGTGCGGCAAATCTCAGCGCAGGCGGTACCTACCAACATGGCGTGGGCGCAGCCGTCATCCTCTCGCCATCGACGATTCCTGAGTTCGCCAGGCTGTTGTTTGATCGTCATGATGACGACACCACCAAGCTATTGCGTGCAGGCGTGAACGAGGGGGCGATCGGGCTGGATCTGTTCGAAACCAATGCCAATGCATCGCTCAACGTCAACCTGACCTGACAGCCGCTCGCGGTGCGGCATCCTTACGGTCCAAGACAGCCCGTCGCACCCAACGCCGCGCCAGACGCAGCCGGCACCGACAACCCGCGTAGCGCGGTCTCGGCCTCCTTGCCGTTCAGCATGACGGCGCAGGCCGGTGTGCAATGGAGCCAGATGGAGCTGCATCTGGACCATGCGTGGCAAGAGATCATCGGACTCGAGTTCCAGGGCCGCGTCGGCCTCACTGCCGAGGTCAGCAGCGGCATCAATCTCTCGGGCGCATTGACGTCGGTGCTTGGCCGAAATTTCGCACGGCTGGTCAATGCGGTTACCGGTGCCGGCAATCTGCAGTTGGCCGGTGTTCGAGTGGCCTCCAGCGACGTGCAACTGCCGACCGATGCGGCATTGGACGATACGCGCACCGGGCCTTTGCTGGGGACCGCCAGCTACAAGCGCACGCTTGACACGCAAGCCGCCCAGCCGATTGGCCCGCAGGCATGGAACGCGATGCGCAAACAGCTCGAAGAGATCATCCCGGAGAGCATGGCCGAACTTGATGGAATGCGATATCCGGCGACACCAGGCGAGCGACGGGAGGTATTGCTGACAGCAATCGAACGTATTCAGGGGGCGCAGGCGCGCGCGATCGAAGCTGGCGCCTTGCTGGAGGGTCCGGCGCTGGTGCAACAACGTGCGCGTGCCGAACAAGCCACCCTTGCCGAGGCGTCCTCGCTATGGAAGGGCGGCTCGCCCTCCGAGCGCGCGGCCATGGTCTACCTGCTGCACCAGTTGCGGCAAGAGGACGCTGCCGCCATCCAGCAACGTGCGCGCATCATTCCTGGCGCACGTGTGGAGATCAACATGTTCGGGCGCGAATCGCTCGACGCGGTGGTCAGCCATGCCATTGGTCATTACGCGTTGGGCGAGAAGATGCGCGACGTTGCGGAGATGCGTCTCAAGATTCCCGGGCTGGGCGAGGTATTGCAGAGGTTCAAGGATATTCCCAACGTGAATCAGGTTCGCTTCGTGTTCGAAATGCGGCCCCAGGCGATTGTCGCGATCAACGACGCGCTGGAGGTCAAGCAGCACGCGCAGGCTGCAACCGCACTGGGATTGCAGGAGCCCGCAGGTGCAATGGCCTGGCGTGATGCGCTCGTTGCCGCGCAGCGGTCGCCGGATCTCTACCGTCTGGCGGCTATCGCTGTGCACAATACCGACGAAAACCCGGTGACCAGTCGCGTCGGCCTGCCGCTGCTGAATGTGGCAGCTACGGCAGTGGCGTCGCACCAGCTGTTCGAGGCAGAGATCCAGTTCCGTTATGGGCTGTACGATCGTATCGAGGGCGCCGAAGTGCTCGAGGCAGGAGTACGTGCACTGCGACAGTCACTGGACCCCTTGCAGGTGGTGGGTGTTCAGGCGCTCGGGCAACGTCAGGGGGCGAACATTCCGTCATCCGTTCCGGCCTCGCCGCGCGGCGAACGGCCCAGGCTGAAGGAAGCGCGCGACCTAGAATTCGAACGCCATCTCCAGATGGGCGTCGTGCCGGTCGGCCCACACCTGCGCTCCTTGACGCGCGACCTGACACGGTTCGAGGAGCAGACCCAGCGCACCGTGGCACAGTATCTGGCACACGACGCTTTAGCAGATGCAGTGAGTGGCGCACAGGCCAATGTAGGCGAACGCATCAATCAATTGCTGGCCAGGCTTGCACCGGCAGACGACGGCGTGACCGAGGCGGCTATTACCGGATCAGGCCTGCGTCGTAGGCTCGCTTCGCTGCAGGCCTGTCGCGATGCTGTGCATCAGGCAACCGATGCGCTGAACAAGGCCTACGACGACTTCCGCACCCACATGGACGCCAGTCGCGCCGAGAACAGGGACATTACGGCGGTTCAACATGCGTTCGAATTTCTACAGCGCGCTGCTGAGTGCGATCACACGCTGGTGTCTGCAGTCGACGATCTCTTGCGTCGGACCGCAGAAATATATGAGGTGCAGGACCGAGAGCTCCGGGATATGGACGACAGGCTGGACGACTTGCTGCCGCGTCTCGATGGCCTGGGTCAGGCCTCTGATCTGGAGCGCAGGGCTTTTGAAGATGCCGAACAACGCCTTGTAGAGGTCCGAGGCGAAGCGCTGCAGGTATTGGACAGGCACGCTGGGGGGACGGACGCTGCAAAAGCGATTGATGCGGAGGGCAAGGCAGAGGCCATCAAGACACTTGAAGATGCGATGAAGAACGCCTTGCAGCAGATGGCTGCGACCCGTGATCGCATCGCAGAGCTCGTGTCGTTGAAAGATAGTCTTTGCGCCCGGCTGGCAGACGATGTCGGGGCGTTGCGCGACATCGACGAGCAGACACTTGCCGCGCGATCAGTCGTGACGCAGGCGCGTGATCTGGGCGCCGGTGCGCATGCCGCAATGGTGGCCATGCTGAAGGAATTGTCGGATGACGATGCCCCGGGCCAGGACGTCGCCGGCAGGCAGATCACCTCTGGCCAGGGGTAACCGACCACCCAGGCATCGTGCAGTTTCAATCAGCTGTGTCGCTCCGCAGCGCAATGTTGCTTTCGCATCATCAGGCATGGGACTTCAGGCCGCTTGTCCTACGCCGGGGGAGCATGCCTTGGCCGACGCCAATTGTCCGAGCCTCATTATCCGATACATCTGGGATCGCGCGAGCGGTGCGCTTCGTCGAGCCGATACGAAGTTGATCGTCGCATCGATACGTGTCACGGTGCGCAGTCTATGTTCCGTGCGCGCCAGGTGCGCGTTGAATGTCTCCCGCATCTACGCGGCAGTTTGCCCGGTGTCAGGCAAACGCTGGAAGTCGAGAAACGTGGTGTCGTGAGGGAGAGAGATCCAGGCCGCCAAACTGAGCGACGCAGAACACTCACCCTAGCAGTTCAAATCTCGCAGAAACGCCTGCAGCTTCGGCCGATGGCGCCACCCACACATCGAACACGCCGGGCTCCACGGTTGGTTTCAAGGCCTGGCCGATAAACAACAGATCCTCACGGCGCAGCACGAATTCCACCGCCACGCTGCCGCCTGCCGGTACCGCAACCTTGCGAAAATCCTTCAGCTCGCGCACCGGGCGGGTGACGCTGGCACTGCGGTCGCGGATGTAGAGCTGCGCCACTTCTTCGGCATCGCGCGTGCCGCGGTTGTGGATGCGCGCGCTGATGCGCAGGCTGCCGGTCGCCGTCATCCGCGTATCGCTCAAGCGCAGCTCGCCGTATTCGATGCGGCCATAGGTCAAGCCGTGCCCGAAGGGGAACAGTGCGGTGTTGGGCACCGTTCGGTAGTGCGTTTTATACGGCTCCAGCACATCCGGCTGCGGATTGGGGCGGCCGCTGGAGGTGTGTGCGTAGAAGTAGGGCACCTGGCCTGCCGCGTGCGGAAAACTCACCGGCAAGCGGCCCGATGGCGCACGCGTGCCAAACAGGATGTCGGCCACTGCAGCGCTCGCCTCCGAACCCAGGAACCAGCTGACCAGGATTGACGCGCATGCGTGCACCGGCCCCTCCAGCGCGAGTGCACGGCCGGTGCTCAGCAGCACCACGACCGGCGTGCCGGTGGCGATCACTGCCGCCAGCAATTGCTGCTGTACCTCGGGAATGCTGATCTCGGTGCGCGACTGCGCCTCGCCCGAATAGCTCAAGGGTTCACCGATTGCCAGCAGCGCCACATCGGCATTGCCAGCGGCTGCCACTGCCGCCTGCACGCCGCCCGGCAGCGCTTGATCGAAGCCGCAACCGTCCTCCACGCGCAGTGCAGTGGGGTCGTCCAGCGCGCCCGACAGCGCAGCGGCCAGCGTGTTGCGGTTGTCCTCTTCATCGAACAGGCTCCACGGCCCGGCGTGATTGAGCCAGTCGCGCGCCATTGGCCCGATCAACGCAATGCGCTGGCCGCTGCGTCGCAATGGCAACAGCTCGCCCTCGTTCTTCAGCAACACCACCGATTTGCATGCGGCTTCGCGCGCCAAGGCCAGGGTTTCGGCGCGGCGCTGACGCGACTGCGCGAGCCTGGGCCGGATACGCCGGAACGGATCGTCGAACAGCCCCAACGCCGCCTTGAACGTCAGCACGCGGCGCACCGAGGCATCCAGACGTGCCATCGGCACCTCGCCTGCGGCAACCAGGGCAGGCAGATAGCGCAGATACAGGCCGCTTTCCATGCTGATGTCCACCCCGGCCATGAAGGCCAGCCTGGCCGCCTCGCGGTCGTCGGCTGCAACGCCGTGCGCGACCAGTTCCTGGTCGGCGCTGAAGTCGGACACGACCAAGCCCGGATAGTCCCACTGCTGCCGCAGCACGCCATCCAGCAACCACGCGTTGGCCGTTGCCGGAATGCCCGACAGTTCGTTGAATGCCGCCATGGTCGTGACCGCACCGGCAGCGAAGGCGGACTGAAACGGCGGGAAATAGACCTCGCGCAGCGTCCGCTCGGAGACATCCACACGGTTGTAATCCAGCCCTCCTTCGGCCGCGCCGTAGGCGGCGAAATGCTTGGGGCAGGCTGCCATCGCATCGGGATTCGCCAATCCTGCATCGCCCTGGAAGCCGCGCACCCGCGCCTGTGCGAACAGCCGCGCCAGCAGCACGTCTTCGCCAGCGCCCTCGACACCGCGGCCCCAGCGTGCATCGCGGGCGATGTCCACCATCGGCGCGAAGGTCCAGTCCAGACCCACCGCACTGGCCTCCATGGCCGCTGCGCGCGCCGTGCGCCGTGCCAGGTCTGGCTCGAAGCTGGCCGCTTCGGCCAACGGCACAGGGAAGACGGTGGTGTAGCCATGGATCACATCGGCGGCGAACAGCAACGGAATGCGCAGCCGGCTTTGCAGCGCTGCCTTCTGCAGTTGCTGGTGCCAGCGGACGTTGGAGCCATTGAAGACCCCGGTCAGCCGCCCGGCCCGGGCCGCAGCCAGCTGATCGTCCCCATCGGCAGAGCGTGCAAGCGGGTTGGCGACGATCGCCTTGCCATCCTGCTGCGCCGAGCTGAACAGGCTGAGCTGCCCGGCTTTTTCTTCAACGCTCATGCGCGCGATCAGTGCGTCGATGAAAGCAGGCGTGCGCACCGCCCCTGACGGCAGCGCCCAGCCGGTGGGAATGCGCGCGAGCAGGCCTAGCGCGGCTGCGCCACCCAGCAGCTGGCGCCGCGTCGTGCGTGGAGACATGTGAGGATTCTTGGGTGGAGTGGGTGTGCACGCTACAGGATGGGCGACGCAGGTAACCAGACTGCTTTCGCTTTCCGCGCGGTTACAACGCAGAGGCCTGCAGATCGATCACAAAGCGGTAATGCACGTCGTTGTCGTGCACGCGGGCGAAGGCGTCGTTGATGTCCTGCATGCGGATCAACTCGATGTCGGCCACGATGTTGTGCTGTTGGCAGAACGCGAGCATCGCCTGGGTGTCGGCGGTGCCGCCGGTGCCGGAGCTGGTGATCTTGCGGCGGCCCATGGCGAGCATGACCGGGCGGAAATCCAGCTGGTCCGGCAGGCCCAGCGTGCACAAGGTGCCGTCCAGGTTGAGTGCCTTGAGCATGTCGTTCATCGGATAGCTGCGTGAGACGGTGTCCAGGATGAAATCGAAGCGGTAGGCCTGCGCCTGCATCTGTGCAGCGTCGGTGGACAGCACTACTTCGTGCGCGCCCAGGCGCTGGGCTTCGGCAGCTTTCTTCGGCGAGGTGGTGAACGCCACCACATGCGCGCCCATCGCGCGTGCGAACTTAATGCCCAGGTGGCCAAGCCCGCCGATACCGACCACGCCCACGGTGTGGCCGGGGCCGATGCCATACCGATGCAGTGGCGCAAAGCAGGTGATGCCGGCGCACAACAGCGGCGCGGCAGCGGCCGGGTCCAGGCCGTCGGGCAGCGCGTACACGAAGCGCGCATCGGACACGTAGAACTCCGAATAGCCGCCGCGGGTGCGGCTGCCGTCCACGCGATCCAGCCCGTCGAAGGTGAGCGTGGGGAACTCGCGGCAATACACTTCATCGTGCGCTTGGCAGGGCGGGCATTGCCGGCAGGAATCGACGATGGTGCCGATCATTACCCGCTGCCCCAGCGTAAAGCCTTCGACATCCGCGCCCAGCTCGATGACCTCGCCCACGATTTCATGGCCGGGCACCAGCGGGTACTCGCTGGCCCAGTGGTTTACCGAATGCAGATCCGAGTGGCAGACGCCGCAGAACAACACCTTGATCGCCACATCGTTGGCACGTACCGCGCGGCGTTCGAATTGCCACGGCACCATGGCGCCTTCTTTTTCAAGTGCGGCATAGGCGCGGGTGGTGCGGCCCTGGCCGGCGGGATGGGTGTCGGTTGAGGTCATGGCGGTCACTGTGCTTTACACTCTGCGGAACGTGTAAGGTTTACCTATTTACAAATAATGTCAAGTGTAAAGTCATCGAAGGCAGTGCCTGCGCCTGCCGCGCCCCAGGCTGTAAGCAAGGAGGCGCGCGTCATGGAGGTGGCGCTGCAGCTGTTTCTGCGTCATGGCTACCGCAAGGTGAGCATGAGCGATATTGCGCAGGCCACGCAGATGTCGCGGCCCTCGCTGTATGCCGCCTTCGCCAACAAGGAGGCGATCTTCGCCGCGCAAGTGGCGCGCCAGCGCGCATTCTGCATGGTCGAAACCGCCCAGCGCGTGCGTGGCTCACAAGATTTGCAGACCCAGTTGCGGCACTTGTTCGATATCTGGGTGCTGGAGCCGGTGGCGGCAGTGATCGGTTCGGACAACGGCATGGATCTGGTGGCCAACTGCGGGGTGTATGCGCCCGATGCGCTGGGCGCTCTGTACCAGCAGATGGAAACCACGCTGGTGCAGCTGCTGAGCCCGCATGTGCGTGCCGATAGCGCCATGTCGGCGGCCGATCTGGCGTATATCCTGCGGCTTGCCACCACCAGTTTGAAGGCCTCGGCCGACAATGAGGCAGTGCTGCGGCGGTTGATCGCCGGGTTGATCACCATGGCCTTGGCAACGGTGCAGGCCGGTGGTGCCGATGCGCAAGGCAAGAAAAAACCGCGCGCCGTTGATTGGCTGATTGGCGTTGACTCCATACTCGTTGCATGGATGAGCAGCAGCACACCACGCGTGGACCTACACCAGCGCTGAAACTGAAACGGGCCCAGTGCAATGGATGCATTGGGCCCGCTGAGTACCTCATCAACATCCAGTGGCGTTGTGTATCGCAAGCACATCGCCCCGCATTTCTCAGTCCGCCATCACCTTGTCCGGCGTCATCGGTGTGCTGCGGATGCGCTTGCCGGTGGCATGGAAGATCGCATTGCAGATCGCCGCCGAAACACCGACCAGGCCGATTTCGCCCACGCCCTTCGCGCCCAGGCTGCTGACGATGCGGTCGTCCTCGTCGGCGAAGATCACATCGATGTCGTGAATGTCGGCGTTGGCCGAGACGTGATACATCGCAAAATCGTGATTCATGAAGCGGCCGAAACGGTGATCGGACTGGGTGTGCTCGTGCAACGCCTGGCCGATGCCCCACACCACACCACCCACAATCTGGCTGCGCGCGGTGATCGGGTTGAGGATGCGCCCGGCTGCGATCGCGCTGACCACGCGGGTCACCCGCACCGTGCCCAGCTCTTCGTCCACGCGCACTTCCACGAACACCGCGCCATGGGTGGCACGGGTGTATTTGCGTTGCTTGAACACGTTGGGCAGCAGCAGGAACTTGTCTTCGATCTGGTCCAGCTGAGCGGCACGCAACAGCTCGGTCAAGGCGACGGTGGTGCCGGCATCGGCGCGCAATGCCAGCATGCCATCGGCGAAGACCACCTCGTCCAGTTTGGCCTTGGTAAAGCGCGAATTGGGCAATGCCTGAGCGAGCCGCAGCAGCCGCGCGCGTAGTTTTCCGCATGCACCATCCACCGCCGAACCCACCGTGGTCACATGCGACGAGCCGCCTTCGATCGGTGCGACCGGCAGTGTGGAATCGCCGAGCTGGAAGGTGACCTGTTCCAGCGGCAAGCCCAGCGCTTCGGCGGCGATCATCGCCATCACCGTGTAGGTGCCGGTGCCGATATCGCTGGCCGCACTGCTCACCACCAGCCGCCCATCGGCATGCAACACGGCGTGCGCGCGCGCAAACATCTGCATCGCATCCCATTGGCCGGTGGCCATGCCCCAGCCGACCCATTCGTTGCCTTCCTTGCGCGCGCGCGGCTGCAACGGGCGCTGCGCCCAACCGAAGCGCTCGGCACCTTGCTGGTAGCAGGCGCGCAGCGCCTTGCTGGAAAAAGGCTTGTCGTCGGCCGGATTGACCTCGGCGTAATTCTTCAGGCGTAGCGCCAGCGGATCCATGCCGAGCTCATAGGACAGCTCGTCCATCGCCACTTCCAGCGCATGCACGCCGTGTGCGGCGCCGGGTGCGCGCATGTCCATCGGGCTGAACTGGTCCAGGCTCACCAGGTTGTAGCCCAGATGCACGTTGTCGCAGGCGTACAACTGCCCGCTCCAGTTGACCACCACCTCGACGTAATCCTCGATGCGTGAGGTTTCGGCAATGGCTTCGTGCCAGATCGCACGCAAGGTGCCGTCGCGGTCTGCACCGAGCTTGAGCCGCTGCAATGTCTCCGGGCGATGGCCGAAGGTGAACATATGTTGCCGCGTCAGCACCACGCGCACCGAGCGGTCCAGCAGGATCGAGGCCATCACCGCAAGCGGCAATTGATACTGCGGGCGCAGCCCGGAGCCGAAGGCACCGCCCACGTAGGGATTGCGCACGGTGACCTTGCGCTTGCTCAAACCGAACACATGCGAGACATACCAACGGCTGTTCTGCGAGCCCTGGGTCTTGTCGTAAATGGTGAAGTGGCCATCGTCCTCGCGGATCACGGTGGAGGCGAACAACTCCATCGGATTGTGGTGCTCCACGCCGCTGTAATAGTCGGCCTGGACCTGCACGGCGGCATCGGCGAACGCGGTCTCCGGCTCGCCCTTGTCCTTGGGCGGCGGGGAGAAACCTGCCTTCATGGCCTTGGGTTTGTGCGCACGGTCCAGATTGGTCATCAGGTTGGTTTCGTGCGGGTCCTGTAGCAGCTCCACTTCCACCAGATGCGCCGCGTGGCGCGCCGCTTCGAAGGTTTCGGCAACCACCAGAGCGATCGGCTGGCCGCTGTACAGGATCTTGTTGTCGTACAAGGGGCGGAACGGCGAACCGGCAGGTGCGGTCATGTCCTTGTAGAACAGGTCCATGCCGCGCATATGCGGGCGGTTTTCATGGGTGACGATTTCCAGCACGCCGGGCACTGCACGCGCGGCGGCGAGATGGAAGGCGACGATCTCGCCCTTGGCGATGCTGCTGTTGACCACCACGCCATAGGCCAGATCCGGCACCGGCCATTCGGCGGCATAGCGCGCCTGGCCGGTGACCTTGGCACGCCCGTCGATGCGGGTGACGCCGGTGCCGGTGGGGCGATAGCCGGTGCCGCTGTCGGCAACCGGTGGGGTCAGGTCGCTGTTGGATAGATCGGTGCTGCGTGCGTTCATGGCGATTCCTCCAGCGCGCTGGTTCGCCCGCGGTTGTCGATGGTGCCCTCGCGGGCGACGTCCAATGCACGCACGATCGCGCGGCGTGCCAGCGGCAGTTTGAAGGCGTTTTCGCCTTGCGATTGCGCGCCTTGCAGCAACGCATCCGCCAGGCTGCCGAAACTCTCTGCCGTGGCCGGCTTGCCCGCCAGCTGCGCCTCGGCCTCGGGATTGCGCCAGGGCTTGTGCGCCACGCCGCCCAGTGCAACGCGCACCTCCCGGATGCTGCCGTCTTCTGCCAACTCCAGCGCTGCGGCCACCGAGACCAGCGCGAAGGCATACGACAGGCGCTCGCGAATTTTCAGATAGGCACTGTGCGCGGCGAAGCGCTGCGCATCGGGCAGATCGATATGCACGATCAGCTCGTCCGGCGCCAGGGTGCTGTCCCGCTCCGGGTGATCGCCCGGCAAACGATGGAACTGCGCAAAGGGAATATCGCGTTCGCCATTGGGGCCTTGCACATGCACGACTGCATTCAGCGCTGCCAATGCCGTGCACATATCCGAGGGATGCGTGGCGATGCAGTGCGCACTGGCACCCAGGATGGCGTGATATTTGGTCAGCCCGCCGATGGCCGAGCATCCCGTGCCTGGCTCGCGCTTGTTGCACGGCGTGGCATGATCGTAGAAGTACACGCAGCGCGTGCGCTGCAACAGGTTGCCGCCATTGCTGGCCATATTGCGGATCTGAGGCGAAGCACCGGCCAGAATCGCAGCGCTCAGCAAGGGGTAGCGTGTTTCCACGTCCGGGTGATAAGCGGTGTCGGCATTGCGCGCAAGCGCGCCCAAGCGCAGTCCGCCATCGGGCTGCGTGCTGATGCTGTCCAGCGGCAGCCGGTTGATATCGACCAGGCGGCTGGGCCGCATCACTTGCAGCTTCATCAGATCGGTGAGATTGGTGCCGCCGGCGATCAGACGCACGGGGGCTTCGGCAGGCACCGGCTGTGGGTCGCCGCGCACTGCAAGTGCAGTGAGCGCCGCATCGACGTTGTCCGGGCGCGTGTAAGTAAGCGGAATCATGCCGGCACCGTCCCTGGCGTCCACGGTGTGGTGGCGCTCTCGCTGCTGTCGCTGGGTTTGCCCAAGACCTCCATCACCGCATCGGTGATCTGCGGATAGGCACCGCAACGGCACAGATTGCCGCTCATCAATTCGCGCACCTGATCGCGGTCATGCGCCTTGCCTTCGTTGATCATGCCGATAGCCGAACACAATTGCCCAGGCGTGCAATAGCCGCACTGGAAGGCATCGTTTTCGATGAATGCGCGCTGCAACGGATGCAGTTGTTCGCCATCGGCCAGGCCTTCGACCGTGGTGATGTCGGCGCCGTCTTGCATGACCGCAAGCGTGAGGCAGCTATTGATGCGGCGACCATCCACCAGCATGGTGCACGCGCCGCACTGGCCGTGGTCGCAGCCTTTTTTGGTGCCGGTGAGATCGAGCCGGTCGCGCAGCAGATCGAGCAGGCTCACCCAGGCTTCGAGCTGTAATTGGTAGGGCTGGCCGTTGATGCGCAGGTTGACCGGGTAGGTCGGTGCAGCAGTGGTAGCGGTTGCCGGCGCCAGATGAGTGGCAGTGGCGGGCGTGGCATTCATGCGAACCCCGTGGCGATGGCTGAGAGGAGGACGCTCACCTTGATGCCTGCCTGGTCAAGGTGTGGTGTAGGTGGGTGATGCATCTTTCACACGTGCGCGATGTCGAAACATGCTCACGCGTGCAGCGGGACGCGCTGGCTGCGCATGACGTCGCTTGTGTGGATGACCCGCGTGTTGGAGCGGCGCGGTACGACGCTGCATGCACGGGCGCACGCCATGCAGCCGCGCGTCATCGTGGTGTCACCTGCATTGGCCAGGCTAGCCGGCCCAGCGCAAGGGGAGCGCCCACTCATGAAAGCCAACGCCGCCCGCGCGTGGACGCAGGTGTTCACCCAGCATGGATCGGTGCTGCGTGGCTTTTTCGTGCGCCGTGGTGCCAAAGAAGAGGCGGAGGATCTGGTGCAGGAGACCTATCTACGCCTGTTGCGTGCGCATCAGGATCAGGGTGAGGCGATCGCCAATCCCGAGGCCTATCTGTATACGGTGGCGCTGAACTTGGCGCGCGAGCAGGCCGTGCGACGTAAACAGGCGCCGCTGCGCATCGAAGAGATGGAGCAGTTTTCGCAGGTGTTGGCCGCAGGCGACGACGTGGAAGACGCCGCGCACCGGCAGCAGCGCCAGCAACGCTTGCAGGCCTTGCTGGCGACATTGCCGGAGCGCACCTGCGCGGTACTGGTGATGCAGTACCGCGATGGGCTGAGCTACAAGCAGATCGCCGAGCGCATGGGGGTGTCTGCGCATATGGTCAAGAAACACGTGGTACGTGGGTTGTCGGCGTGCAGACGCGCAGTGGCCGACAGCGGAGAAAGCTGGTGAGCAAATCTGCATTGCCAAGCCGCAGCGCTGTCGCTGAGGCCGCGCATTGGCATGCGCTGCAACGCATGCAGGCGCTGGATGCGGGGCAACAGGCCAGCTTTCTGCAATGGCTGACGGCATCGCCGTTGCATGTGCGCGAATACATGGCCGTGCTGCGCGTGGCTGGCGAACTGGGCGATGCATTGCGCGGCATGGATGGACGTGTACGCCTTGCTCGATGCCGACCGGCGCAAGAGCACTGATGCAGTGGCGCGGAACGTGATCGCGCTGCCGTTGCCGGCACGATTGACGCCGCAACATGCGGCCCAGCCACACCGCTCCGCAGCCCAACGCAGTGCGCGCGTGCGCCCATGGAGCATGGGGCTTGCCGCAGCGCTCTGCGGGGTGGCGGTGCTGACTGGCTGGGCCTGGCCGCGCACGCAAACCTACGCCACCGTGCACGGCGAGCAGCGCAGCGTGCAGTTGGCCGATCGCAGCGTGGTGCATCTGAATGCGCAAAGCAGCGTGCGCGCCACCATGACGCCATGGAGCCGTCACCTGCAGCTGTTGCGCGGCCAGGCCAGTTTTGTGGTCGCACCGGACCGGCGCCCCTTGCAAGTGCACGCAGGCCATCTGCGGGTGGAGGATATCGGCACCACCTTCGATGTTGCCTTGTATCAACACCAGGCACGCATCGAGGTGGCCGAGGGCCGTGTACACGTGTGGCACGAACAGCGTGCTGGGCAACCGATGCTCGCCAATCTGGGGGCAGGGCAGAGCGCGCGTATCGACGATGCCACTGGCCAGGTCGAACTGGCCAGCGAAGAGGTGGCCACGATGCATGCCTGGTGGCAGCGCCGCATCGTGTTCCGCGACGCACCGCTAGCCACGGTGGCCGAAGACTTCAATCGGCTCAATCGCACGCGCTTGTTGATCGACGACGCTGCCGCCGGTGCGTTGCTGCTCACCGGCAATCTACGCGGCGACGATATCGCCTCGCTGCGCGCCTTCCTCGACGGCCAGCCGAATCTACGGGTGGTCAGTGCGCCGGGAATTCTGCATGTGCACAGCCGGCCTGCACAGGGCGCGCTTGCGCGATAGCCGTGGTGCCAAGTGACGTCTCGATGCGTGCATCGCCTGCGCGCGCCCAGCGCTCGCACCTCCCGCAGGTGTCACAGAAAATTCATCAAAAAACGGTGCCCGATTGTCGCTGTCGATCCTCGTAGTCCGGGTACAACGCAGCATTCCCGCCTCGCGTGAGGTGCTGCGCATTGCTTCCTCCCCTACTGGATTCCCCGATGCGCCGTACGTTGTTTCTTTCGATCGCCCTCGCCCTGCATGCCGGCACTGCCGGCGCCCAGGCGGCACCTGCCACCATCGCGGTCGATGCGATTCCTGCCCAGCCACTGGCACGCGCGCTCAATGCGCTGTCGCGTCAGACCGGGCTGCAGTTTGTCTATGCTGCGGGCGTGGCCGGTAACCCGCAGACCCGCGCCACCGCTGCCGGCATTGCACCGGAGCAGGCCTTGCAGCAATTGCTCGATGGCACCGGCCTGCGTTACCGCTATCTCAATGCGACCACGGTGACGATCGAAACCACCGAGCCAGCGCCCGGCCTGCAGCAGGCGGTTCCTGCAACCGCAACGACCGCAACGGCGCCAATGCCGCGCGCAGACGCACCGGTGCAGGAACTGGACAGCATCCAGGTGCTTGGCAGTTACGCCGGCAGCCTCAGCGCCGCACTGCGGCAGAAGCGTTACGCCGACAGCGTGGTGGATGTGATCGCTGCCGAAGACATCGGCAAGCTGCCGGCGCAGAACGTGGCCGAAGCACTGCAGCGCGTGCCCGGCGTGTCGATCGTGCGCGACCGCGGCGAAGGCGTGTACGTGCGCGTGCGTGGTCTTGGCCCCAACTTCCAGGTCACCACGCTCAACGGCCAGACCATGGCGGTCAACGAAAACGTGCGCACGTCCGGTCAGACAGGTCGCCAGTTCCGTTACGACACATTGCCGGCCGAACTGGTCTCCGGCCTGGACGTGATCAAGAGCCCCACCGCCGACCTGGACGAAGGCGCCATCGGCGGCATCATCAACGTACGCACGTTCCGCCCGTTGGAACTGGGCAAGACGCTGACCAATGTGTCGCTGGAATCGAGTCAGGCCCAGCGCACCCAGGCCAACGATCCGCGCGCCTCCGGGCTGTTCAATTGGGTCAACGCCGAAGGCACTTTCGGCATGTTGATTTCCGGCGCGTATGCGCAACGTACGCTGCGCCAGGACCGCGTCAACGAGGTGAGCTGGGACTATTACCGCAACGGCGTGCCGGGTGTGCCTGGCGCCAATTACGTGCCCACCGGTCTGCGCCCGACGCTGGAGCTGGAAGAGCGCGAACGCACCGGTGTGGCCGCCTCGCTGCAGTGGAAGCCGAGCGCGGAGTGGGAGACCAATCTGGATCTGCTCTATGCCAAGCAGACCGTGCATTACGACGAATACAGCATGGGCGTGGGTTTCGATAGCCTGGCCAAGCTGAGCAATCTGCGTGTGGAAAACGGCGGCATTACCGGCTTCGATTACCGCAACGGGCAAGTACAGATCTCGCGCGAGACCTCCGGCATCACCGACGACAACCGCAGTGCGCGCCTGTCCAGCACCTGGAGCGGCGACCAATGGACGCTGGGCGCAGTGGCATTCCACTCGCAGGCGCACAGCTACGATTCGGACCCGATCCGACGCACACGCCTGCGCAGCGGCACCAACCTGTCGATGCGCGTGGACATGCCGCAGGCCGACGGCGACAACGTGCCCGATTGGAGCTTCACCAACGGCTTCGATCCAACCAACCCTGCCACCGTCGCAGGGCGCCGGCTGGAATGGCGCGAGATCGATGCACGCGACAAGGAAGATGCACTGCAGTTCGATGCCAAGCGTGCGCTCGACGGCAGCTTCTTCCGCGACTTCAAGGTGGGCGCCAAGTATCGCCAGCGTTCGCGCACTTACGACCGTGCCGACCTGCTGCTCAACAGCATTGCCGGCGTGCGTTTCCCGGGCAGCAATTTCACTGCATTGCCGGTGGGCGACATGCTGGCCGATGCCAACGGCAACATGCCGCGGCAATGGCTGGCGCCGATCGAATCCACGTTTTGGGGCAATTGGCCGACCAGCGCCGATCTCAGCAATACGCCCAACAGCGCCGACCTGCAGAACTCCTATGAGGTGCAGGAGAAGATCGCCTCGGCCTACGCGATGACCAACTTCGGCACCGAACTGGCCGGCCGCGAGCTGCGTGGCAATCTCGGTGCGCGCGTGGTGCGCACCGAACAGGCCACCGATGGCCATGCCGATGTCAACGGCAGTGCGCAACCGGTGCACTTCGAGCGCAGCTACACCAACGTGCTGCCCTCGTTCAATGCAGCCTGGGACGTGCGCGCGGACATGGTGTTGCGCAGCTCCGCTGCCAAGGTGATCACGCGCCCGGACCTCACCTATCTGTCGTCCAAGCTCACCTTCAATTCCAGTGGCGAACGCTTCACCGCCAGTGGTGGCAATCCTGCGTTGCAGCCATTCGAGGCATGGCAGTACGACCTGACCTTCGAGTGGTACATCGATGGCACCTCGGCCCTGACCGGCGGGTTGTTCTACAAGGATATTTCCAGCTTTATCCAGACCCAGATGTCCAATCTGGTCTACGAAGGCCAGACCTATCTGTTGTCGTCCAAGACCAACGGCAGCAAGGCGATGGTGCAGGGTGCGGAAGTGGCGTATCAGCAGGTGTTTAGCGGCCTGCCGTCGCCGCTGGATGGCCTGGGCATGCAGCTCAACTACACCTGGACCGACAGCAAGGCGACCTATCACGACGGCACCAGCAACTTCACCGACAGCCTGGAAGGCGTGGCCAAGAACACCTACAACGCGGTGCTGTTCTACGAGCAGGGGCCGTTGATGGCGCGCGTCAGCTATAGCTGGAGCGACGACATTCTCAACGCGGTGGGCACCGCCAATGTGGCCACGCTCAACAGCGACCAGTTCGGCAGCCTGGATGCCAACATGGCCTACAAGGTCAACGACACGCTGTCGGTGTTCGTCAACGCGATCAATCTCACCGGCGAAGTGCAGCGCCAGTTCGTTGGCGATCATTTGTTCGGCGGCTATACCGACTATGGTCGCACCTGGTCGGTGGGGATGCGCGCGCGTTTTTGAGAATGGCCGGGACCGGCTGACGAGCAGTCGTCAGCTGGCTGCGGACGGCGCGCTTGTGGTCCGAGCGTAGGAGCGGTGCATGCCGCTCCTGCATCGGCCACGCTCACCTGACAGCTGCGCAGTTGCGTTGATCGCCGTTCCACGGTTGTCGGCGGCAGCCACTGCCGCTACTCGGTGCCTGCTGCAGGGCGCCGCATGCAATACAGCATCGCCCGCGTTGGGGCTGTTTCCAGCTGCATTGCGCGAGATCTCGCGCAATGCAGTGGGTGCACCACGTTTTGAGACCACTCATGTCATTACTGCCCCGTATCTGTATGTGTTTCTTTGTGCTGTTCGTTGCCGGCCCGGCTGCGTTGGAAGTGGCGCATGCCGCTGCCGCGGCGTCGGAGACACTTGAAAAAGTCGTGATCCTCAAACGTCACGGCGTGCGTGCGGCGATGTCCAGCCCGGAGCAATTGGGCCGCTATTCCGCACGTCCCTGGCCACACTTCGATGTGCCGGCCGGTCACCTGACCGCCAACGGTGCACGTCTGGAAGCGTTATTCGGTAGCTATTACCGCGCCCATTACGCGCCGCTCGGTGTGTTCGATGGCGATGGCTGCGCCAACGTCTACTACTGGGCCAATCGCACCCAGCGCACCATCGCCTCGGCACGTGCGTTGGCAAGTACGCTCACGCCGGGGTGCACGAACACGGTGCACCACGTTGCCGATGACGCGTCCGATCCCCTGTTCGACGGTGCCCCGGCATTGCGGCAGCCAGCTGCCGCTGCATTGATGCGTGCGGCCATCGCCGGCCGCGTCGGTGGAGATGTTGCGGCCTGGAATGCGGCGCAACACGATGCGATCGACAGCCTGCAGCAACTGCTGCTGCAGTGCGCGCAGCGGCCGTGTCCAGCGCAGGCTGGTGCCGGCAAACAACGCCTGGATGCGGTGCACTCGCGCATGGGCGATGCCCACGATGTAATTGCCGGTGTCGAAGGCCCTGCACCGGCAGCATCAGGTATCAGCGAAAGCCTGCTGATGGGCTGGGCCGATGGCCAGGACTTTGCCGCGTTGGGGTGGCAAGGCGTGAACGAGGCCAGTCTGCTGCGCGTATTCGCACCGCATCAGGCCGAGTTCGCGCTGCGTCTGCGTGCGCCGACGGTGGCGCGCATGGCAAGTTCGCCGCTGGCCGCACGATTACTGGCGACATTGCAGCAAGGCAGCACTGCCGACGCTGGCACTGATACTCACAGCAACGGCAACCGCAATGCCAGCGACAACAGCAATGCACCGCACTCCACGCCGATCGGTGGCGATGCACGGCTGATAGTGCTGTCCGGGCACGACGGCACGCTGACCTTGCTGGCCGGCATGTTCGATCTGCATTGGCAGTTGCCCGGTTACCAGCCCGACCAGACCGTGCCCGGCGGCGCGTTGGTGTTCGAACGTTGGCGCCGTGCCGATGGGCAGCGCGTGATCCGCTTGCGCTACACCGCGCAGACCCTGGCGCAACTGCGCGAACGCCGCGTGCTGACGCCACAAGCGCCGCCGCCCTCGTCGCCTGTGTTCATTCCTGGCTGCAGCAGCGCCACACCGGATTACGACTGCCCACTGCCGGCCTTGGCCACGTTGATCGGCTCCGCAATCGACCCGCATTACCTGAGCGAATGACGCTGCACGCGCCGGCCACGACCGGCGCGTGTGGTTGCATCGGCGCATGAGCGCCGTTTCTCTGGCCACCGTGCCAGCCGCTGTTTCTTATCACTGCAAGAGGCGATTTATGCTCCACCAGCTACGTACTCTCGTCAGTCTCGGAATCACGCTCGGTCTTCCCTGTGCAAGCATCGCCCAGGCACAAACAAACGTCGGCGTCCTCGACGTGCTGACTTACAACGTCGCCGGCCTGCCCGAAGGGCTGTCCAGCGGAACGCCGGCCACCAACACCGCACTGCTGGCGCCGAAATTGGCACCTTACGGCCTGGTCAATGTGCAGGAAGACTTCAACTACCACGCCACGTTGTACGCGGGGGATGCGCATCCGTACCGCACCGCCACCAGTGGCGGCGCTGCCTTCGGCGACGGGCTCAATACGCTCAGCAACTATCCCTTCAGCGACTTCACCCGGATCAAGTGGAATCAGTGCAACGGCACCGACTGCCTGACCCCGAAGGGTTTCAGTTACATGCGCGTGCGCCTGGCCGATGGCGTGTTGCTGGATGTCTACAACGCGCATCCCAATGCCGGTGTCGAAGCGGGCGATCTGTCCGCACGCCGTGCCAATATCGGCCAGCTGGCGCAGTTCATCCAGACCTGGTCGGCCGGTAACGCGGTGCTGGTGATGATGGATTCCAACACGCGCTATACCCGCAGCGACGACAATATCCGCGAGCTGATCGCCTCCAACGGCCTGACCGATCCATGGCTGGAATTGATCAAGGGCAGCGCACCGGCGGCCGGCGCCGCACCGCTGCTGTGCGGCACGCCACCCACCAACAGCTGCGAGGTGGTCGACAAGATCCTGTACCGCGATGCGCCGCAACTGACCCTGGTGGCCAACCGCTATCAGCTCGATGGCGGCGGCTTCTACGACAGTGCAGGCAAGCCCCTGTCCGACCATTACCCACTGCATGCGCAGTTCGGTTGGGCAGTGGGCGATCGACTGCGCACCAGCGACCAGTTCGGTGGCCCGCACGGTATCCCGTTCAACGACCTGGCCGGCAACACCGGCGGTCGCCCGCTCAGCGGGGTGACCCTGCGCGGTGGCGCGCGTCTGGATGGCCTGGGTGTGATCCTGGACAGCGGCAAGCTGCTCGCGCACGGCGGCAGCGGTGGGCAGGCGACGACGTTGTCGCTGGGTGCCAACGAAACGTTGTCCTCGGCCACATTCACGGTGGGCAAGTACAACGACCGCACCCGCGTATTTTCGTTGAGCCTGCGCACCAACAAAGGCCGCAGCGTGCAGGTGGGCACACCGAGCAGCGAGACCTACACGCTGACCGCGCCGAGCGGCTGGCATATCGCCGGTTTCACCGGCCGCGCCGGCGACGAGATCGACAAGTTGGGTGTGGTGTATGCGAAGGACTGAGCGTAGCTGACGCAACAGACTGCGTAACGAGCGTAACGCGTTGCGTAGCAGCGGCACGGCCAGGGATGGCCAGTGTTGCGTGAGCGGCTGCACGCCCAGGCTTCAGCGATATTGACGCCGTGCTTGCTTGCATTCTTCACTGTGCACAGTGCAACGAGACCGCTGATGACGGAAGTAGAAACGCTCTGCACGGCTGCATGGGACGAGCGCAAAGCAGAGTGCTATCAGCCCGAGGGATGCTCAGCCATAGGTGGGTCGTGTCTCATGGATATGCCGGTCGTCACGCAAGCGCACCCTAGCCCGTAGCCACTGCGCAAACTGCTTCTCGCTCCAGGCGCCATCGGCCAATTGCATCATGGCGACGTACTTGTCTTCTTGCGACGCAATGAGCTCAGCACCATTGAGTCCAAGAAAGACGCGATAGCAGACATGGGCGGTGCGCTTGTTGCCATCCACAAACGGGTGATTGCGTGCCAGCCCATAGGCCAGGCTCGCAGTCAGTTCCACCAGGTCGGGCGGGGGATCGCCGTAGGAGAACAACTGTTGCGGGCGTGCCAGCGCCGAATCCAGCAAGGCTTCATCACGCACGCCAGCTGCGCCACCGTGCTCGCTCAACTGACGTTCGTGTATTGCCAAGGCAAGCGCGCGCTCGATCCAGACGACCATGCGCGTGTTCATTTGGCCAACTTGTGCAGCACCTGCCGATCCTCACGCATCACCTGCTCGGCCACCTCCATCTGCGCGGCCAGGGTCGGGTCGAACGCGGTCAGCTTGATGCCGTCGGGCGTTTCCAGCGCATACAGTTCGTCGCCCTTGCCCAGGCGCAGACGGGCCAGCAGTTCCTTGGGCAGGATGACGCCGGCGGAATTGCCGATGGAGGTGATCTTGAGTTTCATGGCGGCGCCCTTTGTTATTACGTAAGTTATAACTCGTTGCCCGGTCCGTCGCAAGCTCGCTCGCTGAATCGGCTCAGCAAGCTGAGTTGGCCAATCTCGCCTGCTGCGACCGAGGGGTGTACAAATGTACACCTAGTCCCGGCTGGCCGTTTTCTTCCATGGAACCTCTCTCTCCCAAACGTGCGGCGGTGCTGATCTTTCTGCAGGAACAGGCCCGCGCAGGGGTGTCGCCCAGCCTGGCCGAGATTGCGCAGGCATTCGGCTTCGCCTCGCGCAATGCCGCGCAAAAGCACGTGCAGGCACTGGCCGAGGCCGGGTTGATCGAGCTGCTGCCCAATCAAAAGCGCGGCATCCGCGTGCCAGGCCGGATGAGGCCTGATCCGGCGCGCGATGCGGTGCTGGCCTTGCCGGTGCTGGGGCGGGTGGCGGCCGGTGTGCCGATCGGGGCGGATATCGGGCTGGATCGCCAGCTGTGGCTGGACCGCGCGCTGTTCTCGCTGCGCCCGGATTATCTGTTGCAGGTGCAAGGCGACTCGATGATCGACGATGGCATTCTGGACGGCGATCTGGTTGGCGTGCATCGCAGCAACGATGCGCGCGATGGGCAGATCGTGGTGGCGCGGGTGGATGGCGAAATCACCATCAAGCGACTGGAGCGCGGGGCAGAGCGCATTCGACTGTTGCCGCGCAATCGCGCGCATGCGCCGATCGTGGTCGCCGCCGATGCCGACTTTGCGATCGAAGGGCTGTATTGCGGTCTCATCCGGCAGGGTTGAGATGAGCCAGGAGCCCGCGCGCATCAGGCAGGACGGCAACGCGGCAGTCGTACTGCCGCTGGACGCCCTGCTGGCCGCGCGCACAGTCTGGCGCGCAGGTCACGGCACGGCCATTGCCCATGGCGGCGAATCCACTGGGCATGCCGCACTGGATGCGCTGCTGCCCGATGGTGGCTGGCCGCGGCGGGCACTGACCGAATTGCTGTTGCCCGCGCACGGCGTAGGCGAGATCGCATTGTTGTTGCCCACATTGGCGCGCATGACCGGCGCCAGCAGCCGGGTGGTGCTGGTGGCGCCGCCGTTCATTCCCTACGCACCGGCCTGGCAGGCCGGCGGGGTGGTGCTGGAACATCTGGAAGTGGTGCAGGCCGAGCCGCGCGACGCCTTGTGGGCGTTCGAACAATGCCTGCGCAGCGGTGCCTGCGCGGCGGTATTGGGCTGGCCGCAGACCGGCGATGCGCGCGCGTTGCGGCGGCTACAAGTCGCCGCCGACAGCGGTAATTGCTGCGCCTTCGCATTGCGCGACCGCAAGCATGCGGTCAATGCATCGCCGGCCGCCTTGCGGCTGGAATTTCTGCCCGAGCGCGATGCCTGGCAGGTGCGCAAATGCCGCGGTGGGCAGGTCCCCTCGCAGCCGTTGCGGCTGGCGCATTGAGGCGCGCGCATGTTGTGGGCCTGCCTATTGCTGCCGCAGCTGGCGCTGGACGCTGTCCTTCGGCGTCTGGAAGAGCCGCACGCGCCGTTGGTGCTGGTCGAAGGGCCGGCGCAGTTGCGCAGCCTGCATTCGGTCAACGCAGCGGCGTCTGCCGCCGGTCTGAAAGCCGGCATGCGGCTGTCGGCGGCGCATGCGTTGATGGCCAATGTGCGCACCATCGATTACGAGGCGCAGGCTGAGGCGCGCACGCAGCGGTTTCTCGCAGCGTGGGCGTATCGGCATAGTTCGTTGGTGAGCCAGCAATGGTCGCGCGCCATCGTGCTGGAAGCCGGCGCCAGTTTTCGGCTGTTCGGTCCCTGGCCACGTTTCGAGCGGCGCCTGCGCGATGAACTGCAGGCCTTGGGCTTCCAGCACCGGCTTGCATTGGCACCTACACCGCGCGCCGCGCGCGTGCTGGCCGGCTTGCGCGACGGCATGGTGGTGACGCAGTTGCCGGCTTTGCACAGCACGCTCGACAAGGTGCCGGTACGTCGTGCCGCCTTGCCCGGCGATGTCGGCGAGCGCCTGCAGCACATGGGCGTGCGTACGCTGGCTGCGGTGCGTGCATTGCCGCGCGATGGGCTGCGCCGGCGTTTCGGTGCAGGACTACTCGATCACCTAGACCGCCTCTACGGCCAGGTCGACGACCCCTTGGAGTGTTACGCACCGCCAGATCATTTCGACCAGCGTGTGGAACTGGGCTACGAGGTGGAAATGCATCCGGCGCTGCTGTTCCCGCTGCGCCGTTTGATCGGCGATCTGTGCACGTATCTGTCCATCCGCGATGGCGGCGTGCAACGGTTTTTGCTGCGGCTGGAACACGAACAAGGCGCCACCGATGTCGAGATCGGCCTGCTGACGCCGGAGCGTGCGCCCACGCTGTTGTTCGAGCTTGCACGCAACCGGCTGGAGCGGGTGGAGATCCCGCGGCCGGTGGTGGCGATGCGCTTGCTGGCGCGGCAGCTGCCACCGTTCGTGCCGGCCATGCGCGATCTGTTCGATCAACGCGCGCAGCAATCGGTGGAATGGCCGCAGCTGCGCGAGCGCCTGCGCGCGCGGCTGGGCGATGAGGCGGTGTATCGCGTGCTGCCGGCCGACGACCCGCGCCCGGAACGCGCCTGGCGTCGCGCCATCGGCGATACGGAGCGCGAAACCGATGCACCCCCGCGCCCGCCGCGCCCCACCTGGTTGTTGCCGCAGCCGGTGCCCTTGCACGATGCGCAGTTGCGCATCGTCTCCGGTCCTGAGCGATTGGAAAGCGGCTGGTGGGACGACGACGAAGCACGTCGCGACTATTACGTCGTAGAAACTGCGCGCGGCCGACGTGGTTGGGCATTCGCCGCACCCGGCCGTGTGGATGGCTGGATGTTGCATGGGTGGTTCGCATGATCCGCCCCATGCCCCTGCGCCAACCGAGCACTGCTTGTCCGGGTGGTCATTGCAGCGGTGCCGCAAGCACCCGATGCCCCGCAGGGAAAGAGCATCTGCAACGAGGCGATCTGCGGCTCACTGGAAAGACGGTGTGGTGGCAGCGCGATATTGAAGATGTGCGCCCATGAGCTGGGATGACGCCGTCGACGGTGTTGACCGCGACACCCCGGCGGGCGCATGCCACGCGCCTGGAACGTGGCAGCACGATTGCGCGCGGCTAACGACGACATCACCCATGCGGTGGTGACCGATGGTCTGCCCAAGTATGCCGAATTGCATTGCCTGTCGGATTTTTCGTTCCTGCGTGGTGCTTCCAGTGCCGAGCAGTTGTTCGCACGCGCGCAGCACTGCGGTTACAGCGCACTGGCCATTACCGACGAATGCTCGCTGGCCGGCATCGTGCGTGGGCTGGAAGCTTCGCGCGCTACCGGCGTGCGCTTGATCGTCGGCAGCGAATTCACCCTGGTCGATGGCACCCGCTTTGTGCTGCTGGTGGAAAACGCGCACGGCTATCCGCAGTTGTGCGCGCTGATCACCACCGCACGGCGTGCGGCAAGCAAGGGTGCGTATCGGTTGGGGCGCGCCGAGGTGGAGGCGCAGTTTCGCGATGTCGCACCCGGCGTGTTCGCGGTGTGGCTGCCCGGCGCGCAGCCGCAGGCCGAGCAGGGTGCCTGGTTGCAGCACGTCTTCGCAGAGCGTGCATTTCTGGCGGTGGAACTGCATCGTGAGCAGGACGATGCGGCGCGATTGCTCGCCTTGCAGGCGATGGCGCAGCAACTGGGCATGACCGCCTTGGCCAGCGGCGATGTGCATATGGCGCAGCGGCGCGAGCGCATCGTGCAGGACACCTTGACCGCCATCCGCCACAGCTTGCCGCTGGCCGAATGCGGCGCGCACCTGTTCCGCAACGGCGAGCGCCATCTGCGCACGCGCAGGGCCCTGGGCAACATCTATCCGGATGCGCTGTTGCAGGCCACGGTGGACCTGGCACAGCGCTGCACCTTCGATATTTCCAAGCTTGAGTACACCTATCCCAAAGAGCTGGTGCCGCAAGGGCATACGCCGGCGAGTTATCTGCGCCAGCTCACCGAAACCGGCATGCGTGAGCGGTGGCCGGATGGTGTGTCCGCCAAGGTACGCGCCGACATCGAAAAGGAATTGGCGCTGATCGCCCACAAAAACTACGAAGCATTCTTTCTCACCGTGCAAGATGTGGTGCGCTTCGCACGTGATCAGCACATCCTGTGCCAGGGCCGTGGGTCTTCGGCCAATTCGGCGGTGTGTTATGCGCTGGGTATCACCGCAGTCAATCCGGATGAAACCCGTTTGCTGATGGCAAGGTTTCTCTCCGAAAAACGCGACGAACCACCGGATATCGATGTCGATTTCGAGCACGAACGGCGCGAGGAAGTGCTGCAATACGTCTACAGCAAATACGGTCGCGAACGCGCTGCGCTGGCAGCGACAGTGATCTGCTATCGCGGCAAAAGCGCAGTGCGCGACGTGGCCAAGGCCTTCGGTCTGCCACCGGACCAGATCGCGCTGTTGGCCAATTGCTATGGCTGGGGCAATGGCGAAACGCCCATGGAGCAGCGCATCGAAGAAGCCGGATTCGATCTGGCCAATCCACTGATCAACAAGATTCTTGCGGTAACCGAACACCTGCGCGATCACCCGCGGCATCTGTCCCAGCATGTCGGCGGATTCGTCATCTCCGACGAACCCTTGTCGCAGTTGGTGCCGGTGGAAAACGCGGCAATGGCCGATCGCACCATCATCCAGTGGGACAAGGACGATCTGGAAACCATGAAGCTGCTCAAGGTCGATTGCCTGGCGCTGGGCATGCTCACCTGCATCCGCAAGACATTGGAGTTGGTGCGCGGCCATCGCGGGCGCGATTACACCATCGCCACGCTGCCAGGCGACGACAAGCCGACCTACAAGATGATCCAGCGCGCCGACACGGTGGGCGTATTCCAGATCGAATCGCGCGCCCAGATGGCGATGCTGCCGCGGCTCAAACCCGCAGTGTTCTACGACCTGGTGATCGAAGTGGCGATCGTGCGACCTGGCCCGATTCAGGGCGATATGGTGCATCCATATCTGCGCCGGCGGCAGGGACGCGAGGAAGTGAACTATCCATCGCCGGAGGTGGAAGACATCCTCAAGCCAACACTGGGTGTGCCGTTGTTTCAGGAGCAGGTGATGGAGCTGCTGATGCATGCCGCCGAATACACAGAGAGCGAAGCGGACAATCTGCGCCGTTCAATGGCAGCGTGGCGCCGTGGCGGTGACATGGAGCAGCACCGCACGCGCGTGCGCGAACGCATGCAGAACAGAGGCTACGCCTCCACCTTCATCGACCAGATCTTCGAACAGATCAAAGGCTTCGGCTCCTACGGCTTCCCGCAAAGCCACGCCGCCTCGTTCGCCAAACTTGTCTACGCCAGCTGCTGGCTCAAACGCCACGAACCTGCAGCCTTCGCCTGCGGCTTGCTCAATGCGCAGCCGATGGGCTTCTATTCGGCCAGCCAGATCGTGCAGGACGCGCGACGCGGCAGTCCTGAGCGTGCGCGCGTGGAGGTGTTGCCGGTGGATGTGCTGCATAGCGTCTGGGACAACACGCTGGTCGGTGGCCGGCCATGGTGTAGCGACGAAGACCCTGGCGAACAACCGGCGATCCGTCTGGGCATGCGTCAGGTCGCTGGATTATCGGAAGTGGTGGCAAAGCGCATTGTCGCCGCACGTGCGCAGCATGCCTTCGCCGACATCGGCGATCTGTGCCTGCGCGCCGCACTCGATGAGAAGGCACGCCTGGCATTGGCCGAAGCCGGCGCCTTGCAAGGCATGGTGGGCAACCGTAACGCCGCGCGCTGGGCGATGGCCGGCGTGGAAGCGCGTCGGCCGCTGCTGCCTGGTAGCCCCGAAGAACGCCCGGTGGAATTTGAAGCGCCGCGCGCAGGCGAAGAGATCCTGGCCGATTACCGTTCGGTCGGCCTGAGTCTGCGCCAGCACCCGATGGCGCTGCTGCGCCCGCAGATGCATCAGCGACGCATCCTGGGCCTGCGTGAACTACAAGGCCGCCGTCATGGCAGCGGTGTGCATGTCGCCGGCCTGGTCACCCAGCGCCAGCGCCCGGCCACTGCCAAGGGCACCATCTTCGTCACCCTGGAAGACGAACACGGCATGATCAACGTCATCGTCTGGTCGCACCTGGCGCCACGCCGCCGCCGCGCACTGCTGGAATCGCGCCTGCTGGCGGTGCGTGGCCGCTGGGAACGCGTGGATGGCGTGGATGGCGTGGAGCATCTCATCGCCGGCGATCTGTACGACCTCAGCGAGCTGCTCGGCGAAATGCAGCTGCCCTCGCGCGATTTTCATTGAGTATTTGCCGGCAAAATCGACCAACACCGGCATCGCATTGCGGTCACGATTCCAGACCAGGTCTATCGGCATCCATCATCTGCAGTTGTCGCCGTCCTCGACCACATTGCCCAGCTGCCAGCATCGCCGCATGGCGCTGTGTTCGCTGTGGCGTTGCAGTGTTCCATGCGCGACGCGCAGCGCCCTGCGCAGGCGCGCAAAATCCAATGGCGCTGTGGCTTGGCGCCCAGCGATGGCGATGGCGTGGTCACGCCAGGGCATGCAGCGGCCTAGTGACTTTCAAGCGGCCTGTACGACACCATGGCGGGCGCAGTTGCGCTGACCCATTTCTTTCCCACGAGGCGATCATGAAGTTGGAGGTTTTGTTTGACCAGTTGCATACCTTGCCCACGGTGCCAAAGGTGGCGCAGGACCTGATTCGTCAGTTCGATGATCCGAACACCAACATCGATGTGTTGGCGCACACCATCGAGCGCGATCCGGTGATCGCCGCCAAGGTGTTGCGGCTGGCCAATTCGGCGCGCTTCCATGGCCTGCGCGATTCCACCAGCGTCGAAGACGCGGCCATGCGGTTGGGTTTCAACACGCTGCGCACGTTGGTGCTGGCCTCGTCGATGACCGGTGCGTTTCATGCCGGCCCCAGTTTCGATCTCAACGCCTTCTGGCGGCACAGTTTCGGCGTGGCCGGCATCTGCCGCTTGCTGGCGCGCCAGCATGGGCTCGATCCGGAAACCGCGTTTACCTGCGGCATGATGCACAACATCGGCGAGTTGCTGATCCAGTCCGGCGCGCCGGAATACGCCAGCCGCATCAATCACGACACTTCCTCTGCCGGTCATGCGGCCGAAGAAACCCTGCAGTTGGGGTTTGGTTACCCGGAAGTGGGCGCCGAGCTGGTGCGTCGCTGGCAGTTGCCTGCGGTGATCCAGCAAGCCATCGCCTATCAGGTCCGCCCGGCCGCCGCACCGGAAGGCGCGTTGATGCCGCTGCTGCTTGCCCAGGCCGTGCATGTGTCTGACGCACTGCGCGCGCACGACGGCGACATCCCGGCGGCACTGGAATCGGCGCGCGGGCCACTGATGGACACGGTGGATCTGGACGCGTTGTTCGCCGAGCTGCCGGAGGTGATTGAGGCCGACCGCGCGTTCGCCGAGTTGTTGCACTGATATCGATCAACAAGGGCGGTGCGGATGTGCCGCCGGGTCATTCCAGACGTCGCGGTTCGAACGCACAGTCCTTCGTACTCTGTGTGCAGGAGTAGAACGCATCCTGCGTTGGTGCTGGCGGTTTTTGATCGAGCTGCCAGCGCGAGGGGCGTTTGGGGACGACGATCAGGTTGCGCTGCTGATTCGGTGTGCTTCGGTCGAAGTAAGCCAGATCCACTTGCTTGTGGTTACGCAATTCATAGGTGCAATTGACCAGCGCACCCTCCGATTCGGATTCTGTTTTGGATTTGCCCGGCTGCTTGCCGTAGAACAATACCGAGGATAGCTTGATCGGTACACCCTGATCGGGCTGCTTCGTGCTGACCCAATCGCCTCTTCCATAAGCAACGCTTCCAGCAGGAAACTCGACATCGGCGACCGCTCGGTAGTGGGCTGCGTCGTAGTGGACCGCGCCAGGTTCCGGGCATTTTGCGCTTTGCGGAGAATGGTCTTGGCCGAATGCAGTGGATGGCTGCAGCGACAGCATCAGCATGCCGGAGAAAAGAACGGTGCTTAGCGAATGTTTCACGATGGAAGCCTTGCGGTAGGAGGTGCGTGTCAGGAACGAGAGGGAGTCGCGATGCTCATCGCGTCGGGCCGAAGCAACCGGGCCGGAGAATGCTGCTGCCATAGACGCACGGCGTTGGCGCGATTGTAGTGATCGCTGCGACATGACGCTCTTTCAAGGCGAACCGATGTCGACGCAGGCGTATCCATGCCGTAGTAAGCGCGCTGTGCAGGTCGTTCCCAGCGTGGGGCGGCGCTGCCAGCAGCAGGCCCGTGCACTCCACCGCCACAGCACGCACACTGTCACGCCGCGACGCAGCTGGACGGAACCGCGCACAGGCGCTAGCGTGGTCCGGATTTTTTGCCACAGGGGAACTGCTCATGAGTGATGACGCGCAACCGCGCCAGCTCACCTTTCGTGCCGTCGTGTTGTCCATCGTGTTGGCGGTGGTGCTTTCGGCCGCCAATGCCTATCTGGGCCTGTTTGCCGGCCTGACCATCGCCACCGCGATCCCGGCAGCGGTCGTCTCGATGGGCGTGCTGCGCTTGCTCGGCGGCGGCACCATTCTGGAAAACAACATCGTCCAGACCGGTGCCTCGGCGGGGTCGTCGATCGCGGCCGGGGTGATCTTCACCATCCCCGCGCTGGTGATCATGGGCTATTGGCCGGACTTCAAATACTGGTGGGTGCTCGGCATCGCCGGCATGGGCGGGTTGCTCGGGGTGCTGTTCTCGGTGCCGTTGCGGCGCTCGATGATCGTCGAAGACCCGCTGCCGTTCCCCGAAGGCAAGGCCGCGGCCGAAGTGCTCAAGGCCGGTGCAAACCCCGGTCCGGGTCTGAAGATCCTGGCCATCTCCGGTGCCATCGGCGCGCTGGTCAAGCTGGCGGCGGCCAGCGGCCTGCGGGTGATCCCGGATACCTGGGCGCAGGCCACATATCTGGGCAGCAGCCGGCTGGTGGGGTATCTGGGCACCAACCTGTCGCCGGCGCTGCTGGGCGTGGGGTACATCGTCGGCTTGAATGTCGGCATCGTGGTGTTGTCCGGCGCCATCCTGTCCTGGCATATCGCCATCCCGCTGTATCAGCAGTTCTTCATGGGCTCGGATCCGGCATTGGCGCAGAGCCTGATCGATGCACCGGCGGCCGACGCGGCATTCGCCATCTGGGGCGCGAAGATCCGTTATCTCGGTGTCGGCGCGATGTTGATCGGTGGAGTGTGGACGCTGTTCTCGCTGCGCAAATCGTTGTTGTCCGGGGTCAAGAGCGGTTTTGCCGCCGCGCGCAAGAGCGGTGGCGGTGTGGTCGCCGAGACCGAGCGCGACCTGCCGATGAAGTGGATGCTGGTGGCGCTGGTGCTGTGCACCTTGCCGCTGCTGGGCCTGTATCAGGCGATCGTGCAGCAATGGCACGTGTCGATCCCGATGACCATCATCATGATCGTGGCCGGCTTTCTGTTCGTGTCGGTGTCCGGGTATCTGGCCGGGTTGATCGGCTCGTCCAACAATCCGGTGTCCGGCATCACCATCTCCACCATCCTATTCGCCTCGGCGGTGCTGGTGCTGCTGCTCGGCAAGGACGGCCTGGTGCCGGCCGGCATCGGCGGCGCGCCGCTGGGCGCGGTGGCGGCGATCATGATCGGTGCGGTGGTGTGCTGCGCGGCGGCGGTGGGCGGCGACAATTTGCAGGATCTCAAAGCCGGTTATCTGGTCGGCGCCACGCCATGGAAGCAGCAGCTGATGCTCGGTATCGGTGCGTTCTCCTGCGCGCTGATCATGGCGCCGGTGCTGAACCTGTTGGCGCAGGCGTACGGTATCGGCCCGGCCACCCCGCAGCATCCCAACTCGCTCGCTGCACCGCAGGCCACGCTGATGGCCTCGGTCGCCAAGGGCTTGTTCGGCGGCGAGCTGCCGTGGGCGATGATCGCCATCGGTGCCGGCGTAGGCGCGGCGATCATCGCGCTGGACGAATGGCTGAAGAAAACCGGCAAGCGCTTCCGCGTGCCGGTGCTGGCCGCGGCGATCGGTATCTATCTGCCGTTGGAACTGATGGTGCCGATCTTCATCGGTGGCCTGATCGCGCACCTGGTGGAACGCTTCCACAAGATCCGCGCCGACGACGAAGACGGCCGCGACCGCGTGCATCGCCCAGGCGTGCTGTTCGCCGCCGGCCTGATCACCGGCGAAGCGCTGATGGGGATCGCCATTGCGGTGCCGATCGTGCTGTCCAGCCGCGCCGATGTGCTGGCGTTGCCGGCCGCCTTGCAGCTCAACCAGTGGTTCGGCCTGGCGATCCTGGCTCTGGTCGGCTGGCTGCTGTATCGCGTCGGCAAGCACGGCGAACAGAGCGCCTGAGCGTGATGCAGCATTGAGGCATGCGCTTGCACGCCTCATCCCGACGGACACGCATCGCTGGATGCGTGTCCGTTTTTCGTTGTGGCGTTGCGATCCAGTGCCGCTGCGCCGCACGCGCGGCGAGATGCGCCGCTTCGGTCTTCCGTCGTCTTTGCGTTGGCTTTACGCGCTACACAGGCGCCATGCATAGCGACTTTATGCCGCTGCTCCGTATCGTGCCGTCTCCCGCACGAATGGTGCGCCACGGCTACTGCATGCCACGATCTATCCCGATGACACCCCGCGACGCAGGTTCTCGCACCGCGTCACGCTGCGATGGATGTCAGTGAAAGTGTTACTCACATCACGCTGTGCAACATCGGCTTGCGGTTGCGGTCGCTTTTGTCATGGTTGGCCCCTACGGGCCTGCAGACGCCTATAAGATCGATTGGCAGGACGTCGCCCGTCGGCGGCCATGCAGTCGTTCTACCTCCACGTGCATTTCCCCCTCCCTAACGCTGACCGTTCACACGATCTGTCCAGCGTCTTGCCATGGAACCACTGCAATGCTGACTGCTATCTCCAAGCGCTCCACCCGCGCACAACGCGCACCGTTGCTGGCCATCGCACTGACCGGCGTGCTGTGCAGCCTGGCGCTGCAGGCACAGGCACAAGACGCCACCGAGGCGGCGCTGTGTACCGATCGCCCGACCAAGGCCAATTCCACCTGCACCGTGCCCACCGGCGCCTGGCAGCTGGAAACCGACATTGGCAGCTACACCCGCGATAGCCAGCCCGGCACGCGCATCGAAACCTCCTATTTCACCAATCCCACGCTCAAGTACGGCGTCAGCGACCGCATCGATCTGCAGCTCAACTGGGCGCCGCAGCTGCAGGTCAAGACCACCGATCGCGCTACCGGTGCACGCAGCAGCCTGAGTGGCGGCGGCGATATCTTTCTACGGATGAAGGCGCGTTTCTACGAAAGCGACACCGCCAGCGTGGCGTTGCTGCCGTTCGTCAAGGCACCGACTGCGCGTACCGGCCTGGGCAACGACGAGTGGGAAGGCGGCGTCGCATTGCCGATCAATTTCGTGTTGCCCAATAGTTTCTCGCTGACCCTCGGGCCGGAGGTGGATTGGCTGGCCGACAGCGATGGAAGCGGCAACCATGTCGCCATCGTCAATGCGATCAACCTGGCGCATCCGCTCACCGCGAAGTTGTCGATGGCGGTGGAAGTGTGGTCCTCGATCAATCGCGACCCCGCCGAAACCATCGAACAGTATTCGGCCGACATCGCGGCTGCGTATCTGATCAACCCGCTGTTGCAACTGGATGTGGGCGCCAACTTCGGCCTCAACGACCGCACCCCGGACGCGCAGGTGTATGTGGGGATGTCGCACCGCTTCTGATGTATTGAAGCGGAGTATCACTGCGCTATAAAAACCGCGTGGGTAGCAGCGGGGCGATAAGACATTATGTGGTGCCGGTTGACCGGCGCCACATTGGCTGCGCGCTGCACGCACAGTACGATCGACGACCAGCCGCCTGCATCTTCTGCGCAGTTTGCAAGCTGCGCCCTGGCCGATGGCACGCCGATGCGGCCGCAAGATTTGCTTCAATGCAGCACGTTCTACGTTACACGTGTCGCAAGCTGCGCATTTTTCCAGCTGCCCCGGCGTGCACACACGGCCACACAGGCAGACCCAACCGCAAGCCTTTGCGCGCTCGCTACGGCAACGCCTACCATCGACGTTTTGCCGTTGCGGGAACTCTCGATGAAGCTTCGTTACGCCGTGCTGCCCCTGTGTCTGTTGACCGCCTTGCCAAGTCTTGCTGCCGCGCGCGGTTTCGATGTGCGCGACATGGTGGCGTTGGACCGTGTGTCCGCACCCACGCTCAGCCCCGATGGCAGCGTGCTGGTATTTGCCAAGCGGCAGGCCAAGAGCAGCAACGGCAAGCCGGCCACCGGCCTGTGGATGCGCAATCTGCGGACCCGCGATGCAGCGCCGCCCAAGCGGCTGACTCCGGAAGGCTGGAACGTCAACAGCCCGGCGCTGTCGCCGGATGGCAAGACCGTGTATTTCCTCAGCAGCAGATCCGGCACCCAGCAGCTGTACGCGCAACCGCTGACCGGCGGCACCCCGCAGCAACTCACCGCGTTTGCGGTGGACGTGGACAGCTACAGGCTCTCGCCCGATGGCAAGCGCATTGCCTTCAGTGCCGGCGTGTTCCAGGACTGCGGCTCGGATCTGGGCTGCACCAAGACCAAGCTCGCCAGCGTCAAGAACGCCAAGGCCAGCGGCGTGGTGTACGACCAGTTGTTCGTGCGGCATTGGGACACCTGGAACGACGGCCGCCGCAACACGCTGTTCGTCGCAGACCTGCCTGCCGCCGGCGCCAAAGCGGTGATCGGTGCCTCGGCGATCAGCGCCACGCTGGCCGGCGATGCGCCGTCCAAGCCGTTCGGCGGCAATGACGATTACACCTGGTCGCCCGATGGCAGCAGCGTGGTGGCCAGCGTGCGCGTGCCGCAGCCGCATGGCCCCGAGGCGAGCAAGAATGCAAAGGCCGTTGCCAAGCCCACCGGCAACGACGAGCCGTGGCAGACCAACTTCGATCTGTATCGGCTGGATGCGGCCGGCAAGTCCGCACCGGTCAATCTGACCGCGTCCAACCCGGCCTGGGATGCCGGCCCGGTGTTCAGCAGCGATGGCAAGACGCTGTACTACCGCGCGATGAAACGCCCCGGTTTCGAGGCCGACCGCTTCGGCCTGATCGCGATGGATGTCGCCAGCGGCAAGACCCGCGAGATCGCGCCCAAATGGGACCGCTCGGCCGGCGAGATCGTGTTGAGCGATGACGGCACCAGCCTCTACACCAGCGCCGATGACCTCGGCGAGCACCCATTGTTCAAGATCGATATTGCCAGCGGCGATGCGACCAGGCTGGTAGGCGAGGGCAGCGTGCATGCGCCGACGCTGGCCGGCAACACGTTGGCGTTTACACGCAATTCGTTGGAGAGCGGCGACCAGGTATTTGTCAGCGACGTGCAAGGCCAGGGCCTGCGTGCGATTACCCAAAGCGCCGGCGAGCTGCTGCCGGATGTACAGTTCGGCGACTATGAGCAGTTCCAGTTCAAGGGCTGGAACAACGACACCGTGCATGGCTACGTGGTCAAGCCCTACAACTATCAGGAAGGCAAGACCTATCCGGTGGCGTTCCTGATCCACGGCGGGCCGCAGGGCAGCTTCGGCAATGGCTGGAGCAACCGCTGGAATCCGCAGACCTATGCCGGCCAGGGCTACGCGGTGGTGATGATCGACTTCCACGGCTCCACCGGTTATGGCCAAGACTTCACCGATGCGATCAGCCAGCATTGGGGCGACCGCCCGCTGGAAGATCTGCAAAAGGGTTGGACTGCCGCGCAGAAGCAGTACGGCTTCCTCAACGGCGACAAGGCCTGCGCGCTGGGTGCCAGCTACGGCGGCTACATGGTCTATTGGATGGCCGGCAACTGGAACCAACCGTGGAAATGCCTCGTCGATCACGACGGCGTCTTCGACAACCGCACCATGGGCTATGCCACCGAGGAACTGTGGTTCAGCGAATGGGAAAACGGCGGCACGCCGTGGCAGAACCCGGCCGGTTACGAGAAGTTCAACCCGGTGCTGCATGTGGACAAGTGGAAAGTGCCGATGCTGGTGATCCACGGCCAGCAGGATTTCCGCATCCCGGTCGAGCAGGGCCTGGCTGCGTTCACCGCGCTGCAGCGCAAGGGCATCGACTCCAAGTTCCTGTATTTCCCGGACGAGAACCACTGGGTGCTCAAGCCGGACAACAGCGTGCTGTGGCACGACACCGTCAACAGCTGGCTTAAGCATCATATCGGCCAGTGATGCTTCACCCGGCACGCCGCCTGGTGCGGGGTGCCGGGCAATCACTGCCTGGCTCCTGTGGTCGGTCGGCGCGATCGATCCTGCAGCGGCAATGTCTGCAGCCATTCGCATGTGCAGCCGGCCTTGCCCAAGCTGCAGATCGGCCATGTCGATGAACCCGTCGGGTCAATGGGGCTGCTTGGCCCGGGTCGGCAGCCCATTCGGGGCCGAAGGCCGGTTAACTGCCGGCAGGCCACGGCTGCCGCAGCGCATCCAAGCCATGTCAAAATAGCGATTCTTTAACTTCTTCAGTTCCCTGCCAGGATCGCAAGGACCGTTTGCATGCGCACGTTATTCCGCCCCTCATTGTTGGCACTCGTCCTACTCTGTAGTCCTGCCTTGCATGGCGCATCGCGGCCTGCGGCTGTGCGTGCGCCTGTTTCGGCGCCGGTGCCTGCGAATGGTGCCGCCGCCGTCGGTGGCGATACTGTCGCCAGCGACCCGAGCGTGCCGTTGCCGGCCACGCTGAAGTCCGGCATGGGCTACCGCGCGTTCGCGCAGACGGTGATGGAGCAGGGTTGGCAGCCGGTGGACCCGTTGGCCGCCGACAGCTGCATGGCCGCAGGCGATTGCGTTGTCGAATTCGTTGCGCCCGGCGGGAGTGCGCGGCTGCGCGTGCAGGTCGGATCGCAGGCCGGCGCGGCCGTGGCGAGCAGCTGGCAAGCGCGGCAGGTGCCGTTGAATCGCATCGGCAACCCCACGGCGTCGGCCGTGGACGCCAAGGCCGCACCGGCCGCGGCAAACGTGGCCGACACGCCGCGCTGAGCGTGGTCCCGTAGAGCCCAGGTGCGCGGCGTATCATGGCGCTGCGTGCGTTGCGCTGTGCACTGATGGTACGCGTAGCACAGTCGCGTCTTTCCTGATCCCGAGTCCATTGGCCTGCATGAATCCGCCTGCATGAAGAGCATCGATCCTGCCGATCTGGAAGCGCTGTTCGATGCCGTGCCGGATGTGCTGTTTTTCGTCAAGGATCGCGAGGGCCGCTACACACACGTCAACCAGACCATGCTGCGGCGGCTGGGGCTGAAGTCGCGCAAGGAGTTGATCGGCAAGCGCGTTGCCGAGGTCTATCCCAGCGGCTTGGGCGCCAATTACGCCAATCAGGACGAGCAAGTGCTGGCCGGTGCGGTGATCGACAACCTGCTGGAGCTGCATCTGTTCGCCAACCGCGAACCGGGTTGGTGCCTGACCTGCAAACGTCCGCTGCTGGTGGACGGCAAGGTACAGGGCATCATCGGCATCTCGCGCGATCTGGGGCCGCAGGATGGGCATGAATCGCAGTACGAAAAGCTACGGCTTGCGCTGGCGTATCTCAACGCCAACTACGCACAGAACGTCCGTATGCAGGCCCTGGTGGAAATCACCGGATTTTCGATGTCCAAACTGCAACGCTCGTTTCGCAAGGTATTCCAGCTCACGCCGCAACAAGTGCTGGCCAAGTTACGCCTGCAGATGGCGATGCATCTGCTGCACGGAAACAAGAGCCTCACCGAAATCGGGCATGCTTGCGGTTTCAGTGATCAAAGCGCCTTTGCACGGCAGTTCAAGCTGGCGGTCGGCATGACACCACGCGAGTACCGCGCGCTGGCTAATGCTGCGCAGTTTCCTGCCGGAACGTCTGAGAACATCTAAACAAGACGACTGCGCAGCAGCTGAGTTAGTTGAGTGTGTGGTGCCTCAATGCTGGTGCCCTCAATGCAGCAGCAGAGAGTTGCGTCAAAAGCTGAGTTGGTCGAGTGCGCGGTGCCCTCACCGCTTGCGGGACACGCCGTGAATCCGTCCGTGGAGGCTCGGTGGCGGCATCCATGCCGCCACACGGTCCCGCAATCGGTGAGGACACCGCACCAGAAAGTGAGTCGGTTGCTTTGAAAGCCTGCGTGTTACTCGGCTTGCCTTGCGACACTGATCGGACGCGCCGTTATCCGAACAACGCACGTCATGCACCGCTTGCACCATGCAAACCGACACTCTCGACTGGTCCTTGCCCGCCCACCGTCGCGGGACCTTACGCGGCATGGATGCCGCGTAAGAGCCTACACGGACGTACTTGCGGCGTGTCCCGCGATGGTGGGCGGGCAAGGACCCTGCAGCCAAGCCGCAGATCATCCGCTCTACAACTGATCTCTCCTCGCTATCCAACCAGCCATTCCGAGACGACCAAGATTTAGAGTCATAGCGGCATCTAAATGCGCTTAGAAGCTAAGTGAGCCGTGTGCACGGTGTCCTCGCCAAAGCAGAACGTTAGTAGGTAGCGAATGAAATGCAATGGGCGCGAAACGACATAGAACGTCGCTCGCGCCCAAGGCAGCTTTCGATGGCGCTGGTGCGGTTACGCCAGCATGCGCACCTTCGGCTCACGTGCCCACTGGCGGGTCTTGGCGGCAGTGATGAATGCCTTGGTATCTGCCGCTGCAATCACGCCCGCGTCCTTGCCGACATTGCCAGCCTTGAGCAGCAACTGCGCGCCATCGTCGTAGGCGATTGCCTTCAGATGCGCCCACGCGTTGCTGACGAAATCCAGTGCAGCCGATTCGCGCGTCAGCAGCTTGGCTGCTTCCGAAGACAACAGCACCGCCACCGCATCGAACACCACCGATGGTGTGCCTGCCAATTGACCGTCGGCGGCCAGTTGCTTGCCGTCGCTGAGCTTGGCGCCGCCCACTTTCGGCGCGACGATTTTCACTGTGGCACCCGCAGCTTCGGCAGCCTTGCGCACCGCCTTGATCGCAGCGGCATCCGAGCCATCGTGAATGAGGATGCCCACGGTGCGGCCCTGCAACGTGTCCTTCATCTTGCCGATCAGCTGCAAGGCCGGCGACAACGGCATGTCGGTTGGCGCAACCGCAGCCGGTGGTGCCGGCGGCAACGTGGTCATGCCCATGCCATCGGCCACACGCTGTGCCAGCGCTGGGTCGATGTGACGCAGATGGCCCACGATGGCTTCGCGCACGTGCGCGGTTTCCACCTTGGATAATTCGAACACCAGCGCCGATGCCATATGCGCCTGCTCCGGTGCGGTCTGGCTGCGAAAGAACATGCGCGCCTGGCTGTAATGATCGGCAAAACTTTCTGCACGCACGCGGCCTTTCGCGCCGTCTTCGGCCGGTGTCGCATGGCTCGGGAATCCGCGCAGCGCCTCACGCGGTGCATCGGCTTGCAGCGAGCTGGGCTCGTAAGCAACACGCCCCTTCGGCACGCCCATCTGCATATGGCCGTCGCGCTGATTGTTGGCGAACGGGCACTTGGGCGCGTTGACCGGGATCTGATGGAAGTTGGGTCCACCCAGACGGCTCAACTGCGTATCCAGATAAGAGAACAGGCGGCCCTGCAGCAGCGGGTCGTTGCTGAAGTCGATGCCGGGCACGATGTTGGCCGGGCAGTAAGCGACCTGCTCGGTCTCGGCGAAGAAGTTGTCCGGCCAGCGGTCCAGCACCATGCGGCCCACGATTTGCAGCGGTACCAGTTCTTCGGGAATGACCTTGGTCGAATCCAGATGGTCGAACGGGAATGCCTCCGCTTCGGCCTCGGTGAACAACTGCACGCCCAGTTCCCACTCGGGGAAATCGCCGCTTTGAATCGATTCGAACAGATCGCGACGATGGAAATCCTGATCGGCACCGGCGATCTTGACTGCCTCATCCCAGATCGTGGACTGCAGGCCGAGCTTGGGACGCCAATGGAATTTGACGAAGGTGCTGTCGCCGTTTTCGTTGAGGAAACGGAAGCTGTGGATGCCGAAACCTTCGATCATGCGCAGCGAGCGCGGAATCGTGCGGTCGCTCATCGCCCACATGATCATGTGCATCGATTCGGGCGTGAGCGAGATGAAATCCCAGAACGTGTCGTGCGCGCTGGCGGCCTGCGGAAAACCGCGATCCGGCTCCATTTTCACCGCGTGAATCAGGTCCGGGAATTTAATCGCATCCTGGATGAAGAACACCGGGATGTTGTTGCCCACCAGATCCCAGTTGCCTTCCTTGGTGTAGAACTTCACCGCAAATCCGCGCACATCGCGCGGCGTGTCCACCGAGCCAGCGCCACCGGCGACGGTGGAAAAACGCGTGAACAACGGGGTCTTTTCGCCGACCTCGGTGAAGATCTTGGCCGTGGTGTACTGGCTCAACGACTTGGTCAGCTCGAAATAGCCGTGCGCTGCGCTACCGCGCGCATGCACGATGCGCTCGGGAATGCGCTCATGATCGAAGTGGGTGATCTTCTCGCGCAGAATGAAGTCTTCCAGCAACGTCGGGCCGCGCGGCGTTGCGCGCAGCGAGTTCTGGTTATCGCCAACCGGGATGCCCTGGTTGGTGGTCAGCTGCGGATGCGTGCCGCCGGCTTTTTGATGCAACTCATCGCCCGTACCGCGCAATGTTTCGGGTGTTGCGCTGACGGGAGCAATGGAAGGAACTTGCGCGGGCTTGCTGGGGGACTTGGGCATGGGACTCCACTCTGGCGGGCTAGAGCGGCCAACAACAGGTAGCGAGCGGTCGTCAGGTGATGCGAACGGCGCGGAGAACTGGAGTGTACGAATGGTACATGCCGATTCGGAGCACCGGCCGCGCCCGCCTGATGGCTGCGCAGTAGTTTGTTAGTCGCTCTTGGGATGCGGGCTGATCAACGAGCTTGGGAGCGGCGCTGTTAATTGCACGTGTCTGCATGCGAACGAATACTCACATGCAGCCAGAAGTTTGCGATGCATCGCAGCGAGATGTTGCGTGTGTCACGCAACGTGCCGATGCAGTGCACGTGCTCACATCTAACGAGCCCGACTGTTGTGAGTTGGCTACAACAGATCCAGTGGCTGTTTGCGCGTTGGCGGTGGAAATGCATGGTCCAGTTCGGCAAGATCCTGGGTATCCAATTGCAACGTGCACGCTGCTGCATTGGCACGCACATGTGCAGGTGTTCCCGATTCGGGAATGGCGATGACCTTGCCGTTGCGAATCGCCCACGCCAACGCCACCGCAGTTGCGGCCACGCCGCGTCGCGCGCCGATGGCGTGCAGCACCGGGTGATCCAGCAATGCGCGGCTTCCCAACGGCGAATACGCCATTACCGTGACCTCGTGCTGTGCACACCACGGCAGCAGATCGAATTCGATACCGCGGCTGCCGGCGTGATACAGCACCTGATTGACCAGGCAATGCTGTCCGCCCTCAATGTCCCACAGCTCCTGCATATCCTCGACATCGAAATTCGATACGCCCCAGTCGCGGATCTTTCCGGCATCGCGCAGGGCCTCGAATGCATCGACCACTTCGCGCAGATCGCTGCCGCCACGCCAATGCAGCAGATACAGATCCAGCGTGCGAACGCCCAGCCGCTGCAGGCTGGCTTCGCAGGCACGCGCAATGCCGCGCGCGCTGGCGTTGCTTGGCAATACTTTCGACACCAGATACGGCGGCTGCGCGCTGCCGATGGCCTGGCTGATCAGTTGCTCGGAGCGCCCGTTGCCATACATCTCGGCGGTATCGATCAAGCGCATGCCCAGCTGTTGGCCGGTCTGCAGCGCATCGATTTCCTGCTGCGGCGCATGTCGACCCTGGCCCAGGTTCCACGAGCCCAGGCCGAGCGCGGGCACGTTGCGCCCATTGCGCAGGCGCACCTCGGGGCAGTGCTGCAAGGTGGATTCGGACATGTGTGACTCCTATAACGCTGGATTGGGTGTAGCGACCATTTGCCATCTGTGCGGGTCGCCCTAATGCAACGGTGGCTGCACGGATGTGGACGCGGCGTGCGCTTGCGCATCCCAGAACGTACAGCGATGACGTTGCACGAAGTCGGGCGTTGCCCCGATCCTGCCCGGCGACAACGTCAACGGCGTGTCGCCATCGAAGCGCGGCCACGGCGGCCGGCCGCCACCATTCGGATCGCCGGTGCGCGCAAACGCGCCCCAGTAATCCTGCAAGGTATCGGCAAGCGCCTGCTGCGCCGGGCTGAACTGCGGCTCGCCACTGAGCACCCACGGGCGCTGGAACAGATACACCAGTTCGGAGGCGTGATAGGCGCCCAGTGGCTGCGAAAACGGCAAGCGCAACAAACCGTACGGCGCCTGCGGGTCGTCGAACTCGTATGCATAGACCGCTGTGTGATCGCGCAACGCCCGGCCTAGCCGACGCGTGGGGCAGGCGAAGCCACCATCGGTGACGATGTCGGCATACGCGTGCCAGCGCGATTGCGCAGCGACATCTGCGTAGTGCGTCATGATCGCTGTCGGTTCGGTATGCATGCGTTGCACGCGCGCCTCATAGCCGCTGCGCAACGTGAGTGCGCCGAAATAGGACAGCAGTTGCGCGAACAGGCGCCCTTCGTCGCGATTGTTGCCGATCAGCACCGGCACCTGCGCGTGCTGCCCATTGGCGATCGCCTCGGCAGGCGGTAATGGCAAGACGTCGCCACCAGACATCGGCGCCCACGCATCGCTGCCGGTCAAGCCACGTCGCTGGGGTTTTGCATCGGCCAATGCGTCGGCAGGGAGCGCGCGCAGGCACGCGGCAACCTCGCTTGCACGCTCGCAGCCAAGCGTCTTTGCCATGCGCACGCCACCACGTTCGGCCTCGCTGCGCGGCACGCTGGAATCGCTCGCAAGACAACTGCCACTTTGCAGGATCGCACGTTGAAACAGACTCGCCGCGCCCGGTGAAGCGAGCTGATAACAGATGCTCCATGCGCCGGCCGATTCGCCGAACACGGTGACGTTGTGCGCATCGCCATCAAAGGCGGCGATATTGCGCTGCACCCAGTGCAATGCCGCCTGTTGATCGAGCAACGCGTACGCACCTTCGCCTTCACCACCCAACGCGGGATGCGCATAAAAACCAAACACCCCCAGCCGATAATTGGGCGCCACCACAATGACGTTCTGCCGGGCTGCCAACGCACTCAGGTCGTAGTCGACATTGCTGCCCAACTCCAGCGCGCCGCCATAGATCCACACCATCACCGCGCGCGGATGCGCCGGCGCCGGCCCGGGTGGTGCATAGACGTTGAGGGTGAGGCAATCCTCGGACACCTGCTTTTGCCCGAAGCGATGACGCGGCAGGCACGCCGGCCCGGCCTGCGTGGCATCGCGGACTCCCTTCCAGGCTGGCGCAGCTTGTGGCGCGCGGAAGCGCAACGCACCCACCGGCGGCGCGGCGAATGGCACGCCCAGAAACACCCGCCCTTGCGCACTACGCACGCCGCGTAGCGCACCGGCATCGGTCTGCACTACATCGGCGCGTGCATCGGCCGCATGCACCAGCGCCGGCACCTCGCCAGGGCGGCGCGGCGCGCAAGCAGTCAACGCCAGGCCTGCAAGCAGCAGGCAGGCCAGCTTGCGTCTCAATGAGCGTCTGTCGAGCTTGATCACTGTCTGTTGTGTCCTATCTCAGACGCACATCATCGCGAGTGCACGTGTAGGGAAGGAAAACGAGGAGGCTGCCTGACGAGTGGAGTGATGTCAGCAATGGCAGTGACATTGGTCGGATCGAAGAACTCTGATCGGACGCGCCGTTATCCGAGCAATGCACGTCATGCAGTGCTTGCAATCATGCACACCGCCCATTCCGACCATTCCGACAGGTCCTTGCCCGCTAAAAACGAAAAACCCAGCCCGGGATTCCCTGGGCTGGGTTTCGATGCCACACGTAAACGCGAAAGGGCAGCGCTTACGCCTCCACATCATCCTTGTACGCATCCACCGGGATGCAGGCGCACATCACGTTCTTGTCGCCGTAGACGTTGTCCACGCGCGCCACCGGCGGCCAGTACTTCTGCTGCTTGAGGCTGGGCAGCGGGAAGGCGGCCAGTTCGCGCGGGTAGGCGTGGGTCCACTCACTGGCCGACACCTGCGTGGCGGTATGCGGGGCGTGTTTGAGCGGGTTGTCCTCGCGGTCCAGGCGGCCGTCTTCGATGGCGCGGATCTCGTCGCGGATCTGGATCATCGCGTCGATGAAGCGGTCCAGTTCGTGCTGCGATTCGCTTTCGGTCGGTTCCACCATCAGCGTGCCGGCAACCGGGAAGCTCAACGTCGGTGCGTGGAAGCCGAAGTCGATCAGGCGCTTGGCGATGTCTTCGGCGCCGATGCCGCTGGTCTTCTCCAGCGGGCGGATGTCGAGGATGCACTCGTGCGCAACCAGGCCGTTACGGCCGGTGTACAGCGTCTTGTAGTGCGGCGCCAGGCGCTTGGCGATGTAGTTGGCGTTGAGCAATGCCACCTGCGTGGCCTTGCGCAACCCACCGCTGCCCATCATGGTCACGTACATCCAGCTGATCGGCAGGATGGAGGCGGAGCCGTAGCTGGCCGCGCTGACCATGCCGACATCGCCTTCGCCGCCCAGCGTCTTGGGCAGATAGGGCGCCAGATGCGACTTCACTGCACACGGGCCCACGCCCGGGCCACCGCCGCCATGCGGAATGCAGAAGGTCTTGTGCAGGTTGAGGTGAGAGACGTCCGAGCCCCACTTGCCGGGCTTGGCCACACCGACCAGGGCATTCATGTTGGCGCCGTCGGTGTAGACCTGGCCGCCATGCGCGTGCACCGCTTCGCAGATCGCCACCACGTCTTCTTCGAACACGCCATGGGTGGACGGGTAGGTGATCATCAACGCGGCCAGGCGCCCGGAATACTTTTCCGCCTTGGCGCGGATGTCTTCGACATCGACATTGCCATTGGCATCGCACTTGGTCACGACGACCGTCATGCCACACATCTGCGCGGAAGCCGGGTTGGTGCCGTGCGCGGATTCGGGAATCAGGCAGATATCGCGATGCGCCTCACCACGCGCGCGGTGGTAGGCCCGGATCGCCAGCAGGCCGGCGTATTCGCCCTGCGCGCCGGAATTGGGCTGCAGGCTCACCGCGTCGTAGCCGGTGCATTCGACCAGCATCGCTTCCAGCTCGTCGATCAACTGCGCATAACCGGCCGACTGCTCGGCCGGTGCCAGCGGATGGATCGCGCCGAACTCGGGCCAGGTCACCGGGATCATTTCGGCAGTGGCGTTGAGCTTCATGGTGCAGCTGCCCAGCGGGATCATGGTGCGATCCATCGCCAGATCCTTGTCTGCCAGCGAGCGCATGTAGCGCAGCAGTTCGTGTTCGCTGTGGTGGGTGTTGAATACCGGGTGGGTCAGGAAGGCGCTGCTGCGCAGCAGCCCTGTCGGCAATGCGTCGGCGGTGGCGGCATCGAGTGCATTCACATCTGCCTGCGCGCCGAACAACGCGGCCAGTGCGACCACGTCGGCGCGCGTGCTGGTTTCATCCAGGCTGATGCCGACCGCTTCGCTATCGATCGCGCGCAGGTTGATGCCGGCTGCACGGGCCTTGGCGTGGATGGCATCGGCATCGATCGCCTTGACGTGCAGGGTGTCGAAGAAACGCTCGCCCACGTTGACGCCGGCGCCGCGCAATGCAGCGGCCAGGATCGCGGCCAGACGATGCGTGCGGCGGGCGATGCGGGTCAGGCCCTCGGGGCCGTGGTAGACCACGTACATCGAGGCCATCACCGCCAGCAGCACCTGCGCGGTGCAGATGTTGGAGGTGGCTTTCTCGCGGCGGATATGTTGTTCGCGCGTCTGCAGCGTCAAACGGTAGGCAGGATTGCCGGCGGCATCGATCGACACGCCGATCAACCGGCCCGGCATCGAGCGCTTGTAGGCATCGCGGCAGGCCATGAAGGCCGCATGCGGACCACCGAAACCGAACGGCACGCCGAAGCGCTGCGAGTTGCCGACCACGATATCGGCGCCCCATTCGCCGGGTGCGGCGATCAGGGTCAGTGCGAGCAGATCGGTAGCCACTGCCACCAATCCGCCTTGCGCATGCACGGCATCGGCCAATGCGGCGTGGTCGCCGATGTGACCGAAGCTGTCCGGGTACTGCAGCAGCACGCCGAAGCACTCGGCCTGCAAGGCTTCTTCCGGCGTGCCGACGCGCAGCACGATGCCCAGCGGCTCGGCGCGGGTGCGCAGCAGTTCCAGCGTTTGCGGATGCACCGCGTCGTGCACGAAGAAGGTGTCCGACTTCGACTTGGCCGAGCGCTTGGCCAGCGTCATCGCTTCGGCTGCGGCGGTGGCTTCGTCCAGCAGCGAGGCGTTGGCGATCTGCATACCGGTGAGATCTGCGCACAGGGTCTGGAAGTTGATCAACGCTTCCATGCGGCCCTGCGAAATCTCTGCCTGGTACGGCGTGTAGGCGGTGTACCAGGCCGGGTTTTCCAGGATGTTGCGCAGGATCACCTTGGGCGTATGGGTGCCGTAATAGCCCTGGCCGATAAAGGTGCGCTGCACCTGATTCTTGCTGGCGATGGCGCGGATCTTGGCCAGCGCTTCTTCTTCGGTGATCGCCTCGGGCAGCGCCAGCGCTGCAGGCGATTTGATGTTGCCGGGCACGATGGCGTCGGTCAGCGCATCCAGCGAGGCGTGGCCGACCACGCCCAGCATCTGTGCGATTTCTGCGTCGTTGGGGCCGATATGGCGTTCGACGAACGCGCTGTGGTGTTCGAGGTCGCGCAGGGAAGACGTGGTCTGGGACATGGCGGGCATCCGGGGCAGGGGCAGACGAATGGTCGACAAGCACCACGACCGGTGTGACGCGCACAGCGCATCACCTCCTGTCGCAGCGAGAGTCTTCCTCGCGCCCCTCTGTCCTTTTGCCTGAGAGTTTAAAAACGCGGCGTGGCGCTTGGCCTGCCTGCGTTCCGTGCCCCTTCGGCGCCGGCATCGGCCGGTCTCTCCAGAGTTGTACTGCGGATGGTATCGGGCCTGAGCGATTACGGGCTGTTGCGCCTTCGGCAGCGGCAGTGCCGCTTCTCCCACCGTGTTGCGGGCCGATTATAGCGTGCGTCCACGCCACCGGGCGCACCCGCCGCGCCTGCCGCGTCACGGCTGTTGTGCTTGGGTCCGCTTAACCTTGCAACGGCGAGCGCCTATCATCGTCGCCCTTATGCTCATCCCGGCGCCGCGACTCGCGGATGCTGGTGTGTGTCCCCGATGCACCACGTTTCGGACTCCTGCATGACCCCCACCACGCCTTCCACCCGTCGCATGGCGCTGCTGCTCGCCGGGTTGGCGATGTTCGGCCCTTTTTCCATCGACACCATCTTCCCGGCGTTTTCGCGGCTCAGCCGCAGCCTGGCGGTGGACGAGGTGGCAATCCAGCAGACCATCAGCGTCTATCTGCTCGCCTACGGGGTGATGAGCATTGCGCACGGGCCGCTGTCCGATGCGTGGGGCCGCAAGCGGGTGATCCTGGGCGGGCTGGTGCTGTTCATCGCCGGCTCGGTGGGCTGTGCGCTGTCACAGGATCTGCCCACCTTGCTGGCGTTCCGTGCGTTGCAGGGGCTGTCGGCCGGTGTGGGCATGATCGTCGGCCGGGCGGTGATCCGCGATCTGTTCCACGGCGCGGACGCGCAACGCCTAATGAGCCAGGTGTCGATGATCTTCGGCATTGCGCCGGCGATTGCGCCGATCATCGGTGGCTGGATCCTGCTCAGCGGCGCGGGCTGGCCGCTGATCTTCTGGTTTCTGGTGGCGTTCGGGCTGGTGCTGCTGATTGCGACGATGACCTGGCTGCCGGAGACCCATCCGGTCGAGGCGCGCACGCCGCTGCAGCTGCGCCGCTTGATGCACGATTACGTGCGGATCGGCTTCAACCCCCGCTTCCAGCGCCTGGCCGCGGCCGGTGCGTTCAACTTCGCCGGTATCTTTTTGTACATCGCCTCGGCGCCGGTGCTGATCATGCGCCACCTGCACATGGGCGAGGGCGACTTCGCCTGGTTGTTCATCCCCACCATCGGCGGCATGACGCTGGGCTCGTTCCTGTCCGGGCGCATGGCCGGCAGCATGGACCCGGTGCGGCAGATCCGTATCGGCTTCATCTGCTGCGGCGTGGCGGCGCTGGCCAATCTTGGCTACACCTTGTCGGTGGCGCAGATCAGCCTGCCGTGGGCGGTGCTGCCGATCTTCCTGGCCGGCATGGGCATGGCCCTGATTTTCCCGATCCTGGCGCTGGCGGTGCTGGACATGTACCCGCATCAGCGCGGCCTGGCCTCTTCGCTGCAGGCCTTCACCCAGCTGATGACCAATACACTGGTGGCCGGGGTGCTGTCGCCGCTGCTGAGTGAACACCCGCGCCATCTGGCGATCGGCATGACCGGTTTTTTCTTGCTGGGCTGGCTATTCTGGCGCTGGGAGCGCCGCAGCGGCCGCCGTCTGCGCCGCCGCCAGGCCGAAGAGGCACTGCCTCTGGAGCCGGCCGACCACCTCTGACCTCACAGGAGCCTGCATGTCCACCGATTCCAAGCTGCGCCGCGACGCCCGCAAGCGCGCCGCCGAGCGCCAGCGCAACCAGGCGGCCGCCAAGGTCACTGCCGATTCGCCGATCGAAGCGCATGCCGAACTGCGCGACCAGCAACGCACGCTGCTTGCCGGCATTGTCCGCCGCGACGGCGAATGGGTGCTGGGCATGGACGGCCGTATCGTCGGCGAGAGCACCAGCGCCGCGCAGGTCCTGGCCCTGATCATGCGCGCGGCCGAACTGCACGAACGCCAGGGCACGCCGGTGCGGCTGACCTATTCGGATGCGCTCAAGGATGCCGCGCATGCCGAGGCCGCTGCCGACGGCAGGGATTTCGAGGCATTCCGGATCGAGTTCTCGCAGAAGCTGGCGCCGACGCGTACGCACTGATGCGTGCGGGTGATGGGCCAGCGATGGGCCAGCGCGGATGTACTCATCGATGCAGGCAATGACGGCCGCCTGACGGTCGCCTCTTGAGGTGCAGCTGTACCGGTGGCCAGGGCCATCGATGCAACGCCTGACGCAGCGCCGAGCTACGTCAGGCCGGAGCGGTTGCTCTCGTTGTCGCCCCATCCGGCAGCCCAGCTGGCGCTGCCGGATGGTCTTCGGGAATAACCGCAGGTGTCAGCGCGAAGGCGCGTGCGGCGACGGTTCCTGTTGCGGCGCCTGCTCGCGTGCGGTGGCGTGGCGGTCTTGCTCGGCCTGTACGGCCTGCAAGCGCTGCATGCTGCTCTCCAGCGGCGTTTGCTGCGCGGCCTGGGCATCGAAGCTTGCGCGCAGGTGCGCGGGCGAATCGAGCGCTCCCTCGACGACGAAGCCCCGGGCCGGGTCATGGCCGAGCACCACGTGGTCCACGCGCTGTAGCCCATGTTCGCGCGCGGTGACAAGGGCTCCCATTGCCAGGCGCTCGCTGTCCGCATCGGGCACGCGGCCGCGCGCGGTCTCCAGTTGCTCTACCGCTGCGGTGCATTGCTTCAGCAGCGCATGGTCCGGATTGGCCGGATGGCGCGGATCCGAAGCCGCGGTTGTCGCAGGCGCCTGGCGCGGCAGCGCTTCGGTGTCGATGCGCTGCAACTGGCCGTCGTATTTTCCATCGGCGCCGTCGGCAATGCGCTGCAGCCGCTCGACGAACGCATAAGGCTCGCCGCCCACATTGCGGGCCATTGCGATCGCGAAGTGTTCGGGCGACTGCGGCGGGGCGTTGCGGTCGCCGACCAGCGAGCTCAGCGAGCTGCCGCCGATCTTGCTGGCCTCGACGCTGGCCTGGGTCTGCTCCATCAGCGCCTGCATCTGCACCTCGCTGAATGCCAGCGTGGTCTTCTGCCCCGGCTTGATCGCACCGGTGCCCACCATCTCGCCGCTCAGCGCGCTGTTGAGATTCTGCGCGATCGCCTTTTCCTCGCTGGCCTCGTTGCGGCCACCCAGGCGCTGCATCAGCCCGGGCGCGGCGACATCGCCGTCGATCTCGAAGCGGTAGCTGCGTTCCTGCACGCGTTCGGTCTCGTTGCCGTCGTACTGGCGCACGATCGTCAGCGGCACGTTGCCGCCGTATTGCAGCTGCTGCACGACGGTGTAGCCGTCCTGGCCCGGTGTACTGATGCGCACCTGGCTGCCTTCGTTGCGGTTGCCGGCCAGATCGGCACTGAGCGGGCCCAATTCCAGCTGCAGACGCTGCTGCGAGCTGAAACTGATCCGCTCCACCGTCTGTAGCTCATCGACGCCCGGCACGCCCGGTGCAATCTTGCCCTCGCGCACGAAGTCGCCGATGGCCGCGAGCGCACGCGGATCGGCGAGGTCGAACTGCGCGCTGTGCACCTGCGACTGGCCCAGCGCGTCGGCACGCCCAAGCAGGGCCTGCGCCGGTCCCACCTTGACGCCAACCGCGTTCACTGCCTCGATGGCTGCGTTAGGCCCGGTCACCACACGCACGTGGCGCTCGTCCACGCGCTCGATCAGGTAGCTGCGGCCGCTGGCTTCGGTGATCTCGCTCTGCATGCTGAGGTGTTGCAGACTCGCCGAGGCGTCGCGCTGGGTGTAGGTCTGCGTGTCCATCACCGCGCGTGCGCCGATCGGCAGGCTCTCCGGCTGCAGCGGATTGACGCGGGTGGCAGCCTCTGCAGGCTGGTCGACACCGGGCAGCGTCAGTGAATAGCGCATGCGCTGCCCGGCACTGACGCTTGCTTCGATGTTCAACTTGCCGTCGCCGAGCTTGGTCTGCAGGCTTTGCTGCTGGCCGGTGCGCGCGTCGGCCTCGAGGTTGAAGGTGGTGGTCTTGGCGTCGGCATCGCTGAGCTTGCCCAGGCCTAGCGCGCTGCTGGTGCGCAGGCTGTTCTCGCCCAAGGCCTGGGTTTTACTGCCGTTGCTCTGCTCGCTGGTTTGCGAAGACTTGACCGAGTGTTCTGCAAGGTTGACCTCCGTGGTGTTGCCACCCACTTCCACCGAGAATTCGCTGTTCTTGCTGCTGTAGATGGGGTCGAACGCTTGATCGTTTGCGTCGTCGATGACCTGCTTGTTGCGGTCCGCGTTGTGCGGGTCCGGGCCGGTTGAGGCGTTGCTCATTCGTATGCTTCCTGCATGCTGCGCCTGTGCAGCGGGCGCGCAGTATATCGCCAGCGTTTTCGGTGTTTATCAAATGAATGTTATGCGGTAGCCAGGATCCGGCAAGCGCATGCCGCAGGGTAGGGCGCGCGTCAGCGCGTTGCGGCAGGCGCAGGCGCGTTGGCGGCGGCAGCGGGAGCAGTTGCTTGCCAGCCACATAATTGCCCCTGATTCTGCTGCTTCAACCACTCGTTCATCGGTGCGAAATATTCCAGCATCGGGCCGGCATCCAGGCGGTCGCTGCCGGTGAGTTCCTTCAACGTGGTCTGCCACGGTTGGCTGGAGCCACGCTGCAACATCGACCAGAATTTCTGCCCGGCGTCCTTGTTGCCGTAAAAGCTACATTCGTACAGCGGCCCCTGATGGCCGGCGGCTTCGCACAGGCCCTTGTAGAACTGGAACTGCAGGATGTGCGCGAGAAAATAACGTGTGTACGGCGTATTGCCGGGCACATGGTACTTGGCGCCGGCATCGAAGAACTCTTCGCCGCGCGCGCTTGCCGGCGCGACGCCCTGGTACTTGGCCTTGAGTTCCCACCAGGCCTGGTTGTAATGCTCGGGCGTGATCGAGCCATCGAACACACCCCAGCGCCAGCGGTCGATCATCAAGCCGAACGGCAAGAAGGCGACCTTGCTCAGCGCCATGCGCATCTGCGAATTGATCAGCGCCTCGCGGCCGGTTTGCTGTTCGCCCACCATGCCGATCGACTGCAGATACTTGGGCGTCATCGCCAGCACGATGGTGTCGCCGATCGCTTCGTGGAAACCATCGTTGGCGCCATTCTGAAACAGCGGCGGCAGCGGGTTATAGGCCAGGTCGTAATAGATGTGGCCAAGCTCGTGATAGATGGTGGTGAAGTCTTCTTCGGTCGGGTTGATGCACATCTTGGTACGCACGTCCGCGCCGATGTTCTGGTTTGCCTCGCCGCCCATGTTCATGTCCCACGCGCTGGCGTGACAGACTACGTCGCGATCCAGCGGTTTGATGAACTGCGAGCGTTGCCAATAGGTGTCGGGAAGTTTGGGCATGCCGAGCGAGGTGTAGAACTCCTGCGCGCGTTCGGTCATCTGTTTTGCGGTGCGCAGTTGCGCTTCGCGTTCGGCCTGGAAGCGTGCGCCGCTACCGCCTTCGCCGGTATTGGCTACGTTGCGTGCCAGCACCGCGCTCAGATTGCCCTGGTATTGTTTTTCCAGCGCAGCGGTGATGTCCAGATCGCCGGCGCCCGGATACGGTTGCAGCAGATCCCACAGGTTGCTCCAGTCCTGCTGCCACATGTTGCCCATCAGATGCGCGGGCAACATGCCGCCGGCGACCTCGCCCTTGTCCTTGCCATACTGCGTATCGAGCTTGCCGCGTGCGTAGCATTGCAGTTGCGCGTACAGCGGTTTGACCTGCTCCCACAGACGGTCGGTTTCGCTGGCAAGCTGCGCTGGCGGCATGTCGTAACCACTGCGCCACAGCACACCCACATCGGCAAAGCCCAAGCCGCGCGCGCCCTCGTTAGCGAGCTCGACAAAGCGCTGGTAATCCTTGCGCATGGGTTGCGCGGTGGCGTGCCAACCTTGCCAGGCGTCGAGTTGTTCGTTGTAGTCGCGGCTGCGCGCCAACACTTGTTCCAGCTCGCCCAACTGGCGGCAGCGGCGCTGCTCGCCCTCGCCGATGCAGTAACGCGCCGCGCCGTAATCGCCTTCCATCTTGGCGGCAATCTGGGTCAGTTCGGCCAGTTTTGTCGGATCGCGTGGGGCGGGCAGGGCGCTCATCAATGTCAGTAATTTCAGCGCGCGCGCGCTGTCTGCCGACATCGGCAGGCCGGTGTATTGCTTGGATTGTTCGATCCAGCGATCCAGCTGCGCCAGCTGGCGTTCGTTGGCCTTGGCGGCCAGCAACTGCGAGTCGCCATTGATATAGGTCGACGACAGCCACTGCGCTGCGGTGAGCTCCGGATATGCGGCTTTGTATTCGGCGCTGATGCGCGCAACGAACTGGTCGGCGCTTTCGGCAGGCGCGGCCTTGGTGGCGGCGGGTTTGGCCGGCGGGGCCGCATCCTGGCGGCAGGCCGACAATGACAGGGTGCCGGCAGCGACAGTCAATGCCAGCAAAAGCAAACGAAGATTCACGGATTGTCCTTGCGGTGAAGTCCGACGAAGGCTAGAGCGCGCCGCGACTCAGGGCAAGCGGTGTCACCGTGCATGCGATGCGGATAGCTGCGAATCCATGTGTGGCGATTGGAGCAGCCAACAAAACTACTGGCTCACTGCCAGACGGGCGCGGCCTGTGCTCGGTGTGGGATGTATCACGCCGGCCTTGCGACTCTGAGCGCGTCGTCCACGCTTGCCTGCTCGTTGCTCGCGACGTTTTGTCAGCTACTTATCGATTACTAAGACAGTGAGATATTGGTTGTCTCGGAGTGCTTGGACAATTTGGATCGGTCACTTGTGGAGCGAAGATCTGCTGGTTTGCTGCAGGGCCCTTGCCCGCCCACCATCGCGGGACACGCCGCAAGTACGTCCGTGTAGGCTCTTACGCGGCATCCATGCCGCGTAAGGTCCCGCGACGGTGGGCGGGCAAGGACCAGTCGAGGTGGTCGGCGTGCATGGTTGCAAGCAGTGTATGACGCGCGTTTTTTGGATGACGGCGCGAATGAAGTCGCGTCCGATTAGTGTCGCAACGCGAACGAACAACAGGCAGGCTTTCAACGAAGCGACCTACGAACTTCCTGGTGCGGTGTCCTCGCCGATTGCGGGACCGTGTGGCGGCATGGATGCCGCCACCGAGCCTACATGGACGTACTTGCGGCGTGTCCCGCGAGCGGCGAGGGCACCGCACCCTCGACTAATTGCTTTGGGCTCTGGACTCGTCTATCCCTACGCGAACCAACGCGGCATGCGTGATCTTCTCACCGGTTCCGCCTTGGAAATATCAAAACCGCGTTCATCCTGCGCATTGTGCAAACAGATCGCGCTCGCGTGCATAGACACTGGTCTTGACCTGCATCAAACCCAGGATGGAGGGGAACAAGGCATCGTGATCGGTGTACTGACCGGCGCGGTGGCGCAGGCAGGTCTCATCCAGGCCGCGATCGCGCGCGAATTCCGGCGAGAACCACATCACCATCGGCACGTGGGTCTGTTCCTTGGGCGCGATCGCATACGGCACGCCATGCAGATACAGGCCTTTTTCGCCGAGTGATTCGCCGTGATCGGAGACGTAGATCATCGCGGTGTCGTAATCCTGCAAACCGCGCAGCGTGTGGATGGCCTGATCGAGAAAGTGATCGGTATAGCCGATGGAATTGTCGTAGGCGTTGACGATGTCCTGGCGGCTGCAGCTGCCCAGATCGGCGGTTTTGCAAACGGGTTTGAAGCGTTCGAATTGCGCCGGGTAGCGTTCGAAGTAACTCGGTCCATGGCTGCCCAGTTGATGCAGCACCACCACGCGATCGCCTGGCTTGGCGCGCACCTGTGCGGCCAGGTCGCTGAGCAGAATCTCGTCCATGCAGCGGCCGTCGGCACATAATCCCGGTGTGGTGGCATCGTCCAGCTTCTGAAGCTCCAGGCCATCGCACACGCCCTTGCAGCCAGACTGGTTGTCGCGCCACAGTGTGGAAATGCCGGCGTGATCGAGTACATGCAGCAGCGACTGATGGCCGCGGATCATGTCTTCGTTGTAATCGCGCCGGCCAAACGGCGAGAACATGCAGGGCACCGAGACTTCGGTGCTGGTGCCGCACGAATGCATGTCCGGGAAGTTGATCACCCCGGCCTGCGCCAACTCGGGCGTGGTCTGGCGGGCGTAACCATTAAGGCCCCAGTTCTGCGCACGCGCGGTTTCGCCCAGTACCACCAGTAGCAAACGTGGGCGGCTGCCGGCAGCCCGTGGCGTGGCCATAGCATCGTGTTCGATCGGCTGCTTGGGCGCGTGCTTGATCGGCGAATCGGATTTCAGGTTTTGTCGCAACGCCACGATGTAATTGATCGGCGTGGCCAGGTAACGCACCTCGCGGTGATTGCGCATCAACGCGGAAATATCCTGGAACGACAGCATGGTGCCGGCCGCGCCCACCACTGCCACTAGCAGCAGAAAGCCGGCGCGAATCGCCAGCGACTTGCCGGTGCTGCGTGCGCGCAACCGGGTGCGCCACAACAGCGTTGTGGGGATCAGGAAGTAGCACACTAGCGGCAGGATCAAGCCAGGGGTGAGCAGTTCGCGCGATTCCTTGTGGTCGGTATGCAGGACGTTGCGCAGCATGTCCGCATCCAGATAGACGTTGTAGCTGTCCATGTAATGCGCAGCCAATGCGGTGGTGAACAGCAGCACCGTCAGTAGCGGTTTCGCATTCCAGCGCCAGACCAGCAAGCCCAACAGCAATGCATGCACGGCCAGCAGCAGCGTCATCAACGAGATGGCAAATCCAATGCTGCCTGGATGCGTCGCCATCGCCGTGCGCCAGAACAGCTGGTTGCACACCAGGGCGAAAAACAGGCTCGACAGCAGGACCAGTGTCTCGGTCGATACGGTCGGCCGGGTACTCCAGGTCAGCGCACGCGGGCGCGCTTGCCCTTGCGGCTCCGGTAGCCAGGTACTCATGCTGCATCCCCCGATTGCAACATCAAACCACGCGCGCGATGCGGCCGAGCCAGCATCACGCAGTAAAGTGCCAGTGCGCTCACCCAACACACCGCCAACGACCACAGGTCGTGCGAGAGAAAATGCGCGCCGCGCAGTTGTTGTGCAATACCGAAAATGAGACCTGCTGCTAGACCTGCGAATAAACCTGTAAAGCGCCATGCGGGACGTAGAGACAGCGCACAAAAATACAGCGCCACCCACGCATAGCCGGCGCTTGCATGGCCGGCAGGAAAGCAACCGGACGCAGCAATGCCATGGCGCGATTCAAATAACCCGATCATTGCCTGCGTACCGCCATAACGGCTCAGATCCCAGGGGCAATCCATCGCTGTCCATGATTTAAGTAGCGACACCAGCGAGGTCGACAATGCGATCGATGCGGCGAGATACGTCAGCGGCCAACGCAATGCACGCATGCGTGGAGTAAGCCAAGCGGCCACAGCCAGCAGTAACACGCAAACTCCGGCGGTCGTGCTCAACCATTTGCCGGCGCGATGCACCACGCCGCTGGTAAACCAATGCTCCTTGAGCAGCCATTGCCCGCCTTCCAGGCGATACAGCACATCGGCAATCCACTGGTCGCCACCGGCGCCCATCAACAATGCGCTGAGCAACAGCACACCTGTCAGCGGCATCCATAGATGGCGAACAAAAAAACGCGCCCCCACATCAGGGGCGATGCGCACCAGAACTGGCGCATGGACGGGAAGCGTGCTCATCGGAATGTCGGTCTGTGTCATTGCCCGGCATCTTCGAAACCCGGATGTCGGAGAGCGGTCGGACCGGAGTTGCCCAGTCGTTAATCGACACCGAGCATTCAGTCTGTATCGCCATCGCTACCGGTTTGTTCGGTGTCGGACGCAGTGGCGATGCAACCGGCGTGCCACGCGGTGCCCGGCACCAGTTGCCATTGATTGCGATTGGATTCGCCGATATCGATGCGTTGCGCCTGATCGATACACGCCGGCACAGCCTGCTTGAGGACGAATAACCAACGTTTCTCCGGCGCATGTGCAAGCCACGGACCGGCCTTGTCCCATTGCTGCTGCCAAGACGTCTTGAAGCCGAAGTCGGTCACTGCCCGATCCGCCTGCAGCATGTTCTGCTCGCGCCAGGCCAGCATGCCGAGTTCGGCATCCGGGCCGATGCGTTGACCGACACGCTGCATCAATCGCGCGGCCGAGCTATAGGGATCCAATGCCGGCATCAAACCCAGGCCATACACGATCCACAGCGCTGCGGTCACCACCACCACCGCTGTGCCGGCGCGTTTGCCGCGCGACCATGCAAGCGCGGCAAACGCGACCATGCCCAGGGCGATCAACCAGACACCCACCGACTGCATCGAGGCCAGATCCATCCCGCGCTTGAGCGCCGTGTTTTCCGCCCAATGCAGATGCAGTGCGATCCCGATACCCAATGCCAGTGCGGCTACCGCAAGCAGCAGCACATAGCCGGTCAGCAATACGCCGATACCACGCTTGCGCAGCAGCCCGGCCAATAGCGGTGCGGCGGCAATGCACAACGCTGGCAGCATCGGAAAGATGTACACCTCACGCTTGCCCGGGCTTGCGCTGAAAAACACCAGCACCAACACGCTCCAGGCAAGCAGCAGCACATAGCGCGGATCGCCGCGCTGTAGTCGTCGCCACCAGGCCGGCAGCAGCCAGGGCAACAACAGGCAGCCGGGCAACCACAGCGTGGCGATCACCTGCAGGTAGTACCAGACCGGCTTCACGTGATGCCACGCGTGTGCGTAACGGGTGCCGGTCTGCTTGAACAACAACTCATGCGCGTACGCATGCAGCACCGGGTCGTTGCTTTGCAGGAGCGCGATGCAAAGCGGCCCCAGCCACACCGCAGTGCCGGCCAGAAACGCCGGCACTACCAACAACCAGCTGCGCCCTGCCTGCGCACGTGCTGGCAACACACTCCAGTGCTTGCGCGGCAGCGCCACCCACGGCAGCAACAGCAGCAGTGGCAAAAAGCCCACGCCTTTGGTCACCGTTCCCACGCCGGCCGCGAACACTCCCAGCGTCCACGCGCGCCAGTCCGGCCCGCGCAGCGGATGCCGCAGCATCCCCCACAACGACAGCGTGGTTAGCGCCACCAGCACCATGTCGATCTGCGCACGCTTGGCCATCAGGCCGAACTGCAGCACCGCAAACAACGCCAGCACCGCGTAGCGCGCTACGCGCCGATTCCATAACCGCCGGGTCAGGTCCCAGGTCAACCACAGCGTGGCGAGCGCGGCCAGTAGCGAAGGCAACAGAAAGGCGACCGGCCAGTGCGGCACCAGCTGATAACTGGCGGCCTGCAACCACATGAACACCGGTGGTTTTTCGGCATATAACTCGCTGCCGCGATGCGGCAGCAGCCACTGACCGGTCTCGACCATGCCGCGTGCGGCCAGCACAAAGCGCGGCTCGTCCGGCGGATTGGGCTGACGTAAGCCAAGGCCGGCCAGCAGGCTGACAACGATCAGCGCCAGCGCAACCAGCAGCATGCGTTGACGGGACACAGCGGCAGAGATGGCAGGCGACACGCGCACGCTCTGATGAAAGTGGCGAAACACTATCCGGCAAGCAGGTCGGAATTCTGTCGGAAGCACCGGTAACGGTTGCGTTTGGCAAGGCTCGGTTAGGATGCGCAAATCGTCCCTGTCGGGCCTCCCTGGAAACCTGCTCATGCGGCTGCTGGTCATCGAAGACAACCGCAACATGGTCGCCAATCTGTTCGAGTATTTCGAAGCGCGCGGGCACACCCTGGACGCCGCGCCGGACGGCATCACCGGCCTGCATCTGGCCACCACCCAGCATTACGACGTGCTGGTGCTGGACTGGATGATGCCGCGCATGGACGGCCCGGAAGTGCTGCGCCGCCTGCGCGAGCAGCACCAGTCCGAGTTGCCGGTGATCATGCTCACCGCGCGCGACGAACTGCCCGACAAGATCGCCGGGTTCCGCGCCGGAGCCGACGACTACCTGACCAAGCCTTTCGCGCTGCCCGAACTGGAAGTGCGCATCGAGGCCTTGCTGGCGCGCGCGCACGGCCGCCGTCGCGGCAAGCTGCTGCAGGTGGCCGACCTGCGGCTGGATCTGTCCACGCTGGAAGCCACCCGTGCGGGCCAGGCGCTGCATCTGTATCCGGCCTGCCGCAAGTTGCTGGAAGTGCTGATGCAGGCCAGCCCCGCCGCCGTCACCCGGCAACGGCTGGAGCAATCGTTGTGGGCCGACGACCCGCCCGATGGCGACATGCTGCGCTCGCATATCTACGAATTGCGCCGCAGCGTGGACGGCCCGTTTGCGCAGAAGTTGATCCACACCTTGCCGCGGCTCGGCTACCGGCTGGCCGTGCTGGATGGCGCCAGCGCGCTTGCCACAGGCGAATCCATCGATGGCTAAGCAGCGACCGTTGGGCCGCCGCGTCCTGGTGTGGTTGTTCGGCTACACGTTGTTGATGACGCTGGCGGTGTTCGGCACCGCGCAGTATCTGCACGAGCGCGCCGAGCACGGCGTCTGGCGCTCGCTGCTCAACTCCGAACTGGACAGCATTCTGGACCGCAGCGCCCAGGATCCGGGCTACCGCTGGCAGGATTCGGACACCTTGCGGCTGTACCGCGTCGATGACAGTGCGGCGCTGCCGCCGGTGTTGCGCACGTTGCATCCCGGCCTGCACGACGAACTGGAAATCGCCGGCCGCCAGAGTGCGGTGATGGTGCGCGACACCGCGCAGGCCGGTCGCCTGGCGCTGGTACTGGACATCACCGATTTCGAAGCGCTGGAAAAATTTCTCACCCGCTGGATGCTCGCCGCGGGTGTCGCGCTGATCAGCGTCACCTTGGTGATGGGCACCTATGCGATGGCGCGGCTGGTGCGGCCGTTGGTCGAGCTGGCACGCGATATCGGCGCGCTGCGCCCGGAGCGGCGCGCGCAACGTATCGCCGTGGGCCCGCAGGGCAGTGCCGAGCTGTACGTCATCGCCGATGCGCTCAACGATTATCTCGAGCGCAACGGCCAGTTCGTGGAGCGCGAACGCGCCTTCATCGACAGCGCCAGTCATGAGTTGCGCACCCCGATCGCGGTGATCGGCAACGCCGCCGAACTGGCGCTGGAACAGCCCGGTACACCGCCTGCGGTGCGTCATCAGCTTGAGCGCATCGCGCACACCAGCGGTGCGGTGGAGCAGCTGATCACCTTGTTGCTGGTGCTGGCCAAGGACCCCGGACGGCTGAGCTGCGGCAACGACACGCTGCGCCTGGATCAGTTATTGCCGGAGATCGTCGCCGACCACGCGCATCTATGTGCCGACAAGGATCTGCAGGTGGTCATCGACCCATTGCCGGCGTGCAGCCTGACCGCGCCGGTAGCCATCGTGCAGACCGCCATCGGCAACCTGCTGCGCAACGCGATCGAGAACAGCGACCGCGGCATCATCCGCGTCTCGCTCTCTCCACCGGGCGTGGTGCGCATCGCCGACCCGGGCCATGGCATGACGCCGGAAGAAATCAGTGCCATCTATGCGCGGCTGGCACGCGGCAATGCACGCCAGGGCAACGGCATCGGGCTGGAGTTGATCGGGCGCCTATGCGAGCACCTGGGCTGGCATCTGCATCTGGATTCCAGCGCAGGGCAGGGCACAGTGGCGACGCTGGATCTGTCCGGCTCGACGATTGCGACCGGGCTGCAGGGATAAATAGTCGCGATGCGTGTTGTGCGCGTAGCGCTCATCGCATCGGCGGCCGTGCGCGTGCTGCTGAGTGCCGCTCGATCAAGAAAAAACTGCAAGACGAACCACGCGGCATCGCCGACTACGTCAATAGCGTGAATCGCGCATCCGCAGTTTTATCAAGACCACGCAGCACTCAAGCCGGCAACAACCCGCGCGCGCTCAACCAGCTGCGCGCGTTCTCCGCATCCTGCTCGAACCAGGCACGCGTGGACCCGAGCCGGTAGGTGTAGCCCCAGGTGTCCATGTCGGTCATCAGGCGTGCGCTGCCCACACCGGGCAACTGATCGGCCAACAGGATCTGCAGATAACAGGTGGCGTCTTCTTCATCCACCGAATCGGTGGCATCGGTATGCACGGCGGCACGCTTGTCTGCCGGCAACACGATCAGATGCCCGGCCTCATGCAATAGCGAATGCACCGGCGTGTCCTCGCGCACATACACATCGCAACCGATGATGCCGGCTTCCGGCTCGCCCCAGAAACTCCCCGGTATCGGCGCGCCCGCATCCACGCGATGCAGGCGCAGGCCATAACGTGCGAGCAGCGCGGCGGGTGCGTCCAGGCCGATATCGGCCACGCACAACACAGTGGCAGATTCAGACTCGGAGTCGGATTCGGAAAGAATCGATGGTCACGCGGGAGAGCTCGCGGTCGGGTCACACGTTAAAACGGCACCGTGCAAACACGGTGCCGTTCAGAGGATGTGGAGTGGCTAACACAACGTCGCCAGCAGCCTGGCGGTGATCGCAGTCGTTTTGCCAGCCACTCTTACTTGTCGCCGTCTTCCGGCAACGCGACCGAGATATCCAGCACGTCGTGTTCGCCGTCCTTGACCAGATCAACCCGTACCGCATCGGCATCGATGTTGACGTACTTCTTGATCACTTCCAGCAATTCGCGCTGCAGCAGCGGCAGGTAGTCCGGACCTCCGCGATGGTTGCGCTCCTGCGCAATGATGATCTGCAAGCGGTTTTTGGCCGTCTCGGCGGTGTTCTTCTTGCTCTTGAGAAAATCGAGCAGGCCCATGCTTACCCTCCGAACAGCTTGCTGAAGAAGCCTTTCTTCTCCACGGATGTGAATCGCATCGGGCGGTCTTCGCCCATGATGCGGGCGACCGCGTCGTCGTACGCCATGCCGGCCGGCGACTCGGCATCCAGGATCACCGGCTCGCCCTTGTTGGAGGCGTTGAGCACATCGCCGGATTCGGGAATGATGCCGATGGCCTTGAGGCCGAGCACTTCTTCCACGTCGGTGATGCTGAGCATTTCGCCACCTTCCACGCGGCCCGGGCTGTAGCGGGTCAGCAGCAGGAATGCAGGAACGGTCTTGCCTTCCTCGGCCTTGCGGGTCTTGGAATCGAGCAGGCCGATGATGCGGTCGGAGTCGCGCACCGAAGACACTTCCGGGTTGACCACCACCACCGCGCGGTCGGCAAAATACATCGCCAGGAACGCGCCTTTTTCGATGCCGGCCGGCGAATCGCAGACGATGTACTCGAAGCCGTCGGCAACCAGATCCTTGAGCACCTTCTCCACGCCTTCCTGGGTCAGCGCATCCTTGTCGCGGGTCTGCGAGGCAGCCAGCACGTACAGGTTGTCGAAGCGCTTGTCCTTGATCAGCGACTGCTTGAGCGTGGCCTCGCCATGCACGACGTTGACGAAGTCGTACACCACGCGCCGCTCGCAGCCCATGATCAGGTCCAGGTTGCGCAGACCGACGTCGAAGTCGATGACGGCGACCTTCTTGCCGCGCTTTGCCAGCCCGCAGGCCAGGCTCGCGCTGGTGGTGGTCTTGCCGACGCCGCCCTTGCCGGAGGTGACTACGATGATTTCAGCCAAAGGATTTCTCCGAAATATTTCAGTGGTTGGGCTGCGTCAGTCCAGCGCAGCGATCTTGATCTGATCCTGCTCCAGCCAGACCTGGACGGCCTTGCCACGCAGTTCCATGGGGACATCGTCCAGCACCTTGTAGTGGCCAGCGATGGCGACCAGTTCGGCGTGGAAATCGCGGCAGAAGATGCGCGCGTCGGTATTGCCTTGCGCACCGGCCAACGCGCGGCCACGCAGGGTACCGTAGATATGGATGCTGCCGTCGGCGATCACCTCGGCGCCGGCACCCACCGTACTGAGTACGGTCAGGTCGCAGTTCTCCGCATACAGCTGCTGGCCCGAACGCACCGCGTTGCGTTGCATGCGGCCAGGTGCCGGGCGCACGACAGGCGCGGCGGGTTCCGCGCGTGCAGGTGGCGGCGGCGGAGGCGGTGGGCTCACCGCAGTGGGTTCGTATTGCGCACGGAACTTGGCCAGCAGCGGCACGCCGAGCTGCTGCGACAGCAGATCGATCTCGCTGGTGCCGTAGGCCAATGCAACCGGCAGCACGCCGGCCGCACGCAGACCATCCAGCAGCGCCTTGGCGGTGGTCACGTCGGGCAATTGCGACAGCCCACCGAAATCCAGGATCACCGCCGCACGACCGAACAACTTGGGCGCGCGGGTCACCCGTTCCTGCATCTCGCGCAGCAGGCGCGGCACATCCAGCGTGCGCACGCGCAGATTGGCGATGCCCACCTGGCCGATCTTCAGTTCGCCGGCTTGTTCAAAATCCACATTCACGCTCGCCACGCCTCAGCTCCCCGTCGATGCATTGTCGGTGGCAGCGGCATGACGCGGCCGGCCGACCCACGGCAACTGCTCGGGCAACTTGCCGCCATAGGTCTCCTTGACCCAGGGATAGCTGCACATGTCTTTCATCAGCATGCTGGCGCGCACTTCCACATCGGCCATGGTGTTCTGGCCGACCTCGCGGAAACCGAAGCTGCCATGGAACAGCAACGCCGCATCGGCACCATGGTCCAGGAACACCTCGCAGGCCAGTTGCGGGTAGCGCAACTCGGTGTAGCTCTGCACATCGGCATAGAACGCACGCCCGACGCCACCACCGCGACGGCGGCTGGCGACCACGATGCGGTCGATGTAGAAAAATTCCGGATGACGGTCCCGGAACCAGGCGAAATTGCTGCTGTCATGCGCACTGCCGCTACCGAACCCGACCAGAAACCCGGCCAGGTTGCCGTCGCGCTCGGCGACGCGAAAATATTCGGCCTGCTCGTAGAAGCGCTGCAGCTTGTTTGGATCCAGCGGCAGGATTGCCAGTCCGGCATTGTTGTTCAGGGCCAGGACGGAATCGAGCTCGTGCTCGCGCACGTCGCGGATAACGATCGACATTGGGACTCCGTGGGGTAACGCTCTCGACCCGAAATCGGATCTGCGTCGGATTATTACATGCGTGGCCTGAAGCGGCGACCCGGCATGCGCGCTCCGCTGGGCATGCGGACGAGGAGGCGGCAGCGGCGCGCCGATGTCGTACTGCCACGTGTTGCCAAAGCGCCGATGCATGACTTCCGGCAAGAGGGCAGGGCCGAGCGTTACGCCTAAGATGCTTACATGTTGGGATACCTCAGTCATACGCGCGTCCTGCGCTTCGCCGGCCTGTTCACCTGGGCGATGATCGCCATGCCGTTGGTGTACACCTACTGGCCGGTTGCCGAAGAGGGCGACCACCGCAGCGTGGCCGAAGCCCTGCTGATGTCGGGGTTCTTCGTCGGCTTCGGCGCCAGCTACTTCTGGCTGACGCGCGGGTTGAACAGCGGCGGCCACGCGCACTGGTACGACCGGCTGATTCTGCTGCTGCTCACCATCTTCGCGCTGGCGGTCAGCTATCTGAGCGGAACCGGGCTGGGCAGCATTCTGATGATGGTGGCGGCCGGGGTGATCCCCTGGCTGCTGCCGCTGCGCATCGGCGTGGCCTGGCTGGTGCTCAGTCAGCTGGCGGTACTGCCGGTGTTCTACTACCTGCGCCCGGACTTCACCCTGTTCGCCGCATTGATGCAGTCGCTGTTGTACGGCGGCTTTTCGATGTTCATCTTCGTGACCAGCCTGGTCGCGCGCCAGCAGACCGATGCGCGCGAAGAACAGCGCCGGCTCAATGCCGAATTGCGTGCCACCCGCGCGCTGCTGGCCGAAAGCGCCCGCATCAACGAGCGCACCCGCATCTCGCGCGAGCTGCACGACCTGCTCGGCCACCACCTCACCGCGCTGAGCCTGAATCTGGAAGTGGCCGGCCACATCACCGAGGGCCAGGCCCAGGAGCACGTGCGCCAGGCGCATACGCTGGCCAAGCTGCTGCTCACCGATGTGCGCGAGGCGGTCAGCCACCTGCGCGATAGCGGCGCCATCGATCTGGAAGCGGCCTTGCGCCCGCTGGTGACCCAGGTGCCGTCGCTGGACATCCATCTGGACATCGCCCAGCCGCTGACCCTGGACGACCCCGAGCGCGCCCACGTGCTGCTGCGCTGTACCCAGGAAATCATCACCAATGCGGTGCGCCATGCCGGTGCGCGCAACCTGTGGATCCAGGTGCGCCGCGATGCCGACAGCGTGCTGATCGACGCCCGCGACGACGGCCACGGTGCCGACACCGTGGCGCCCGGCAACGGGTTGCGCGGCATGCGCGAACGCCTGAACCAGTATGGTGGCCAGCTCGAGATTCAAACCCGGCGGGGTGACGGCTTCGGCCTGCGCATCTCCGTTCCAGGCGCGCCGGCACTGATGCCTGCGGCCGTGACTCAAGGAGTGTTCTAGATGATCCGTGTGTGCCTGGTCGACGACCAAACCCTGGTACGCCAGGGCATCCGCTCGCTGCTGGCGCTGGACAACGGCATCGAAGTGGTCGCCGAGGCCTCCGATGGCAAGCAGGCGGTCGAGCAGATTCCGCAGATTCAGCCCGATGTGGTGCTGATGGACATGCGCATGCCGGTGATGTCCGGGCTGGAGGCGCTACAGATGCTCTCGCGCAACGGCACGCTGCCGCCGACGATCATCCTGACCACCTTCGACGATGACCAACTGGTGCTGGCCGGACTCAAGGCCGGCGCCAAGGGCTATCTGCTCAAGGACGTCTCGCTGGAACAACTGGTCGGTGCGATCCGCACCGTGGCCGGCGGCGGCTCGCTGGTGCAGCCGGCGGTGACCCAACGCCTGCTGTCGGGCCTGGAACACATGCGCAACGAGTTCGTCAGCCTGGACCGGCCCGACCCGCTGACCGACCGCGAGACCGAGATCCTGCGGCTGATGGCCAGCGGCTTCTCCAACAAGGAGATCGCCAATTCGCTGGGCGTGGCCGAGGGCACCATCAAGAATCATGTGTCCAACATTCTGTCCAAGCTCGGCGTGCGCGATCGCACCCGCGCGGTATTGAAGGCCTTCGAGCTGCAGTTGGTCTGACGGCATCGCGCGGTGGCGCCCAATCCCCATCGGCGCTGAGGGGATTGGGCGCGCGGCGGCGCGTTTCACCCTGCGGGCGTGCCTGATTCACTCCGGTGCGATTCACCGTGGCGCGTTGCTGTGCATCTGCATGGCAACAGGCTGACGAGCAGGGCGAATGCGCCATGCCATCGCTGCATCACACACAGGCATCGCGCGATGTGCATCATAGCGGCGCGCAATCCGTCCAAACCCCTGCCTGGATTAGGATTGCGTCGTTGTGCAACGGCGTGTCTTGCGGCAGATGACACCGCAAGACCGCGCTACCCGTCGCACAACTGAACATCTTTCTCGAAGCCTGCTAGGATGGCGGCTTCGCTTCACTCAACCCGGCCGTGGGATCGGCCCCGGAGACCTCCTGAATGACCCGTATTATCGAGTTCCTGATCGCCTTGGGGATCGTGGCTGGCCTGTTTGTCGTAGTGGGCCTGGTGTTGCCCTCGGAGCGGCAGATGTCCGAGAGTGTTGAGACCAACCGCAGAATGACGATTGTTTACGACACCGTGAACAGCTTCCGTCGTTTCAAGGATTGGAACCCGCTCGTGCTGCGTGACCCCAAGCTCCAGCTGAAGCTGGCCGGCCCTGAAGAGGGCAAGGGCGCACGTATCGAGTACAGCTCCACCGAAGGTTACATCGGCAAGGGCAGCTGGGAGATCACCAACAGCGTCAAGAACGAGCGTGTTGAGATTTCGATCGACGATCCCACCAAGGGCTATGACAAGGTCACCAATTTCACCCTGGTGCCGACCGGCAAGAACAACAAGAACGTCAAGATCACGCAGGACTACAGCGTCAAGTACGGCTGGAACCTGTTCGGTCGTTATGCCGGCTTGTATGTCAGCCGCCACGTGGGTGACGACCTGAAACTGGGTCTGTCGCGTCTGGCGACCGCACTGGCCACCGTTCCCAATTTCGACTACCGCGCCGAGCTGGATGGCAAGCCGGTGTTGAGCGATCTCAAGATCGTCGATGTGCCGGCCGAGGACCTGTTGGTTGTCACCGCAGGCAACATCGATCGTGACAACGAGACGATCAAGAAGTCGATCAAGGACAATCAGGAGTGGATCAAGCGTGTGATGGACTCCAACGGCCTTGAGGCTGCGGGTCCGGTGCGCATCGTCACCACCGACTTCGCGTCCGACAAGTACGCCTTCGACGTCGTGCAGCCGGTGCGCAAGCGTGCCGGTGCGGCTCCCAAGCCGGATGCGGCCAAGGACGCTGCCAAGAAGGACGACGCCGCTGCCGCTGCTCCGGTCGATGCAACGCCGGTTGCCGCCACTGGCGAAGAGCTGAAGGTCAATATTCCGACCGAAGCACCGGTGAAGTACGAGCGCACCAAGGCGCATCGCTCCGCCTATGCAACCTACGCAGGCCACATGGCCGGTCTGGATGCAGTGCGTAGCTCGCTGCGTGCCTGGTCTGCCACCAACGGCAACGACGTGACCGAGCGTCCGTACGAGTCGTGGAAGGCAGGCGTGGACAAGTCGTTTACGCCGGAAGGTGTCTACGATGTTTACTGGGCCATCAAGTAATCGTTTCACCACGATGAGTTGATCCAGACGAAAACGCGCCGCAGCCTTGCGGCGCGTTTTTTTTTGCGCCACGGCGCTGCAATGGAGCCTGCCCTCATGTCCCTGCTCGAACGTCGTAAGAAACATCCCTCGCTGCTGGCGTTCTGCGGCGCGTTGCTGGCCGCTATCGCGGTGGGATTGTCGGCCTATGCCTCGCATGGCGTGGCCGATGCAGTGCTGCAATCGCGGCTGCAACTGGCGTCGCTGTACGCATTCGGGCATGGCGCGGTCTTGGCCGTGCTCGGCACCACCGAAACGCGCGCGCTGGGTCGGACCGGTCTGTATCTGCTGTTGATCGGCACGCTGCTGTTTGCCGGTAGCCTGGTCGGCGGCGCGCTGCTGCGGTGGCCCACCAGCCTGGCGCCGGTTGGCGGGGTCAGCCTGATGCTGGGCTGGGTAGTGCTGGCGGTCGGCGCGTTGAGGCGCTGAGCATGCCGCGCCATGCCCGCGGATTCGATGTGGAAGCTGCGTTCGCGCACTTGACCCGGCGCGACCGCGCGCTGGGTGCGTGGATGAAGCGCATCGGCCCGATCGCGCCACAACCGGGTTGGCGCAAGCCGTTCGATCCGGTGGATGCATTGGCGCGCGCGATCCTGTTCCAGCAACTCAGCGGCAAGGCGGCCTCCACGATCGTGGCGCGGGTGGAAGTGGCGATCGGTGCGCAGCGGTTGCATGCGGATACGCTCGCTCGTATCGACGATGCGGCATTGCGCGCCTGCGGCGTGTCCGGCAACAAGGCGCTGGCATTGCGCGATCTGGCGCGGCGCGAACTGGAAGGCGAGATTCCCTCGTTACGCAAGCTCGCTTTCATGGACGACGAAGTGATTGTCCAGGCGCTGATACCGGTGCGTGGCATCGGCCGCTGGACGGTGGAAATGATGCTGATGTTTCGCCTGGGTCGCCCGGATCTGCTGCCGATCGACGACCTTGGCGTGCGCAAAGGTGCCCAACGCGTGGACAAGCAGGAGCAGATGCCGACGCCGAAGGAACTGGCCGCACGCGGCGAACGCTGGGGCCCGTATCGCAGCTACGCCGCGTTCTATCTGTGGAAGATCGCCGACTTCAGCGTGGCGGCCAAGGTGCCGACGCCGCGCTCGCAGGAGTAGCTCGCGCGCAAGGGTAGCAGACAAGCTGGGCGGTCGTGTCGCGCTGCGTCGCGTGAGCCATGACGCGCGGCCGGCTTACGTCGCTGACCAACGCCAATGCCACGGCTCGTAGACGATGCCATGCGGGTTGTCGCGCGGATAACTCAGGCGAAAGCCGAACTGCGCGGCATGCGTACGCAGCCACGCGAATGCTGGCGTCGCTTCGAAGGCGTCTTCGGCCGGCGGCTCGCCTGGCGTGCCGATATCCAGTGCATCGCCGCTGTGGTGTTCGCTGAAGCCTGGCGCTGCGTTGACGGCCAGAATCTGGGCAAGCGTGAGGCCGCGCGCGAACTTGCGTTCGAAAATGCCCAGTTGATAGTCGTGACTGCGATAGCCGGAGATCGCATCGAGCAGGATGCCCGTGCGTGCCGCATCGATGCGCATGCGGTGCCAGGCGCGGGCCGCGCCGTGGCTGAGCCAGAGCGGCCGACCGAAGCGGTCGCGGCCGGCATGCTGCAGCACGGACGGTTCGGCGATCAGCATCAGGCCGGTCTGGCTGACGTAATCGTCGTGAGCGATGCCCAGCTGCGTCAGACGGCGTTGCAGGCCGTCGATCGGGAGCGTGGTGGCGCGTGGCGGCAGGCGAGGCGTGTCGGCATCCAACCGATCCAGCGCCTCATCCAGGCCGGGCTCGCGTGCCAGCCGCGGCACCAGCGGCATCAGCCCCTGCGCCAGTTGCGCAGCCAGATAGCGCCCATCGCGCTTGCGCCTCAGCAGCCAGTCGGCCTGCGCCAGCACACGCGCGTCGGCATTGCTGCGCGCCTGCAGAAGGGCGGCTGGCACCAGTTCGATCGAGCGGGTATTGAGCAGCAGGGTCGGCAAGGGACGTATCGGCATCGGCACAGGGTAGGCCGAAGTGGCCAGCGCGGCCAGCGAAGGCAAATCCTGGTACAGCGGCGGGTAGCCGTGGCTGCGAGAGCTCGGCGACCACCGCCGCCACGTCCGTCATCAACGCAGCGCACGAGCGGCCACTGCGCGCCAGCTGCCGAGGCGCGCTGGCGCGCCGATGTCAGAGTTCCTTCTTGAACACCAGCAGCGCTGTGCCAAGCGGCATATGCATGAGGATGTTGACCAGCTCCCAGCCGAGGTTGCCCTGCTTGACCAGTTCGGCCTGGATGTCCTCGCTCTTGATCGTGCCGATAAACGACGGCTTCAACTCGATGGTCAGATAGTTCCAGCGTTTGCTCATGCTTGCGGTTCCTTGTCGTCGCGCGGCTTCGGCAGCCGGCCGGCCTTGCGCAGCGCATCGCGCAACACGTATTCGATCTGTGCGTTGAGGCTGCGCAGTTCGTCGTCTGACCAGCGCTGCACGGCGGCCAGGACGTCGGCGTTGATGCGCAGCGGATAGGCCTTCTTTTCGTTCACTCGCGCTCCCCGCGGCCGCTGTGGCGGCGCAGGTGCATCACCATCGAGACGATCAACACGTTCACGCCGACGAGCATGCCGATCACCACCGCGTAGATACCGGCGCGGTTGTCGCCGGCCCAGTACAGACACGCGGCACCGATCAGGATCACCAGGCCGATCAGCGCCCAGCGCAGGCCCAGGCCACGCGCGCGGTCGTCCTCGTCCGCCCCGATGGAGGCGGCGATTGCCAGCGCGGGCAAGCCGGAGAGCGCGACCACCAACGGCACCATGACATTCATCGCATCACCTCAATACAGCGAGCCGGCGTTGACCACCGGTTGGGTGCCACGATCAGAACACAACACCGTGAGCAGGTTGCTGACCATGTGCGCCTTGCGCTCTTCGTCCAGCTGCACCACGCCATTTTTCTGCAGTTCGGACAGCGCCATTTCGACCATGCCCACCGCACCGGCGACGATGCGCGTGCGTGCGGCGATCACCGCATTGGCCTGCTGCCGCTGCAGCATGGCCTGGGCGATTTCCGGTGCGTAGGCGAGGTGGCTGATGCGCGCTTCGATCACATCCACGCCGGCCTGGGTCAGGCGCTCGTCCAGATGGCGCTTGAGTTGCTCGCTGATTTCGGCCGGGTGACTGCGCAGCGAGATCTGATCGTCTTCGTGCTGGTCGTAGGGGTAGCTGGTGGCCATCGCACGCAGCGCCGCTTCGGACTGGATATGCACGAAGCTTTCGTAGTCGTCCACGTTGTAGACCGCTTCGGATGCGTCCAAAACCTGCCACACGATCACGGCGGCAATCTCGATCGGGCTGCCATCCAGTTCGTTGACCTTGAGCCGGCCGCTTTCGAAGTTGCGCACGCGCTGGCTGACGCGACGTTTTGCATAGAAGGGGTTGTTCCAGCGCAGCCCTGGGTCCTTGACCGTGCCGACGTACTTGCCGAACAGGCTCAGCACTGCGGCCTGATTCGGCTCCAGCGTGTACAGGCCGGCCAGCACGAACACGTTGCCGGCTGCGATCAGGATGGCCGGCAGCATGCCCAGAATCGGCAACAGGCCCATGCCGGCTGCGACCAGCGTAGAGGCCGCCAGCAGCAGCACGACGACCCTGGCAACGATCAGCGGAATGCCTGGAACAGAACCGAGCGATTTCTCTTTCATGGTTGGGCGTCCTTGTTGTTTGAAAGAAAGATATCAGATTGATATCAAATTCAAGCTGGTTTCCGACCGGCGGTCGTGCCAGCCGCCCGTTAGAATGGCGGCCCTCTTCCGATCTGGACCGCGCTCATGACTACTTTCGGCACGCCGTTGTCGCCTTCCGCCATCCGCGTGCTGTTGCTGGGTTCGGGCGAACTGGGCAAGGAAGTGGCGATCGAATTGCAGCGCTTCGGGGTGGAAGTGATCGCTGCTGACCGTTACGCCAATGCGCCGGCGATGCAGGTCGCGCACCGTTCGCATGTGCTGGACATGCTCGACCCGCAGGCGTTGCGCGCGCTGATCGCCAAAGAGCAGCCGCAGTTGATCGTGCCGGAGATCGAGGCCATCCATACCGAAACGCTGGTTGCGCTGGAGCGCGAACAGGGCCAGAAAGTGATCCCGACCGCGCGTGCTGCACGCCTGACCATGGATCGCGAAGGCATCCGCCGCCTTGCCGCCGAAACGCTGGGCCTGCCGACCTCGCCATACCGCTTCGTCGACACCGCGGCCGAGTACCGCGAGGCAATCGCCGCGGTTGGCCTGCCATGTGTGGTCAAGCCGGTGATGTCGTCGTCGGGCAAGGGCCAGAGCACTTTGCGCAGCGAAGCGGATATCGATGCCGCGTGGGACTACGCGCAGACCGGCGGGCGTGCCGGTGCCGGCCGCTGCATCGTCGAAGGCTTCATCGACTTCGATTACGAGATCACCTTGTTGACCGTGCGGCATGCCGGCGGTACTTCGTTCTGCGATCCGATCGGGCACTGGCAGAAAGATGGCGACTACCGCGAGAGCTGGCAGCCGCAGCCGATGTCGCCGGCCGCGCTGCAGCGCTCGCAGCAGATCGCGCAGGCGATCACCGATGACCTTGGCGGCTGGGGGTTGTTCGGTGTGGAGCTGTTCGTCAAGGGCGACGAAGTCTGGTTCAGTGAAGTCTCGCCGCGCCCGCACGACACAGGTCTGGTCACGCTGGTGTCGCAGGAGTTAAGCGAATTCGCGCTGCACGCGCGCGCCATTCTCGGCCTGCCGGTCGGTGCCGAGAACGGTGGCGTGATTCGCCAGAGCGGCCCGTCGGCATCATGCGCAGTGCTCGCACATGGTCACGGCGTGCCGGTCTTCGATAACGTTGCCGATGCACTGCGCGACCAGGACACCGCACTACGTCTGTTCGGAAAACCGCGCGTGGATGGTCACCGCCGTGTCGGTGTCACGCTGGCGCGCGCGGACAGCATCGATGCTGCGCGCGAGAAAGTGCGCGTGGCGGCTGCGGCGCTGACGATTCAGCTGACTGCCTGAGTTTCCGGTCGACTCGCATTGGTGCAGTGGAAAGATTGCCGTACCGTAGACTTTGGTTGCTGGCTTTGAAAAGTCAGTTAGTAGCTAACAGGCGAGGCGCCAGGGAATGAGCTCCCTGCGACTCTCGCCCGGTCAGCTCATGGTTCGAGCTGATGGAGCTTGCGTTTGCTCCTGTTGCAGGTTCCGTTGCTGCTCTGCCTGCACGCGCTCGGCTGCAGCCTGCGTCCATGCCTGACTGCTCTGCTCCAGCGGTGTATTGAGTGCGGAAACCGTATCGACATGGGCGCGCAACTGGTCGTGCGATCCGGCCGAGTAAGGATTGTTCTGCACAGCAAATGCGCGCGAGGCATCGTCGCTCAGTCTCACTTCGTCGATGCGGTCCATTCCCATCTTGCAGGATTGCACCGCCAAGCAGCCCGCAAGATTGGCGCTGCACGCGTCCGTTTGCCGTCCGTGTTCGCGATCCAGTGTCTGTACGTGATCCTGCGCCTGTGCAAACAGTTGGTAGCCTGGATGCGTGGGGTCCTTCAACGATGGCGCGTGCCGCTCTTCGCTGAGAATGTGCTGCTGCAACGACCTTTGTGCCGGAAGCGGGTTCCGGATTTCCTTGTTCAATGGACTGTGCGGAAATGGTGCCTCAATGCTCTCCACACCGTGGATATTGCGTAGCGGGCGGTAAGCATCTTTTCCCGAGCCTTCTACCGGCAAAGGAATGCGAACATCCGGAAGCAGTTGTCCGGCTCCTGGACCAAGCAAGCCATTCACATCGATGCTCTTGTTTCGATGGAGTCCGGCATGATTGAGGGCTGCCCAGGTAAAATCGACGCAGTTGTTGCGTACGTCCTTGTATTCCTTGTCGAAGCCTAGTTTTTCAGGTTCGCGGCCGAACTGTTGGAGCTTATCGTATTGTTCCTTGCTTATTTCCATCGTTCTGGAATAGGCAGGTTTGTGGTACTCATCGGCATCAGAGTTGTAAATTTCACCGGGGCCATTGGTCTGTCCGTGAGTGACAGGGGCAAATCCATAGCTTGTTGATTGCTTACCATCGCTAGTCACGAAAAACATGTGGCCGGGGCCGGACGTGACAGGTATACCATCTTTTGTCTGCTGCTGACCTTCGTCGTATAAGGGGGTGCCGGGAGCCGCTATAACGACCGTCACTGTGTAGTGCTGCTTGTCCATAACGAAATCCCTGTCAGGTTTGTATTATTTAGAGGATGTTAATCTTTTTTGTATTGTGATTTCTGCTTCAGGAATATTCAGTACTGGATTGCCTGCTACTGATGAAATATCGACGCGATACCGGCCATAGCTTCTTAGGTGGAGGTTGCAGACGATCCAGTTACTTGAATCAGAGTTATGTGCTCCGGATTCGATGTATTTGATATCGGGGTTTCCTACGCGCCAGCCGAAAAATTTTACCTTGCTAGGCTCTTTTCTCAACAGGGCTTGGAAGTTGTCTTCTGTAAATATTTTATCGCAACTCCCTGCCTCCCATTTGCAGGCATTCACTTTGAGTGCGTATCTTACCGGTGAGTCGCTGTTGTTTAGTGTTGTGACTGGGTCGACGGGTCCTTTGCGACTCAGGTTTAATCCGACGATGTAGGACCGAGTGAGATTTACATTCTCCGGTGTCGCCTCGAATTCGAAGCGCACATGGGCATCCGTCGCATCCACCGGAAATGGTCGGCTGAGCATAAGGTCTTCCTTTTCAGAAGACGTTGGCTTGTTTGCACTGCACGCGCTTGCGAGGCAGGCGAGCGCGAACGGCAGAGAAAAATTGCCCAAGAAGCGGTGCGCATGGTGGAAATGCAGTCTCATTCAACTTCCTTGCGATACCTGTCTGCGAGGGAGTGTAAGCCTGTCGACTGAATCCGGACCACTCAAATTTGACGTGGCCGCCCTCGGGAACCTTGTCAATCACTGGCTCAGGTACTTGCAGAAATCATCTGCTCCTCCGGCATGGCGTTAGGACTCGGAGCGTTAAATCTTCCCTTTCTTGCATATAGCCTTAGTGTTATGTGCAGCCGTCGACGCCAGGCCCAGAGCATGACATCTCGGAGCCTCGGTCCGATTGCTTAGTCGCCAGCCACATCCACCCACACCGCATGATGATCGCTGCCATCGGCTATCGCCGCTTCCGGCGTGCTGCTCGCGGGCCAGAAGATGCCGCTGCCGATCAACGTGAACTGGCGCGACGGCAGCACGTAGTCCAGGCGCATCGTGCCGGCCTGCGGGCCGAAGTCACCGGTGACCTGCTGCGGGTCGCCGGTATGCGCGATGCCTAGCGCGGCGTATTCGGCGGTTTTTTCCGGGCCGCCGTCGCTGTGCGGGGTGGGGTACTGCAGCACGCGCGGATGCGTGATGAGTGCGCGGATCGCATCGTGGCGGCCGGCGCCATCGACCGGATCGTTATTGAGATCGCCGAGGATCACAAAGCGTGCGTCGGCCGGCAGACCACCGCAGCGGCCCTGGTCGTCGCACAGCCATGCGGCGTCGTTGGGGTTGTCCAGATACTCGCGCCATAGCCGCAGTTCGTCGTGATTGCGGGCGGCGTTGCGCTTCTCGGCACCGTCGAACACCGGCGGTGTGGGATGCGACACCAGCGCGTGCACCACGCCCAGCGGCGTGCGCACCGGCACGTCCCAATGCGATTTGGACGACAGCCGCAGTTGCGCCCAGATCGCATCGCGATAAAACGATTTCTTGCTGGACGGATCGGTCGGGCGCAACGCACCCGGCAACGCGCTCCATTTCAGCAGCTGGAAACTGCGCACCGCCTGCGCATCGATCGGATAGCGCGACAGCACCAGCATGCCGTACTGGCCAGGGTGCAACCCATACCCCCAGGCATCGTTGCCGCGCGAGCGGCCATCGCCACCGACAGTGCCGTTATTGTCCAGATCCAGCCCACTCGGCACGCCGGTATTCACTGGCGCCAGGTAGCGATACGGATAGCGCAGCGCTTCGCCGCCGCCCGGCTGGGCGACCTGCAGATAGCGCTGCTGGAACAGATCGGCGGCGCGATGCTCGGGGTCGAAGTCGAACTCGTTGAGCAGCACCAGATCCGGGCGCACCTGCTGCAGCACCGCGGCGATCTTGCGCGCATGCGCGCTGTCGCCCTGCAGTTCGCGCACCAGGCCGCCGGCCTGGTCGGAATACAGCGAGGTGTTGTAGGTCGCGATGCGCAAGTGGGCCGGCGTGGACCCGGCAGCGGCGTCGGACATCGTGTCAGACGAGGGCGCGCGATGCGCGCAGGCAGCGCAGAGCACGGTCAGCGCAAGTAGCAGGAGAGGTTTGATCATCGCCGCATTCTCGCACGCGCAAGACGACAGACCGATGTCGTCCTCGCCTGGCTCAACGTGCCGATGCAGGGGCGGGGAGCCCGCGCCATTGACGGCCGTCGTAAGCTTCCAGCGCGCTGAAATGGCGCTTGTAATTCATCTTCGCGTGGCCATCGATCCAGTAGCCCAGATACACGTGTGCGCGCCGCTCGCGTTGCGCCCACTGGATCTGCTGCAGGATCGCGAAGGTGCCCAGACTACGTGCGGCGGCATCCGGCGCATAGAACGTGTAGACCGCCGACAACGCGTGCTCGGTGACATCGGTGACCGCAACGGCGAGCAATCGCCCCGGCGCGTGCGCCACCGCCGGTTCGCGTATCTCAAGAAAGCGCCCATGCGACCAGCCGCCGATCAGGAACTGGTCGAATTCGGTTGCGCCATGTTCGTCCATGCCGCCGCCGGGATGGCGGTGCTTGAGGTACTGCCGATACAACGCAAGTTGTTCGTCGGTGCGTTCGGCGGCGACCACGCGCACCACCAGGTCCTGGTTGCGCGCCAGGCAACGGCGCTGACTGCGATCGTGCCGGAACGCATCCACCGCAATGCGCACCGGCACGCAGGCGCGGCAACGTTCGCAATGCGGCCGGTAGACCAGATCGCCGGAGCGCCGAAATCCCCACGCCAATGCCTGCGGATAAATTGCGCCCAGACGCGGATCGTGCGGGTCCAGCACCAGGTCGCGCGCACGCCGATCCGGCCAGTAGCCGCAGGCATGCTCGCCGGTCTGGAACAGGCGCAGGTCGTCGTGGGTGTCGGCGTGGATGGCCATGCACGCAGGATAGCGCCTGCGTGTCGCAACAGCGGCGACTGTCCGCCGGATGAATACGCCAGGTGGCCGCGTCAACGCGCGTGCCGATCGCTCGTTGATGTGGGTGTTGGTGGCAGCGCACGGTGGATTCGGATGCGCCACCCACGCGATGCGGCCCATGCAGGTGCCGCGTGTGGTTTTCACATTCCAGGAGTTTCTCATGACGTCTCGCAAACCGTTTCTCGCACTGGCCGTGCTGGCCGCCCTGTCCACCGGCGCGGTGTTCGCCGCCCCGCCTGCCGCTGGCGATGCGCCGCGTCCTGCCAAGCTCGACAAGAACGGCGATGGCGTGATCGACCGCAGCGAAGCGGCGGCAGACCCGAAGCTGGCTGCGCAGTTCGACACGCTGGACACCAACAAGGACGGCAAGCTGTCGCGCGATGAGCGCCCGCATCACCGTGGCCCGGGTCGCGACGGACGCGGCGAATGGCTGAGCAAGTTCGATACCAACAAGGACGGCCGCATCAGCCGCGAAGAAGCCAAGGCCGACCCGAAGTTCGCCGCGCATTTCGATGAGATGGACGTCAACAAGGACGGCTTTGTCGATCGCGCCGACCGCGAGTTGCGCATGCAGCAGCATCGCGATACGTGGTTTGCCAAGGCTGATACCGACAAGGACGGCAAGTTGAGCAAGGCCGAGTTCGACGCGGCCTCCAAGCAGCGTGGCGAGCACGGTCCGCGTGGTCCGGGCGAGCATGGCGAGCGTGGCGATCACGGCAAGCGTCCGATGCCGGCCAAGCCCGCTGCGGGCAGCTGAGTTCTTCCAGTCGCCAAAGCGTTACCCGGTCGCGCTGCTGCGACCGGCAGCACTGTCGTCATCTGCAACATGTAAACAGCAACACGCAACAAGGCGCCGATCGACCAACGGCCTCCCGCGCAAGCAGGAGGCCGTTTTTGTTGGCCGGCTGCCGGAGTCAGTCGATTGCGGTCATCGCTGCTTCCGTTAGATCACAGCATTCCTAGCTTCATGTAGTGATGGAAGATTGGCAGCGTGACCGCTAGCGTGCTCACGAGCATCGCGCTTGGACTGAACATGCAGCGATACAGCAGGGGGCTGCGTAGCGCCGCGTCGTTGCGCATCGCGTTCCAGCATGGGGCGCATGACGCGTGGCAGCACCCTGATGGATTGATAGTTGAGCACGGCCATGCCTGCGCAGAGCATCAGCAGCGACGCCCACGCGCCCGCATCCAGGCGTTTCAACAGTAGCGTGCTGCCCACCACCAGTACCGACGTCAGCGTGGTGATGCGGATGAAGCGACGGATTGCCGCAACCTCGCCAGTGGTCTCTGCAAAGCGAAGCAAGTACCAGCACGACCAATACGTGCCCAGCCCGGCAACCAGCACGCTGCCTGCAGCAAACAGCGCCGGCATGCCGAACCAGAGGCTCAGTGCGCCCGCTGCACCGCCACCGCTCAGCGCCGAGCCGGTCAAACCACCCATGCCCAGCTTGCCCGCGCCACCGATGCCGCCCAACACAATGGCCGCACTCGCGGTTCCGGGTGCTGCCAGCATCGTTGCCGAGGTCACCGCAGTGGCAAAGGCCACACTGGGCGCGCTGCCACGCGCGAACGCGCCGAACCGGCGCAGCAGTTCGCTGCGCACGCTGGCACGTGCCCGCGACAGCCGTTTGCGTACGGCCGCATCGCTGAGGCCGAGCAGCGAGGCCACCTGTTGCGAACTCTGGCCTTCGCGGTAGTACAGCAGCAGCGTCTCGCGGCTTTCTTCGGGCAGTGCGGAAATGATGTCGAGCGCGGCAATTTCTTCTTCCACCTGCAGCAGGTGCTCGGCGGGCGAGGGTGCCGGGTCGGCTGCCATCGCGATGGCAAGATCTGCCGCCTCGCCACTGAGCGCGCGATGCCGGTTGGCGCGCAGCCAGTCGCGCGCCAGGTTGCGGGTGATCTGGCGCAGCCATGGCAGGAAGCTGGCCGGTTGGCTGAGTTGTGCCAGTCGTTGCCAGGCGCGCAGAAAGGCCTCCTGGGCGATGTCTTCGCTGGCGGCGATATCGCGGGTGATCGCCAGCGCGATGGCGGTCACCGTGTTCTGGCAAGCGCGCACAATGCGGCCATAGGCCTGCTGGCAGCCGGCCGCGGCATGCGGCAGTTCGCGTTGCAACATCAGGTCCAGCGTGTCGGTGTGCATCGGTGCAATCCATGTCCTGGTCCCAGCATGACGCATGGGAGCGGCAGATGTGACCGATGCGATGCCGGTTGATGCAGGTGCTGACGTCAGCGGCGCTCAGCGCGCCGGCTGGATCCGCACGCGCACTTCTTCGTCCTCTGCCGCCGGTGGTGTCGCGTTGGCAGGCGCCGCTTGCTGTGACGCCGGCTGAGCCACCGGCGCAGGCGCGCTGCGATGGCGCAGCACCACGAACATTGCAACCGCGCCGATCACCAGCAGCAGCACCAGACGGATACGCCAGGCCCAGCTGCGCGCGCTGGAGCTTGAGCCGTTTTCGCCTTCACGAAAGGTGTATTCCACGTTCGGCAGGTCGCGACGGGTGGTGTCGAGCAGGCGCGCGTCGCGCAGCAACTCGCGCGCGCGTGGCTGGTCGTCGGCATGCACGATCCACACGGTGGGATAGGTCTGTGCGTTGCTGTGTTCGAGATAGCTGAACTGGCCGGTGCGCTTGCTTTCGTAGGAGCGGCCATTGCTCATGCGCACATCGATGCCGGCATCGCGCAACAGGTTGGCGACGCCTTCGGCGGTTTCGATACGTTGACTGCTGAAGATCTTGCGCATGCTTAAGGTGTGCCAGCGATTGCCGAACGCATCGCGCTGCGGGTGCGCGTGTTCGAGACATAGAAGAAGAATGGCGTGGACGTCGGTCCACAACCGAAAAAGGCTGCAGCAGGCCTGGCTGCGCTCAGTGAAATCTGTTGTTCAAGCAAGGGCACGGCTAGTCCTTCGCCGGCACGGCAATTGCACTGCCATCGGGCACCACGCGGATCAAGCCTTCCTGCGTGGTGCTGGCGACCAGCACGCCATCGCGGGTGAAAAACTGCCCACGCGCCAGGCCGCGCGAACCCTGCGCGGTGGGGCTGTCGAGCGAGTACAGCAGCCAGTCGTCGGTACGGAACGGGCGGTGGAACCACAGCGCATGATCGAGCGAGGCCATCTGTACGTTCGGCGTGTAATAACTGATGCCGTGCGGAAACGTCGAGGTGCCCAGCAGCTGAAAATCCGAGGCATACGCCAACAAGGCGCGATGCAGGCCGACATCGTCGCCGACCGGGTCGCTCAGGCGTAGCCACATCTGCTGGAACGGCGGGCGCTTGGGTGGTCTGAGTTCGTCGCGCGGAAAGACGTGGCGGAATTCGAACGGGCCGCCACGCGAGAGCCAGCGCTGCACCTTGGCCGGCAGTTTCGCCAGCACCTCCGGTGCCAGCGGCGCGGTGGGTTCGATATCTTCCGGTGGCGGCACCACCGGCATCACCGACCGATGCTCGGCGCCGTCTTCGTGTTCCTGAAACGACGCTGCGCAGAAAAAGATCACCTTGCCATGCTGGATCGCGGTGACCCGTCGTACCGAGAAACTGCCGCCATCGCGGGTGCGATCGACGTCGTAGACGATCGGGTGATCGAAATCCCCGGCGCGCAGAAAATAGGCATGCAACGAGTGCGCCTGGCGGCCGTTTTCCACCGTGGCCTGCGCGGCGGCCAGCGCCTGCCCCAGCACCTGCCCACCAAACACGTACTTGGTGCCGATATCGCGGCTCTGGCCGCGAAACAGGTTGTCTTCCAGACGCTCCAGCGACAGCAGGTTGATCAGTTCGGAGACGACGGGTTCGGCAGTGGCGGACAAAGGGCTGGCCTGGGCGTGCGACGGACCGCGATTATACCGGCCGCCCCGTCGTCACCATGCCCAAGGCGCGTGCTCAGGCCTTTTGCAGGCGCGCGACCAGGCCATGCAGCGCCGCCTGCGCATCCGGTGCGTACCAGCCGTCGATGAAACGCTCCAGCTGGATCAGCTCGGGTGCCAGCGCGGCGCGCAGATCGGCACGGGCGATGGCACGCGTGGTCAGCATGGGCTGGCGCGGCAGTCGCTGCAGATCCTGCAGCCAGGCAACCGCGCGCGCGGTGACCAGCTCGCCATCGGCCAGCTCGTCGACCAGGCCGATCGTGACCGCCTGTTCGGCCGGCAGCAGCTGGCCGGAGATCAGCAGGCGCTCGGCGCGGTGCGCACCGACCACGCGGCGCAACAGGCGCTGGATGCCTTCGGGCGCGGCCAGCCCCACCTGCACTTCGTTCAGGCCGATCGCATAGGGTTTGGCGGTGTCGGCACTGCGCGCCATCACCCGGTAGTCGCAGCACAGCGCCAACACGCAGCCGCCGGCCGGCGCATGCCCGCCGATGGCCGCCACCACCGGCACGCGGCTGTTGGCCAACGCTTGCGCGGCCTCGAAGAAGGCCGTCCAGCTGGCCAGCAATTCCGCGCGGTCGGTGCCGTGCGCCAGCAGGTGCGGCACGTCCATGCCGCCGGAAAAGATCCGCTCGCTGCCCGACAGCACGATGCCATCGGTCTCATCGCCGGCCTGCTGCACTGCAACGCTCAAGGCCTGGCAGAGCGCCCTGTCCAGTGCATTGACCGGCGAGCGGGCCAGACGGATTTCGCGAAGACGGCCATGGTCTAAGATCTGGATGCTCATTCGGGGCTCCTGGAGGTCGGGTCATGATAGACGGCAGTCGAAGCAGGCAGCGCATGTATGCACGCGTGCTGCTCGGTGCGTTGGCGGTGTTGGCAAGTGCAGGCGTCTCGGCGCAGTGCCTGCCTGAATTCAAGGATGGCTGGGTCCGCATTCCACCGCCCGGTGGCATGGGCATGGCGGCGGGGTTCGGGCAATTCCATAACGGCTGCGCGCAGCCGCTGAAGGTCACCGCGGCCAAGAGCAGCGTGTTCGCCGATGTCTCCATTCACGAGACCACGCAGAGCAATGGCGTCAGTCGCATGCGTGCGGTGCCCGAGTTGCCGCTGCCTGCCGGCAAGTCGGTGATGCTGGCGCCGGGCGGCCTGCATCTGATGCTGATGGACGCCGGCGCACCGCTGCAGGAAGGCGCGCAGGTGCCAGTGATCTTTACCTTGCAGGATGGCCGCGAGATCAAGACCACGTTGGAAGCACGCAAGCGCGCGCCGGGTTCGTGATCGGGCGCAGTGCGTAACAGCGCCAGGATGGCGGCACGCATGCTGCCGTCCTGGTGAGGCCACTTGCACAACGTTGCCGATCAAGCGCAACCCCTGAGGCGCAGGTCGCTGTGCTGCATCCCCTGCGTTCTGCCGGTCTCGAAGCGTGTGTCTACTGCATGACGCAGCAGCAACTGCATCGTCGCAGGAAAGTAAAACGGCGGCTCCCGAAAGAGCCGCCGCCAATCACCGACACCGAGAAAACGCAGCGAATGCGCTAATGAAACTCAGTTGCTGGCAGCGCGCACCGCATCCGGCAGCGACGCGCTTTTGCCGGTCTGGGTATCGATCCACACCACG